>DBAV01000160.1:0-3998 GCA_002291875.1 Hyphomonadaceae bacterium UBA1001
CCCTCCCTCACAGGGAGGGTGCCATGCTCGGTTTTTTTGGTGCGGGGCAGACGGGGCGGTCGCGGTCCACCCTCCCGGTGAGGGAGGGTCGAGCGCAGCGAGGGGTGGGAGAGGAGCAGGATAGGGCTCAGGCTGCGCCGTCTCGCTTCACCCCCACCCCTCCCACCCCGGGTTTCGCTGCGCAAAACCCGACCCTCCCTCACAGGGAGGGTGCGCGGGGGGTACTTTCGCGGGGTGGGTATCGCGGCTAAGGCGCGGGGATGTCTGGAACGTCCATTCTGCTGCTTGCCGGTGACGGCATCGGGCCCGAGGTGTGTGCGGCGGCGATGCGGGTGCTGGGCCGTGTCGCGCCCGACCTGCGGGTCATCGAGGGCCTGGTGGGCGGTGCCAGCCTCGACGTGCATGGCGTGCCGGTCACCGACGACACGCTGGCGCGCGCGTCGGACGCGGGTGCGGTGCTGCTGGGGGCGGTCGGGGGGCCCGGATGGGCCGGCGTGGCGCGGGCGCTGCGGCCCGAGGCGGGCCTGCTGGCGCTGCGCCAGCACATGCAGGTGTTCGCCAATCTGCGCCCGGCGCTGTGCTTTGCGCCGCTGGCCGACGCCTCGACCCTGAAACGCGAGGTGGTGGCGGGCCTGGACATCGTGATCGTGCGCGAACTGACGGGCGGGGTCTATTTCGGCCAGCCGCGCGGCATCGAGACCCTGCCCGACGGCCAGCGCCGCGCCGTGGACACCCAGGTCTACACCAGCGCCGAAATCCGTCGGGTTGCGCGCGTCGCCTTTGAACTGGCGCGCACGCGGCGCGGACACGTCACCAGCTGCGAGAAGGCCAATGTGATGGAAACCGGCGTGCTGTGGCGCGAGGAGGTCAGCGCCCTGCACGCCGCCGAATACGCCGATGTCGCCCTCGAGCACATGTATGCCGACAATGCCGCCATGCAGCTGGTGCGCGCGCCCACCCGCTTTGACGTGATCCTGACCGACAACCTGTTCGGTGACATCCTGTCGGACGAGGCGGCCCAGCTGACCGGCTCGATCGGCCTGCTGCCGTCGGCGGCGCTGGGCGAGGCGGGGCGGCCGGGCCTTTACGAGCCCGTGCACGGCTCGGCGCCCGACATTGCCGGCCAGGGCATCGCCAATCCGCTGGCGGCGATCCTGTCGCTGGCCATGGCGCTGGAGCTGTCGCTGGAGCGTGCGGATGCGGGCGCGGCGGTGCGCACCGCGGTGGCACGGGCGCTGGACGCCGGCGCGCGCACCCCCGATCTGGGCGGCACGCTGGGCACGACGGCGATGACCGACGCCGTGCTGGCCCACCTCTGATTGTCCATCCCGTCCGGAGAGCCCATGACCATCCGCCTCGCCCTGATGGGCGCCACCAACGACCTCGCCCGTGAAGTCCTGACCATCCTGGAAGAGCGCCTGGTCGACCTCGAGCGGGTGCATGCGCTGGATGCGCGCCACATGGTCGGCCACCCGGTCAGCTTTGGCGACGCCACGCTGAAGGTCGAGGACGCCGAGAGCTTTGAACCGACGCGCGTCGACGCGGCGATCGTGTGCGCGGGCGGCGACCTGGCGCGCACCCAGGCCCCGCGCCTGGCCAAGGCGGGCGTGGTGGTCATCGACCTGACCGACACCCACCGGCTGGACCCGCGCGTGCCGCTGGTCCTGCCCGAGGTGAACGCGCATTTGCTGGACACCCTGCCCGCCTCGCGCATGGTGGCCTGCCCGGGCCCGGCGGCGGCGATGGTGGCGGCCAGCCTGGCGCCGCTGCACACGCGCTGGACCGCCCGGCGTGTGGTGGTGTCGACCTATCAGAGCGTGCTGGACACCGGGCGTGAGGGGATGGACGAGCTGTGGTCCCAGACGCGCGGCATCTTCGTCAACGATCCGCCCACCCGCGAGGTGTTCGAAAAGCAGATCGCCTTCAACGTCCTGCCGCGGGTGGGCGACACCATGAACAGCGGCGCCACCACGGCCGAGTTCGGCCTGGTCGCCGAGCTCAAGCGCCTGATCGACCCGCGGCTGAAGGTGGCGGCCTCGTGCGTGCGGGTGCCGGTGTTCGCCGCCTCGGGCGCCACGGTGGTGGCCGAATTCGAGGACGAGATCGCGGTGGCTGACGCGCGCGCCGAACTGCGCGAGGCGCCGGCGCTGATGGTGGTCGACAAGTCCGACGATGACGGCTTTGTCACCCCGGTCGAGACGGTGGGCGAGTTCGCCACCTTCGTGTCGCGGGTGCGCGAGGACTCTTCGGTCGACAATGGCCTGGCCTGGTGGGTGACCGCCGACGACCTGCGCAAGGGCAGTGCGCTGCTGGGGGTGGAAATCCTCGAGCGGCTGGTGGCGAACGGGCTGGTGCGGCGGCTGGGTTGACCATCGTGCGGGCGCCGCGGCGCGCGGTCCTCGAACAAAGGCGGCTGCACCCGATTTCACTTGCGGCTGAGTGTGAGCGATCACATAATCTGATCATGAAATTCCGAACCGAAAGCAGCGGCGTCGCGGGCACCGCGTCCAGGGCGCGTCGATCCCCGGTCAAGCCGAAGTCAGAGAGCTTCGTCTATCGCGGGGTTCGGATCGAACCTGTCAGGGGTCGGCGCAGTGCCCTGGCCGACGACATTCGCGACGGGCTGCGTGCGCTTTCGGAGAAGGAACGTGGCGACAAGGCCGCGAGCTGAGAGCGAAAGCCGCCGGTCGGTATTCATCAATTGCCCATTCGACGACCAGTTCGCTCCGATCCTGAGGGCGATGGTCTTTACGATCCTTGCCGTCGGTTACCGCCCTGTCTGTGCGCTCGACGCGAACGATGGGGCCGAGGTCCGCGTCGACAGGATCGCGCGCATGATCGGATCTTGCGACTTTGGCATTCACGACCTGTCGCGGGTCGAAGTCGCGCCTGGGGGGCTTCCGCGTTTCAACATGCCGCTGGAACTGGGCATTCACCTCGGTGCACGGCTTTTCGGGGACCGGCGGCAGAAGCAGAAACGGGCCTTGATCCTCGATGCCGAGCTCCATCGCTATGACCGCACCCTGTCCGACATCAGCGGCCAGGATGTAGATACCCACGAAAATGAGCCTGCCCAGGCCATCCGTTGCGTACGGGACTGGCTGTCGGACCACAGGCGGGCTGGCGAAGCCCCGCTTCCCGGCGCGGTGGCCCTGACCGCGGATTTCGACCGGTTTCGCAGGGAAGTGGGCAGGCTGCTGGCGCCGCGAAGGCTGGACCCGGAGCACCTGACCCACAGCGACTATCTGTTCGCCGTCAGCGACTGGCTGCGCGAACGCGGGCCCAGCAGCTGAGGGTCGCGCGCGGGTTTCCGGTTCGACGCCCTATCCCACAAAGGACTTTTCGACCACGAAGTGCCCCGGTGCGGCGTTCGAGCCTTCGACCAGGCCGGCCGCCTCGCAGCGCGCCTTGAGGTCGTTCAGCATTTCGATCGAACCACAGATCATCACCCGGTCGCGCGCGGGGTCGAGCCCCGCGGCCGCAAGGCCGGCGGCCTCGAACAGCCGTGCATCGTCGATCATGGTGGTGATCCGGCCCGTCAGGGGCCAGGGCTCGCGCGTGACCGAGGTGATGTGATGCAGGCGGGCGCTGGCCTCCTCGCCCACCAGGTCGTCCGCGCGGGTGGCCGCGACCAGCCTGTCGCCCCAGGCCAGTTCGGCCGCCTCGCGGCAGGTGTGGACCAGCAGGACGCGGGCGAAGCGGGCATAGGTCTCGGGCGTGCGCACGATGCTGGCGAACGGGGCAATGCCGGTGCCGGTCGCGAACAGCCAGAGGTTCTCGCCGCCCTCGAGCGCATCCAGCACCAGCGTGCCCACCGGCTTGCGGCCCAGCAGCACCGTGTCACCGGGCGCGATCGCCTGAAGCCGCGAGGTCAGCGGCCCGTCCGGCACCTTGATCGAATAGAAGTCCAGCGCCTCGTCCCATTCGGGGCTGGCGATCGAGTAGGCCCGCAGCAGGGGCCGCCCGCCGACCTCCAGCCCGATCATCACGAACTCGCC
>DBAV01000160.1:4327-4507 GCA_002291875.1 Hyphomonadaceae bacterium UBA1001
GCCCGATCATCACGAACTCGCCAGACCGAAAGCGGAAGGTCGGCGGGCGCGTGATGCGGAACGCGAACAGACGGTCGGTGAAGTGCTCGACCGACAGCACCGTCTCGGCGGTGGGCGCATTGGGGCCGGGCGCGCGCGGGGCGGCGGGGGCCAGCGGGGCGAGGGGCAGGTCGTTCATCG
>DBAV01000050.1 GCA_002291875.1 Hyphomonadaceae bacterium UBA1001
GTCTGGGCGACCTCGACCCCGTTCACCTGCGTCGTCGGCAGCATCCACTCGGGCTTGGCATAGCGGCGGGTCACCCGCTCGACCAGATCGGCGGCCGCGCCCATGTTGCGCCCGACCGGGGTGTCGGCAAAGGCCTGGCCCGCCCCGCGCAGCCAGTGGCCCTGTGTCAGCGCCGCCCAGCGCAGGGGCTGCATCGCGACCCGGTTGAACTCGTAGAGGGCGTACATCATCGCGGTTCTCCGGCCTGCGGGACGGGGCCGCGCACCGCACGGCCTGTCCGTTGTCCGCCGACCAAGCTCGCCCCCTTTGGTGGAGGCGTGGTTAATGCGCGCCGGGTCCGTTTCGGCCCCGACCATCCCGTCAACCCGACGATGGTCCATGTGGTTGCACCGCACAATAGCGCGGTGTGCGCTGCACCTGCCCTGCCGCACCGGCCCGTTCGGGGCTCCCAAACGCTGCGTGTGCGCAGGAAAGATTGGGTTTGCGTGGGCGGCCACCTTGCGGACACCTGAAAAACCATAGAAGGATCAAAGGATAACGGGCCCGTGATGATGGCCCGTGCGATGGGTGGGACATGCAGATCAATGCCTGGATCCTTGCAGGTGCGGCGGCACTGTCGGGACTGTGGATGGGTGCGGCCGTGGCGCGCACCGGGCCGGCCGACGCGCCCGCGGTGATCCTGGCGGCGCAGGACGGGGTGCCGCTCGAGGGCGTTCGGCCCGCCAGTGCCCCGCGCGCCGGGGCCCGCGTCGTGCGGGGCATGCAGTTCGTGCGCCTTCGGACTGACACCACCACCGCGATCCCGCGCGCCTGCTTCGAGTTCTCGATGCCGCTCGACCCCGGCGTCAACTATGTCGACTATTTCCAGATCACCCCGGCCGCGCCGGTCACGGCCGAGGTCTCGGACCGTCAGGTCTGCCTTTCGGGCCTGGGCTTCCAGCCGGACCGCGAGGTCGTGGTGCGCGAAGGAGTGCCCGCGGCCGGCGGCAAGGAGCGCACCCCGCGCTCGGAAACCGTCACGGTGGCCTTTGGTGACCGCCCGACCTTTGTCGGCTTTGCCGGCCGGGGCACCATCCTGCCGCGCGCCGAAGCGGACGGGCTGGGCATCGAGACGGTAAATGTCTCGCGGCTCGAGGTCGAGGTGCTGCGCGTCGGCGACCGCATCCTGGGCCGCCAGTCCATCGACCCCGGCACCGCCGTGTCCGAAGGCGACTGGAACTTCTACAGCTTCGAAGAGGCCGGCGCCGATGTCGGCGTGCCGATCTGGAAGGGCACCGTGGCGGTCCGCGGCGAACGCAACGCGCCGGCGACCACTGTCTTTCCGCTGGGTTCGGTGCTGCGGGCGGGCGATCCGGGCGCCTATGTCGTGCGGGTGCGCGATGCCGGGCCCGGCGCAGGCCTGCGCGGCGCCAATGGCGACACCCCGGCCGCCGCAAGCCGCTGGATCGTCAATACCGATATGGCCATCCAGACCTTCCAGGGCTCTAGCGGGCTTGATGTGGTGGTCCGCTCGATCGCCAGCGCCCGGCCGCTGGGCGGGGTCCGCGTGGCGCTGCTGGGGGCCAACAACGACCTGCTGTCCGAAGGCACCACCACCGGCGAGGGCCGGGTCCGTTTCGAAGCGGCCCTGATGCGCGGCGAGGGGCCCGACCGGGCGCGCTATGTCATGGCCTATGGCCAGGCGTCGGACTTTGCGGCGCTGGACCTCGAGCGTCCGGCCGTGGACCTGTCGAGCCGCGCGGTCGAAGGACGTGCGCGCCCGCGCGGCGCCGACGCCTTCCTGTACACCGAGCGGGGCGTCTATCGTCCCGGCGAGACGGTGCGCCTGACCGGGCTGGTGCGCGATCGGGACGGTAGCGCCCTGGGCGCGCGTGGGGCGACGCTGGTGCTGCGCCGCCCCAATGGGACCGAGGCCACCAAGCTGCGTGCCGATACCGCCAGCCATGGCGGTGCCCTGCAGATCGATTACGCGCTGAGTTCGACGGCCCCGCGCGGCATGTGGACGGCCGAGGTCACCGCCGATGGCGAGACCACGCCCGCCGGCAAGGTCGGCTTTGCGGTCGAGGACTTCGTGCCCCAGCGCCTGAAGGTCGAGGTCGACGCCGAAGTCGGCCCGCTGCTGCCCGGCACCTCGCGGGCCGTCTCGGTCGACGCCCAATTCCTCTATGGTGCGCCCGGGGCCGGCCTGCGGGTCGACGGATCAGGGCGCCTGATGGCCGATCCGCGCCCCTTCGAGCGCTTTGCCGGCTTTGCGTTCGGCCGCGAGGAAGACGCCTTTGCCGATCAGATCATCGATACGGTGGGTTCGGCCGTCACCGACGCCCAAGGGCGGGCGGTGCTGGATTATGCCCCGCCGGCCGACCTTGAGTCCCTGCGCCCGCTGATGGCGCGGCTGGATGTCGAGGTGACCGAGCCCGGCGGCCGGGCCGTCGGTGACCGCATCACCCTGCCGGTGCGCACGGCCCCCCTCTATGTCGGCATCCGCCCGGTGTTCGAGAACCGACAGGTCGACCGCAATGCCGAGGCGCGCTTTGAGGTGGTGGCGCTGGACGCCGCCGGCGCCCCGCAGGCGCGACGCGGCCTCTCGTGGACGCTGGTCGAGGAGGAATGGACCTATGACTGGTACATGCAGGACGGCGAGTGGCGCTGGCGTTCGGACTTCCGCGACCGGCCGGTGATTTCCGGAACCCTGGACGTAGGTGCAGGCGGGCCCGCCACCCTGGCGCGGCGGATGAGCGATGATGGCCGCTATCGGCTGATCGTGCGCGACGACGCCAGCGGTGTCGAGACCAGCCTGCGCTTTACCGCCGGCTGGAACTGGGGCGCCACCCAGGAGGACCGCGAGACGCCCGACACGGTCCAGGTCGATGTGCCCGACCAGCCGGTCCGGCGCGGCCAGAATGTGCGCCTGGGCATCCGCTCGCCCTATGCCGGCGAGGCCCAGATCGTGGTCGCCACCGACGAGGTGGTGGCCCTGCGGACCGTCTCGCTGCGTTCGGGCACCAACATGGTGGACCTGCGCAGCGACGAGAGCTGGGGCGCGGGAGCGCACGTCCTGGTGACGGTGATGACCCCGCGCAGCGCGACCGAGCGGCCGATCCCGCGGCGCGCGGTGGGTGTCGGCTATGTTCCCATCGACATGGCCGACCGCACCCTTCAGGTCGAACTGACGCTGCCCGAGAAGGTCGTCCCGCGCCAGCGCCTGTCGGTGCCGATCCGCGTGCGCGGTGTGCCGTCGGGCGACCGTGTGCACCTGACCCTGGCGGCCGTGGACGAGGGCATCCTCCAGATCACCCGCTTCGAGAGCCCCGATGCGCCCGACTGGTATCATGGCCGGCGTGCGCTGACGGTGGACCTGCGCGACGACTATGGGCGGCTGCTGAACCCCAACCTCGATGCCGCCGCAGAAACACGGGCCGGCGGGGATGGCGGCATTGGCGGCGAGGCCCTCACCGTGGTGCCGACCCGCACGGTGGCGCTGTTCTCGGGTGTGGTCACGGTCGAGGGCGGGCGCGCCACGATCGAGCTCGACATCCCCGACTTCAACGGCCAGCTGCGGCTGATGGCCGTGGCATGGTCGCAGCGGGCGGTCGGCTCGCTAGCGCGACCGCTGACGGTCCGTGATCCGGTCGTTGCCGACCTGACGCTGCCGCGCTTCCTGGCGCCCGGCGATGCGGCGCAGGCAACGCTGCTGCTGGACAATGTCGAGGGGCGGCCGGGTCCCTACACCGTGACGGTGGCCGGCTCGGGCGCCACCGCCGCGGCGGCGGCGGCCCAGACCTTCACCCTCGACCGCGCCCAGCGCACCATGGCGGTGTTCCCCGTTTCCGCGCCCGCAGCCGGCCTCGGCGAGGTCACCATGACCATCACCGGACCGGGCGGTTTCCGGGTCACCCGCGGCTATCCGATCCAGGCCCGCCCGGCCTGGATGGCGGTGACCGAGACCAGCACGAACGCCCAGGCGCCGGCCACGGCCTTCACCCTGACTTCGGCGGCATGGCAGGCCTTCCAGCCCGGCACGGTGCGCGCCTCGGTGTCCTATTCGGCGCTGCGCGGGCTCGACCCCGGGCCGATCTTTGACAGCCTCGAGCGCTATCCCTATGGCTGCACCGAGCAGTTGGTGTCAGTCGCGATGCCGCTGCTGTATTCGGGCGAGCTGGCGTCGGCTGGCGGGCGGGCGGACGATCCGCGCCTGCGCGCACGGGTCCAGGATGCCATCAACCGCATCCTCGACCGGCAGTCCGACGATGGCTCGTTCGGCCTGTGGGCCGAGGGGGACAACGCCGCCGCACCCTGGCTGGGCGCCTACACGGTCGACTTCCTGCGCCGCGCCAAGGACGCGGGCTATGCGGTGCCCGATGCGCCCATGGCGCTGGCCTATCGGGGCCTGCGGCCGGTGGTGCGGGCCGATGACTGGGCCGAGAGCGGCTATAGGTTCGCGGTGGACCCGTGGCGCGGAAACCCCGACACGACCGAAAGGCTGCGCAGCCGGTCCGCGGCCTATGCCCTCTATGTGATGGCCAAAGGCGGGGAGGCCGACATCGGCCAGCTGCGCTATTGGGCGGATGCACGCCTCGAGGCCGAGCCATCCCCCCTCGCCCGCGCCCAGGTCGGCGCGGCCCTGGCGCATCTGGGCGATCGCGCCCGCGCCCGCGAAGCCTTCCGCAAGGCCGAGCAAGCCCTGGGGCACCGCAATGAGGGCGACTGGTACCAGAGCCCCGTGCGCGACATGGCGGGTGTGCTGATGCTGGCGGTCGAGGCCGGACAGCCCGAAACCGCCGCCCGCGTGGCCACCATGCTCTCGCGGACCGCGCCCGACGCCGACAGCCTGATGACCCAGGAAAAGGCGTGGCTGGTGCTGGCCGCGCATTCGATGTTCCGTCACACCGGCCAGCCAGCCGTGGCCGTCGGGGGCGCCGCGCCCGCGCCGCTGCCGCGCCTGGTGATCGACCCCGCGCGGATCGGCTCGGGACTGGCCCTGACCAATCGCGGAACCGGTCCGATCTGGCGGACGGTCTCGGTGACCGGCGTTCCCCTGGCCGATCCGGGCCCGCTGGCGCGCGGGCTGACCATCGCCAAGTCGGTGCGCGCGCTGGACGGCAGTGCGGTCGATCTGGGCAGCCTGGCGCAGGGCACCCGCGTGGTGGTGGTGCTCTCGGTGCGGTCCGAGGGTGCGCGCACCGTGCCGGCGATCCTGGTCGACCTGCTGCCGGCAGGCCTCGAGGTCGAGGGCGCGCTGCGGCCCGAGGACGGGGCCAGCCCCACCGGCTCGGACACGGCGCCCGGACCGTTCGCCTGGGCCGGCGTGCTCGAGGGCCTGCGCACCGCCGAGGCCCGCGACGATCGCTTTGTGGCGGCCCTGGATCTGTCCGGTGCGCCGCGCACCGTCGCCTACATCGCCCGGGCGGTGACACCCGGCAGCTATGTCCTGCCCGGCGCCCAGGTCGAGGACATGTATCGTCCCGGCGTCGTGGGCCGGTCGGCCACTGCAAGGCTGACCGTGCTGCCGCCGCGCGCGCCCTGAGCGCGGCCATGCCGGCCAGCGAAACCCGGGCCGCCCGCGAACGCCCCGAAACGGCGCCCGCGGGGCCGCGCAAGGGCCGCGACTGGGTGCGCTTGGTGGCGGGCGTGCTTCTGGTGCTTGCGCTGCTGGACCTGGCATTTCCCCCGCCGATCCACCGGGCGCGTGAGGTATCGACCGTCATCACCGACCGTGAGGGGCGGTTCCTGCGGGCCATGCCGGTCGAGGACGGGCGCTGGCGGCTGGCGGTGGACCTCGACGCGGTGGACCCGGAACTGGTGCGCCGGGTCGTCGCCTATGAGGACCGGCGTTTCTGGTGGCATCCGGGTGTGGATCCGATGGCGCTGGCGCGCGCGGGATGGGGCTGGCTTTCAAGCGGGCGCGCGGGTTCGGGCGCGTCCACCATCACCATGCAGACCGCCCGCCTGCTCGAGCCGCGCCCGCGCACGCTGGGGTCCAAGGCGATCGAGATGGTGCGCGCGATCCAGCTGGAATGGCGCCTGCCCAAGCGCCAGATCCTGGAACTCTATCTGACCATGGCCCCCTATGGCGGCAATCTGGAGGGGGTGCGTTCGGCGACGCGGGCCTTTTTCGGCAAGGAGCCGGTCGCGCTCACCGATGCCGAGATGGCGTTGCTGGTGGCCCTTCCGCAGGCGCCCGAGGCGCGCCGTCCGGACCTGCGGCCCCGTGCGGCCTCGGCGGCG
>DBAV01000055.1 GCA_002291875.1 Hyphomonadaceae bacterium UBA1001
ACGAGCTTTACCGGCCGTTCCGGCTGGGCAATGAGGTGACCGAGGCGAACGAGGCGCTGGTTCCCGAAACGCTGGACGGGGCCGAAGTGGGCGCGCGGCTGCGGGGCGAGGCGGTGACGCTGGACGCGACGCTGGCCTTCAACCGGCTGCATGATGCGATCGGCAATGTGACCGTGGCACAGGGGCCCGGCGTGTTTCCCAGGGTGGGTTTCCTGCCCGCGGGCGGCGTTCTGCGCGAGCGGCGCAATCTCGAGGGCGTGGACGCGTGGACGTTCGAGCTGGACGGGCAGTTGCAGGCGGGCCGGGCGCTGATGCTGGATCTGGGCTATGCCGGGACGCTGGCCCAGGTTCGCGGCACGGCCGTGCCGCGGGGACGCGCGGCGCTGCGACCGGCCCAGACGCCCCAGCACCGGCTGCGCGCGGGGGCGCAGTGGACGCTGGGGGCGTGGACCGCGTCGGGCGATCTGGCGTGGACTTCGTTCCAGTGGGAGGATGACACCAATGAGCGCCGGCTTGCGCCTGCGGTGACCGCCGACCTGGCATTGGTGTGGGCGCCGGCCGGGGATTGGGGGCTGCGGCTGTCGGCGCTGAACGTGTTCGATGCCGAGGTCGAGGCCGTGCGCGCCGGCGACGGCACGGTCAGCCTGGCCGACCCGCGCCGGGTGATCGTGTCGGTGGTCCGCCGCTGGGGCGGCTGACGCCCCCTTTGGGCTCACGCCGCCTGCCCGAACAGGGCCGGCAACAGGGCCAAGGCGGTGACCAGGGCGACGACCGAGAGCCAGCGCCAGTGTCCCATGCCCCGCCAGCTGTCGACCAGGGCGGCCCGCCAGCGCGGCGCGCGCCGCTCGGATCTGGCCAGGCGCGTGGCGTAGATCGCCACACCTGACACCGACAGGGCGGTCAGCATCAGCCCGAACACGAACCAGACCAGCTTGGTCCAGATACCGCCGAAGGTGCCGAAATGCAGGGGGTCGGCCATTTCCGAAATGCGCTGGTGGACGCTGGCCTCGCGCGCGTCCCACACTGTCAGCGTCCGGCCGTCACCGGCGTCGGTGATGACGCCATTGGCGCGCGGGCGCACCAGGATCGCCCTGTGCTGACCGTGGAACTGGAAGGTGCCGGCCTTGTCGGTTGGGAACACGATGCGCTCGATGCGCAGGTCCGGAAACGCCGCGCGCGCACTCTCGAGGCTGGACGCCAGGCGGGGCGCGGTCACGTCGGCGGTGACCCCCACGGGCGCGGCCCTGGCACGCGCGAACGGCTCGGCGGCCCCACCCAGGCTCTCCACCAGATACCAGAGCCCCGTCACCACCATCAGACCGACGAACCACAGCCCCCACACCCCGGCCAGCCGGTGCACATCGCCCCACGCGGTGCGGGCATCGGTCCATCGGACGGACTTCAGAAAGCCCCGCCACCATTTCTTGTAGACAACGAACGACGTCACCAGGCTGATCGCCAGCAGGATCGAAAGGGCCGACACGATCGGCACCCCGATGGCCGTCGGCAGGTTGAGATGGCGATGCATGTTGCGCAGGATGCGCTGCGCCCCCACCCAGTCCCCGTCCCCGTGCCACACGCCTGTGGCAGGGTGCGCATAGGCGAAGAAGTGCCGGCCGTCAGGCGTCTCCATGATCGCACTGGCGGCGAACCACGGATCGACCGGGGCCTCGAGGCTGACGATGGTAGCGTCCGGATGGACGCGTGCGATGCCCTCGGCCATCGCCACCCAGTCCATCGGCCCGGAAACGGTGGCCGGGTCGACCCGCAGCGCTGGCCGCATGGCCCAGTCCATCTCGTGACTGAAGACGGCCAGCGTCCCGGTCAGCAGGATGAAGCTCATGAACAGCGACAGCTTGAGCCCCGTCCACTGGTGGACCTGCCACCAAAGACGCGCCGCCTTCGTGGGTCTGGCCTGCGCAACCCCGCCCGGCCGCTCGCCCGCGCCCACGCTCACCATTGCCGGGTGAGTTCCACGAACACCGAGCGCGGCTCGCCCGGGAAGTGCCCGGTGCGGTCGATGAACCCCGACGCGGCGTAGGTCTGATCCAGCAGGTTGTCGACGCGCAGCAGCGCCCGCCAAGTGTCCGCTTCATAGATCAGCGACGCATCGAAGACCGTGTAGGGGCGCACCTTCTGTCCGCTCAGCGACGTGCGCACATCCACAAAGTCCCCACCGAGCGCCACCGCGAGCCCCAGCGGCCTGAACTGATACCGCGTCCAGAAGCCCAGCGCGTGTTCCGGCGCATTGGCGAACCGGTCCCCGACGCTGTTGGTCAGCGTGGTCCGCCCATTGGTCGCGGTGATCCGGGTGTCGTTGTAGGCATAGCTGGCCGTCAGCACCCAGTCGTCCGTGAGGTCGACCGCGAGGTCCAGTTCGGCGCCCTTGCTGGTGACCTCGCCAAAGGCCACGAAGTCGTTGACGCCGTCCCCGCCCACATCGCCGCGCGGGTCGGCCTGCAGAATGTTGGTGCGCACGATTTCATAGGCGGCCAGCGTCGACTGCAGGCGCCCGCCAAAAAGGGACGTGCGTACCCCGCCCTCGACAATGGTACCTTCGGTCGGCTCGAAAGGCCCGCCCGCGCGCGGGTCCTGGCTGGCGACGCCCTGCGGCTCGAAGCTGTCGGCCCATTGGGCATACAGCGACACCTCGTCGGTCACGCGATACACCGCGCCGGCGCGCCAGGTCGCCCGCTCATCCTCGAAGCGGACCGGGCCGCTGGTGTCGGAAAACCGGTCGAGGCGTACCCCCACCGTGCCGATGAAGCGGCCCAGCGTGGCCTCGTTCAGCAAATAGGCGCCGGCGCGTTCCTGACGGGTGATCGAGCGGGTGAAGGGCGGCAGCACATACGCGGCCGGGTTGGTGACACCATAGGCCGGGTTGAGGAGGCTAAGCGGGGTTGGCCGGCCCGGTCCCGCGACATTGGTGCCGTTGACCGACCGCCCGTCGAACACGAGGTCGCCGCGAAAGGCATCCACGCCCACCAGCACCCGATTCCGGACAGGGCCCAGCGTTGCGGACCAGATCGCGTTGGCGCCGACGGACAGGCTCTGGCCGTCGCGAACTTGGTCGCGGAACTGGCGGCGGCTGGAATCCACCCGGCCATCGCCGTCCGAGTCGAACAGCCCGTTGGGTTCGTGGTATTGTTGGGTCTCGACATTCTCGGCGAACCGCACCGCCGCGTCGAGCGCCAGCGCGTCCGACACCGGCCACTCCAGCCGCGCCTGGGCAACATTGGCCTCCAGCGCCAGGAAATCCGACGCCTCATTGTGGTTCCAGCGCCGGTCGGCGATGAACCGGCCGGCATTGTCCACCGGCACACCGCGCAGTCGGTTGCCGCCCAGGTCCTGCTCATAGCGCGTGGCCTGCAGGATCAGGTCGGCCTGCCCGAGCGCCAGCGACAGGCCGGCATCGAAAATCGTTGTCCGGCTGTCGGCATTGCGGCGCGGGGTGTTGCGATCCTCGTGGAAGACGCCCAGTCGGCCCGCAGGCGCCCCCGCCCCCGGCAATAGGCCCGTGATCTCGAACGCTGCCCCACGGCGCGCCTCGGTGCCGAGCACGACCGACGCGCGCGCCGAGAAGGCTTCCTCCGGCCGCTTGGTCACATAGTTGAACAGCCCGCCCGGCGCGCCAGGGCCATAGAGCATGCCGGCCGGGCCCTTCAGGAACTCGACCTGCTGGATGTTGAACAACACGGGTACGGAAAAGCCCGCATAGGGGTCGCCGCGCAGGCCGTCGAAAAAGATTTCCTCCTGACGGAAGCCCCGCGCCGTGACGCCTGCATACGAGAAGAAGGTCACCCCCGAGAGATTTCGATAGAGGTCTTGGGCGTCGCGCGCGCCCTGGTCGGCGATCAGGTCGGCGTCGATCACCTGGATGGTGATGCTGGAGGAGAGCGGATCGGTGGGCAGCCGGCCGGCCTGGATGTCGTCCACCCGATAGAGTTGGCGAGCACGGCCCACGACGACGATCTCCTCCTCGGTGACGGACGGATCGGCGGCGGCATTGGCGCTGGTGCGGTCTGGACCATCAGGCACGCCAGCACCGGCTGCCTGAGCGTGCGCAGCGGGCAGGGCTGCCATCAGCGCCGCCAGTGCGGCGCCCCAGCGGAATGATACAAAGGGAAAGGCGATGGCCACGATGTGAGGTTCCGCATTTGCGAATGCTTCGCACTCGCTAGAGACTGACGGCAGTATTTGCAAGTGATTCGCATTTGAAAGATAGGGGCGCGAATTTCCCGTTGTCTTGGCTGACCCTTGCGCGAGGGTCAGACTTCGACCTTCGACCACAAGCTTAACGCACGGGGCGCGGTGCGTTTGAGGCGTGCGACGAACGCGTCGCCTGGTTCGACCGGACCGAAATCATCGACGCGTCGCGCGAGAACCGCGCAGCACGCGAAATGGCGCACTGCATGCGGATAACGACTCGACCGCTTGGTTTCGAGGGTGAAGGTGATCATGGCCCGCAGCGCCAGGGTCGCGGCCAGCGGGTATCGCTCGGCGAGCATATCGGCCGCAGGTCTCAGCAATTCAAAGTCGTCGCCGTCGATCTCCTCGTGCCGATCGACAAGCAGGTGGGCGTCGCGCTCCGGTGCCCGGTCATATCAGCCCGAAGCTGCGGATGAAAACCGCCCGCGCCTGGACAGGATTGCACAGCCACCGACGGCGGCGGACTTTTTTAACCTGGATGCGCTGGCCGCGCGAAACAGCCCCCGGCAGGCTTCGACGCAAGGGGGCCGAATGGGGCGGCTCTGTTTCCAGCAGCGTGCGCTTTGGTACAGGGTCACCGCGCACCCGGAACGCGAAAAGCCCCGCCGGCGGGGCCGGGCGGGGCTGGTGCTTGGGTGCGGGGGCTGGATTTGAACCAACGACCTTCAGGTTATGAGCCTGACGAGCTACCGGGCTGCTCCACCCCGCGACAAGGGGGTTGCCGGCCGGCCGGGGGCCGGATGCGGGCAAGGCGAAGGAGGCGGAAACCGTTGTTCGTGTGCAGCGGGCAGACCCGGCAGCGATCTACTCTCCCGTGCCTTGAGACACAGTACCATCGACCCTGGGGGACTTAACGGCCGAGTTCGGGATGGGATCGGGTGGGGAACCCCCGGCATAGCCACCAGGTCGGCGCGATGCACACGGCGCGCCCCCTCGCGGAGGCGGAACGGTTTCGATCTGACATCGTATTTGCTGGCAAGCCATGCGGCGTGGCGAACGCCGTGCATGGGCGGAGAATGATCAAGCCAATCGAGCGATTAGTACCGGTCTGCTGAACCTCACGGTTTTACACACCCGGCCTATCAACGTCGTAGTCTGCGACGGCTCTGATAGGGAAGCCTAGTTTTGAGGTGGGTTTCACGCTTAGATGCTTTCAGCGTTTATCCCGTCCGCACATAGCTACCCAGCTGCGCGCCTGGCGGCACGACTGGTGCACCAGAGGTGCGTCCATCCCGGTCCTCTCGTACTAGGGACAGATCCTCTCAAGCTTCCTACACCCATGGTAGATAGGGACCAAACTGTCTCA
>DBAV01000068.1 GCA_002291875.1 Hyphomonadaceae bacterium UBA1001
GCGCGTACCGGGTCAGGGATTGAACGGGATCAGGTTGATCTTCGACGGAATGCCCTCGATCAGGCGGATCAGCGCGCGTGCCTCGGCCGGGCTGTCATTCACCCCGGCCAGCATGACATATTCCCAGGTCACGCGGCGCGAATTGTTCAGCCCCGGATAGGCCCGCACGGCGTTCACCAGCGCGGCCAGCGGGTATTTGCGGTTCAGCGGCACCAGCTCGTCGCGCAGGGCATCGTTCGTGGCGTGCAGCGAGATCGCCAGCATGGCGTTGGTCCGCGCGCCCAGGGGCCCGATCTCGGGCACCACCCCGGACGTCGACACCGTGATCCGCCGGCGCGAGATCGACAGCCCGTCCCCGTCCGAAATCACGTCCAGAGCGTCCGCCACATGGTCGAGGTTATAGAGCGGCTCGCCCATGCCCATGAAGACGATGTTGGTCAGGCACCGATCGCCGTCATTCAGCGGGCGCTCGCGGGTCGGCCATTCATCGAGGTCATCGCGCGCCACCACCACCTGGGCCACGATCTCCTGGGCGGTCAGGTTGCGCACCAGGCGCTGGGTGCCGGTGTGGCAGAAGGTGCAGGTCAGGGTGCAACCCACCTGGCTGGACACGCACAGCGCGCCCGCGCGGCCGACATCGGGGATGAACACGGCCTCGACCTCGATGCCGGGGCCCATGCGGATCAGGTATTTGCGCGTGCCGTCTACCGACACCTGGCGCTCGGTGATCGCGGGCCGGTCGAGTGTGAAGGTGGCCGCCAGCCCGGTGCGCAGCTCCTTGGCGATGTCGGACATCGCGTCGAACGACCGCACGCCATAGTGATACACCCAGCGCCAGACCTGCGAGGCGCGCATGCGCGCCTTGCGCGGATCGACCAGGCCAGCCTCCACCAGGCGCTCGGCGATCCGGGCGCGCGTCAGGCCCACCAGCGAACGGCTCGCCCAGGTCTCGGCCTGTGCAGGCCGCGCGGCAGTAAGGTCGAGGGTGTGCGTCACCGGCCGCATATAGCGCAAGACGCGCGCGGCGTCAGTGGGGGGAGGGGCGGGCCGATGCCGTTGAGACTTGAACCGCGAACCGGTTTCGCGAAGGTTCCGGGTCGTCAACAAGGACGCACGGATGACCTTTTCCGCAAAGACCCTGTCAGTGCGGCAATTGCTGGGCCTTGGCACCTTCGAGCCAGCGCGTGCCCAGCGGGACTATCAATGGGAGCGCCGGCAGTGGTCGGATCTCATCACCGACTTGCTGACCGTGTTCAGGGATGCGGGCCACGACAGCCAACCGGAAGCGGCGTCGCTGGCTGATCCGACCGAAGCCGACGAACAGCCTTCCCCGACCGGCGACGGGTCCGGGGTGGTCACAACGACAAGGCTTGCTCAACGGACTTTGGTATCGGACTTCTATCTGGGCCATCTGATCCTGCTGAAACGCTCGCAGATGGAGGCTGGATACTTCATTTATGATGGCCAGCAGCGCCTGACGACGCTGTGCATCCTGTTTTCGGCACTGCGCGACGCCGAGGGCAGCGAGGGAAACTGGGAGCACATCCAGGCGCTGCTGCGTACGCCGCCGCCGGAAAAGGCCGCCCGCTTGCGCAGGGTATCCGAGCAGAGCGCCATCGCGGTGATCCTCGAGAGCCTCAATGGCACCCGCAAGCCCGTGAGCCTGCACGACCGCGAGCCGGGCGACCGCCGCATGTTCGAGGCCGCGGCCTATTTCCTCGACGAGGTCGGCCGATGGTCAAGCCCGCGCCGGGCCGCGTTCCTGAGTTTCCTGCTCGACCGCGTCTTTCTGACGGTGACCTTTCTCGAAGATCGGCGCGTGGCGGAATATGCCTACATCACCATCAACACGCGAGGAAAACCGCTCGAGAACAAGGACATCGTCAAGGGGCACCTCGTCCAGCTCGCCTCGCAGCAGAGCCTTGGGGCCGCCAACGAGATCGCGCAGCGGTGGGATCGGCTGGAAGCCAAGTTTCCGCGCAAGATCGGTGCATTCCTGCGCGCGGCCTATCTGCTGAAGTTCCGTACGCCCGCCGGCTTCGATTTCGGGGCGCGGCTGATGGACACCTTCCATCAGCGCGAGGACGTCGATCGTGCGCGCCGCTGGCTGGACGAACTCGAGCTGCTGGCGCCGCGTTACCGTGAGCTGGTGGTCGCGCCCCAGGCGTCGCGATCGCTGCTGACCATGCCGAAAAGCGATCTGCGCCGGCTCTCCTTTCTGCCGGAACCATTGGGAGGCGGTGGTCCTGCGCATGGATGACCGCGACCGCAGGGCCCCCGGACGGCTGCAGGAGTCAATCGCGGGCCTGACGCGCTGGGCGTTCGCCATCAACCTGCTGGGCACGTCCGATGCCGACATTGTCAGGGCCGTGCTCAACGCACTCGACCAGATCGACCAGCGCATCGACCCACTGAAGCGCGGGCGAGCGCTCAGCCTGTCCGTCAACTGGCAGGAGCGCGTGCGCCAGCGGCTGAAGGATGGCCAGATCACCGACGAGGCGCGGCGGGGTGCGCATGTGCGTTGGCTGGAAACCCTGTTGAGCCCGGAATCGGCGGTTGATTTCAGGCCGACCAATGACACCAGCGTCGAGCACGTCCTGCCGCGCAGCGCGACCGGACAATGGCGCACCGATTTCCCAGAAGCGATCAATGTCTGGACAGAAATGTTCGGCAATCTGTGCCTCGTACCCAAGGAGGTGAACAGCAGGGTGGGCAACGATCAGTTCGCCGCCAAGAAAGAGGCGTTGGCCGCGCTTGAGCCGTATTTCCGTTCGGCGCACGATGTCGCCAAGACCAAGGCCTGGACGATGGCGGCCGTCCGCGACCGCAATGATCGCCTGGAAAGGGTTGCGCTGCGGGGGCTGGGTCTGTGATGGACGGACGCGGGCAGGATGGCGCGACCTCCACCCGCGTGTTGGTCTTCCGCGCGTGTCCTCGGAGGACGGCGACGATGGGTGATCCGTTCATTGTGACCCTGTCCGAAGCGGACCTGGCATTCGCCTGATCGCTGGTTGCCAGCGGGGAATACGCTTCGGTGGAAGACGTGGTGAGTGAGGGACTTTCGCAACTGCGTGAGGCTCACGAACCTTTCACCCACGCGCATCCCGACGAAGACGTGGACGCGCTGCGTGCGCTGCTGGCCGAGCGAATGGCGGGTGCGTTCCTGCCCTTATCAACCGGGCGATCTGGTGATGATGGTTCGGGCCAAAACGACCGGGCGATGTCGTGGAGGGTTGAAGTCGCCTCCGAAGTGCAGGGCGACCTGCTCGATCTGCACGACTTTGTTCTCAAGTCCGTGTTCGAGCGGACCATGGGCATCAAAGCCGCAAGACGCGCTGCCTGCGCCCCGGTGCGGGCGGTGGACTCCACGGTCGAACGCCTGATGCGGGCGCCATGGATCGGCACCGGACGTGACGAGTCGATGGACGGCCTCCGCTCAGTGACGGCCCGTCCGCTGGTGATCTACTTCGTGATCGAACGCACCGACCGGGTGGTCCCGGTCCTCGGTGTGGTCCATCCCTCATCCGACCATCAGGCGCGCATGCGCAGATGTCTTGGCGAGGGCTGATGAACCCCGGTCAGGCGCCGTTTTCCACATAGCGGGCAAAGCGGTCCAGGATCGCCTGCCAGCCTTCGCGCTGCTGTTCGATCGGGTATTCGGTTTCGGGGTCGAAGGTGACGCTTACCGCGACCGCGTCGCCAACCTCCCGGAAGGTCACCACGGCGTGGCGGCCGCCGAAATCGTACTCCAGCCGCCGGGGCGGGTCGACCACGGTCCAGATGCCCTCGAAATCAAAACCCATCGACCCGTCGCGCGCCTCCATCCGCGAAACGAACACCCCGCCGGGCCGCAGATCGCTGCGGGCGGCGGGGCAGTGCCAGTCGTCGGATGCCGCATTCCACGCCATGATGTCGGCCGGGGTGACATAGGCCTCCCACACGCGCTCGATCGGCGCGCGGACATGGGCGGTGACGGTGATGGCCATGTCCGGCTCAGGCGCCGGGGACGAAGGCGGCCAGCTTGTTGCCGTCGAGGTCGCGGAAATAGGCAAAGGTGCCGAACGGGCCACGCGGTCCGGGCTGGCCCTCGCAGGCGCCGCCCAGTTCCAGCGCCTTGGCGTGCATGGCCGTGACCTGGTCCTTGCTGTCGCAGTGCAGGGCCACCATGCTGCCGTTGCCGGCCGTGGCCCCGGCCTCGTCGAAGGGGCGCGTGACCAGAACCATCGGCCCGGCGCCGAACACATAGGCCTGGCCCTTGGGGGTCTTCATGCCGCGCCGGCCGCCCACCACCGCGAACAGTTGGTCGTAAAAGCCCAGCGCGCGGTCCAGGTCGTTGGTGCCGATGGTCAGATAGCCGACGCCTGCCATGATAATGCCTCCCGGTTTTGATCGTGGTCGGCGCATCTGTGCCGTCCGCACCGCAGAAGCAAGGCCCGCGCGCCATCCCGTGTCCCCCGACAGCCGTCATCGCGGGCCGGAACCTATCCACCGCGCTTTGGATTTTTCCTTTTAACGGCCGTCATCCCGGGCCGGTGCGTCAGCATCGGGCCCGGGACCGATCCACCGCGCTTACGGGGCTGGGTCCCGGATACCGGTTCGCTTTGCTCACGGGTTCCGGGATCACGTTCCTTTTCTCTAATCAAAGGCCGTGTTCC
>DBAV01000275.1 GCA_002291875.1 Hyphomonadaceae bacterium UBA1001
GCCCGCTGATGCATGTCATCGCGGCCAAGGCGGTGGCCTTTGGCGAGGCGCTGCAGCCCGAATTCCGCGATTATGCGCGCCGCGTGGTGGAAAATGCCCGCGCCCTGTCCGAGACGCTGCTGGCGGCGGGGTTCGACCTGGTGTCGGGCGGCACCGACAGCCATGTCGTGCTGGTCGACCTGCGGCCCAAGGGGCTGAAGGGCCATGACGCCGAGAAGGCGCTGGGGCGCGCGCTGATCACCTGCAACAAGAACGGCGTGCCCTTCGACCCCGAAAAGCCGATGGTGACTTCTGGCATCCGCCTGGGCACCCCCGCGGGCACCACGCGCGGGTTCGGCGTGGCAGATTTCCGCACGGTGGGCCAGCTGATCGCCCAGACGCTGGATGGGCTGGCCAGGGCGCCCGACGACAACGGGGCGACCGAGGCGGCGGTGCGCGAACAGGTGCGCGCGCTGACCGGCCGCTTCCCGATCTATCGCTGAGGCACCGGGCGCGTGCGCTGTCCGTTCTGCCAGCACGAGGACACCCAGGTAAAGGATTCCCGTCCGGCCGAGGACGGCGCCTCGATCCGCCGGCGTCGGTCGTGCGGGGCGTGCGGGGCGCGGTTCACCACCTTCGAGCGGGTGCAGCTGCGCGAGCTGGTGGTCATCAAGCGGTCGGGGCGCCGCGCGCCGTTCGACCGCGAAAAGCTGATGAAGTCGATCGACATCGCCCTGCGCAAGCGCCCCGTGGATGCCGAGCGGATCGAGCAGATGATTTCGGGCATTGTGCGCCGGCTCGAGAGCCTCGGCGACGGTGAAATCCCCAGCGAGACCATCGGGCAGATGGTGATGGAGGGCCTCTCGGCGCTCGATCCGGTGGCCTATGTCCGCTATGCCTCGGTCTATCGCGACTTTCAGACCTCGGGGGATTTTGCCGCCTTCCTGTCGACCGAGGGGCTGGACGCGGAAGGGGCGGACATCGCCGGCGAGGTCGCAATGGCCCCCGCTGCGACCGGCGTGACGCGCGAGTGAGCCGGGACGTTGCGGGCGTCACGCTGAAGCTGGCGACCAGCCTGGACGGCCGGATCGCGCTGGCGAACGGGCAGGGCCGCTGGATCACCGGCGAGGCCGCGCGCGCAGCGGTGCACCGGCTTCGCGCACGCCATGCGGTGGTTGTGGTCGGAGTGGGGACGGTGCTGGCCGACGATCCGGCGCTGGACGTGCGCCTGCCCGACCATCAGGGCCCGCAGCCCCATCCCGTGGTGGCCGACAGCCTGGCACGCACGCCCTGTGCGGCCCGCATCGTCGCGCGCGGGGGCACCGTCGTGTGCGGCCAGGAGGCGCCCACTGCCGCCATCATGGCCCTGCGCGCGCAGGGCGCGCGCGTGGTGGTGGCGCCGACGGCACGGCCTTCGCCCGCCTTCATCCTGTCTGCGGTCGAGGCGCAGGGGCCGGTGATGCTGGAGGGCGGGGGAGAGCTTGCTGCCAGCTTCCTGCGCGCGGACCTGGTGGCGTCCATCCACTGGTTCCGGGCGCCCGTCCTGCTGGGCGCGGATGCGCGGGCGGCGATCGGGCCGCTGGGCCTGACGGCGCTGGCGCAGGCCCGCGGGTGGCGGCGGGTGGCCCTTAAGACGCTGGATGCCGACACCTGCGAGGTCTTCGAGCGGGCGGATGCGCGGGGTGCGCGCGACTGATTGCGCCTGGCGCGGGCCGCGCGCCTGCGCTGCCGTCCTGTTCACATGCGCCAGACCTGCCTATGTCGCCTCCAGTCGGGTCGACGAAGGGCGCGGGGAGTCCACAATCATGTTCACCGGGATTGTGACGGCCATCGGCACCGTCCGGGCGGTCGAGGCGCCACCGGGCGGGGACCGGGTCTTCCATGTCGAAGCGCCCTGGTCGTCGGCGGGCCTGGTGGACGGCGCCTCGGTCTGTCACTCCGGGGTCTGCCTGACAGTGCTGGACGTGCTGGCACCGCCCGGCGGGGGTTGCCGGTGGCGCGTGCAGGCCTCGGCCGAGACACTGGCGCTCTCGACCGCGGCCGGCTGGCAGCAGGGCACCGGCGTGAATCTCGAACGCGCGCTGCGCGTCGGGGATGAGCTGGGCGGGCATTTCGTCGCGGGTCATGTCGACGCCGTGGGCGAGGTGGTGTCGGTGACGCCCGAGAACGAGAGCCACCGGGTGCGCATCCGCGCGCCGCGCCCGCTGCACCGGTATCTGGCGCCCAAGGGCTCGGTGGCGGTGGACGGGGTTTCGCTGACCGTCAACGAGGTCGAGGACGACGTGTTCGGGATCAATGTCATTCCCCACACCTGGGCGGTCACGACCCTGGGCGCGGTGCGTCCGGGCGCGCGGGTGAACCTCGAGATCGACCCGATCGCGCGCTATGCCGCCCGGTGGATGGAGACCGCGTCGTGATCGCCCCCATCGAGGACATCATCGAGGATGCCCGCAATGGGCGCATGTTCATCCTGGTGGACGCCGAGGACCGCGAGAACGAGGGCGATCTGGTGATCCCGGCCCAGTTCGCCACGCCCCAGGCCGTCAATTTCATGGCGATGCACGGGCGCGGGCTGATCTGCCTCGCGCTGACCGAGGAGCGGGTCGAGACGCTGGGCCTGCAGCTGATGACCCCGGCCAATGGCACGCGCCACCAGACCGCCTTCACGGTGTCGATCGAAGCCCGCGAGGGGGTCTCGACCGGCATTTCGGCTCACGACCGGGCCCGCACCATCGCGGTCGCCATCGATCCGACCAAGGGGCCGCGCGATCTGGTCAGCCCCGGCCACGTCTTTCCGTTGAAGGCGCGCGATGGCGGGGTGCTGGTGCGGACCGGCCATACCGAGGCCTCGGTGGACATTGCGCGGATCGCCGGCCTGCTGCCGGCCGGCGTGATCTGCGAGATCATGAATGATGACGGCTCGATGGCGCGCCTGCCGGATCTGGTGGTGTTCGCCCGGCGCCATGGGCTGAACATCGGCACCATCGAGGACCTGATCGCCTATCGCCGGCGCAATGAACGCCTGGTCGAGCGGGTGGCCGAGACCGAGGCCGAGAGCGTTGCGGGCGGGGCACTGCGGGCGGTGATCTATCGCAACCTGGTCGACGGCCAGGAGCATGTGGCGCTGGTCAAGGGGCGGGTGCGCCCGGATGCTGCGACCCTGGTGCGCATGCACCGGGTGGACATGGCCGCCGACCTGTTCGGCTTTGTGCCCGGCCGGCATGATCTGGTGGCGCGGGCGCTGGCGGCGCTGAAGGCTTCGAGCGAGCCGGGGGTGATGGTGGTGCTGCGCGGCAACATGGACCGCCCGCTGGCCGATCGGCTGGCAGGGGTGGACGCCCACGAGGGCCAGCTGCGCGAGTACGGCGTGGGGGCGCAGATCCTGTTGGATCTGGGCGTGCGCGACATGGTCCTGCTGTCGAACTCGGATCGGCAGATCGTGGCGCTTGACGGCTATGGACTCAAGGTGACAGGCAGCCGGCGGTTCTGATGGACGCGGAAAGGGTCGCGACGCGATGAAGGGCGCCGTTCCGGGCGACAGGGTGGTGCGGGCTGCAGCGGCGACGCTGTTCGCACCCCTGCGCGTCCTGGTGGTCGAGGCGCGCTATTACGCCGAGATCAGCGACGAGCTGGCCGCCGGCGCGCTTGAGGCGCTGGCCGAGGCACGCGCCGAAATTGCGCGCGCCACCGTCCCGGGTGCCTTTGAAATCCCCGCGGCCATCGCCCTGGCGGCCGACAGCGGCGGGTTCGATGCCTATGTGGCGCTGGGCTGTGTGGTGCGCGGCGAAACCAGCCATTACGATTACGTCTGCGGCGAGAGCGCACGCGGCCTGATGGACCTTGCGGTCGGCCGGCGGCTGGCGATTGGCTATGGCATCCTGACGGTGGAAACGCTGGACCAGGCGTGGGCACGCGCGCGCCGGACCGAAGGCGCCAAGGGTGCGGCGGCGGCCGATGCCGCCTTGTCCATGGCGCTGCTGGCGCGCCGCATGCGGGGCGCACGATGACCGGCGAAAGCGCGCGCGCCGCCACGCCCAGCGCCCGCGACATCCGTCGCATCCGCCAGCGCATGGCGCGACTGGCGGTGGTGCAGGGGCTCTATCAGATGGAAATGTCGGGCAGCTCGGCCGAGGCCGTACGCATGGCCTTCCGCGACGGACACCTGCCCGAGGTCGACGACATCACGCCCGACGCCGACCGGGACCTGTTCGAGGCGATCCTGGCCGGGGTGATCGAGCAGCAAAGCGCGGTCGACACCGCGATCGCGCGCCGCCTGCAGCGCGGCTGGAAGCTCGAGCGCATCGACAGCGTGGCGCGCGCCATCCTGCGCGCGGGCACCTGCGAGGTCTGGCGCTTTCCCGAGGTGTCGCTGGCGGCGATCATCGGAGACTATGTCGAGATTGCCAAAGGCTTTTTCGATGGCGGCGACGAGCCGGCCTTCATCAACGCCGCGCTGGACCGCGTCGCGCATGACCTCCGCCCGGCCGGCTGAAGGCCCCGCCGGCACCGGCCCGCCGGATGGCGAACTGCGGATAATCCGCGAGGTGTTCGCCCCCCTGGCCACCGCCAGCGGGGCGGATGGGCTGCTGGATGATGTGGCGTCGCTGCACGGCGGGGACTGGGTGGTGACCACCGATGCGCTGGTGGCCGGCGTGCACTTCCTGCCGGACGACCCTCTGGACCTAGTGGCGCGCAAGGCGCTGCGGGTGAACATCTCGGACCTTCACGCCAAGGGGGTCGACATCGAGGGGTATCTGCTGACGCTGGCCTGGCCGGCGGGGCGCGATCATCGCCAGCTCGAGGCGATCGCGGCCGGCCTGGCCGTGGACCAGGCGCACTTTGGCTGCTCGCTGATGGGCGGTGACACGGTGGTGACGCCGGGGCCGCTGATGCTGTCGGTGACGGCGTTCGGCCGTGCGCAGGCGCCGATTCCGCGCCGCCGGCTGGCACGGGCCGGAGACGATCTGTGGCTGACCGGCACCATCGGGGATGCGGGTCTGGGGCTCGAGCAGGCCCTGGCAGGCCGATCCGGCGATGTGCTGGTCGCGCGCTATCGCCTGCCGCACCAGGTCAGCCGCCGGACTGCCGCGATCGTGCGTGAACATGCGCGCGCCGCCATGGACGTCAGCGACGGGCTTTTGCTGGATGCCGCGCGCATGGGGGAGGCCGCGGGCGTGGGCGTGCGCATCGATCTCGGCGCCATGCCGGTGTCGCCAGAAGTCGCCGGCTGGCTTGGCGCCGGGCCAAGCGTCGAGTTGCTGCTGCACCTGGCGACCCGGGGCGACGACTATTGTGCGTTGCTTGCCGCCGACCCCGCGCGGCGCGCGGTGGTGGCCGACGCGCTGGCGCAGGCAGGGATGCCGGCCGTGCCGGTCGGCGCCTGCTTTGCCGGCACGGGTCTTGAGGTGCTCGGGCCCGGCGGCCGGCGCGTGCCCGCCGGGGGGGTGCTGGGCTGGTCGCACATGGGCTAACCGAACCTTCACCATGGTGAGTCAGGCTCCGGCCATGCACGCGCACACCTCGGTCCCTGCCTCGAAACGGTCCGCCTCCAACTGGACGGCGCGGGCGCGCACGCTGCTGGTGGCGCTGTTCGCCCTGATCGCAGCCATCCCCCCAGCGGCCCTGGCCAGCACGCCCGCCTCACCCGACCCGCGGATTGTCGAGATGACGGGGATCGTGGTGCCGGTCGCGCGCGAAGGGCGGATCGCGAACTATCTGTTCCTGACCATCGAAGTGCGCGTGGCCGACGGCGTCGACCCCTGGAGCGTGCGCGAGCGCGCCCATTTCATGCGCGACGCGGTGGTGCGCGCCGTCCATCGCACCTCGATCGCCAGTGCCGGCAATGTCCGCGACATCGACCGCGCCCGCGCCGAACAGGTGCTGCTGCAGGCCGCGGTTGCAGCGGTGCCGCGTTCGATCGCCTCGGTTCGGGTGACCCGCGTCGAGAGCCTGCGCCGCTAGGGGCTTCGCCATCCGCGCGAGTGCGGGGGCGCGCCATTCGCCTGCCATGGCGGTTTTCTGCACAAATCAAGGCTGATCGGCCATCTTCACCCCCTTGCTTGGTTGCGGGGCGGTTTACCGTCTGGCAAGCACCGCGCTCCAGACCGATGGGCGGGGGCCCTATCCCATGGGCACTCGCGGGGGCGCGAACGCGCCGTCGACCGCCCTCCATCCACAGGACAGACCATGCAAGTCGACCAAGTGATCTGGTTCGTGCTGGCGAGCGGGGTGCTCGCCCTGCTCTATGGCTACGTTCAAGTCCAGAGCATCCTGAAGGCCAGCCCCGGCAATGAGCGGATGCAGGAAGTCGCCGCCGCCATCCAGGAAGGCGCGAACGCCTATCTGCGGCGGCAATACACCACCATTGGCTGGGTCGGCCTCGGGGTCACGCTGCTGGTGCTACTGGTGTTCCCCTGGGTGGTGGCCGTCGGCTTTGTGATCGGTGCGGTGCTCTCGGGCGTGGCCGGATACATCGGCATGATCGTTTCGGTGCGCGCGAACGTGCGCACCACCGAAGCCTCGCAGCATGGCCTGGATCAGGGCCTGTCGATGGCGTTCAACGCGGGCGCGGTCACCGGCATGCTGGTGGTCGGCTTCGCGCTGCTGGGTGTGGCGGGCTATTATTTCGCGCTGCGCGCCGCCGGCGAGGGCAGCGACTCGCGTACCCTGATCGACGGCCTGGTGGCCCTGGGCTTTGGCGCCTCCCTGATCTCGATCTTCGCGCGCCTGGGCGGGGGCATCTTTACCAAGGGCGCGGATGTGGGCGGCGACATGGTCGGCAAGGTCGAGGCCGGCATCCCCGAGGACGACCCGCGCAACCCCGCCACGATCGCCGACAATGTCGGGGACAATGTCGGTGACTGTGCGGGCATGGCCGCCGACCTGTTCGAGACCTATGCGGTCACCACCGTGGCCACCATGGTGCTGGCCTCGATCCTGTTCCGCGACTATCCGGGCGTGGTGGACGCCATGATGCTGCTGCCGCTGGCGATCTGCGGCGTGTGCATCGTCACCTCGATCCTGGGCACCTTCTTCGTGCGCCTTGGCGCGGGCTCAAAGAACATCATGGGCGCGCTCTACAAGGGCTTCATCGCCTCGGCCGTGTTCTCGGTGGTCGGCATCGCCGCCTCGATCGCGGTCGTCAACAACGGCTTTGGCGTGATCGCGCCGGGGTCGGACATCACCGGATGGGACCTGTTCTTCTGCGGTCTGGCGGGGCTTCTGGTGACAGGCGCCATCGTCTGGATCACCGAGTACTACACCGGCACCAATTTCCGGCCCGTGCGGTCGGTCGCGCAGGCCTCGGTCTCGGGCCATGGCACCAATGTCATCCAGGGGCTGGCGGTGTCGATGGAATCGACCGCCCTGCCGGCGCTGGTGATCGTGGTGGGCATGCTGGTGACCTACAGCCTGGCCGGCCTGTTCGGCGTGGGCATTGCGGTGACCTCGATGCTGGCACTGGCCGGCATGGTGGTCGCGCTGGACGCCTTCGGCCCGGTCACCGACAATGCCGGCGGCATTGCCGAAATGTCCGACCTGCCCAAGGAAGTGCGCCAGAACACCGACGCGCTCGATGCGGTGGGCAACACCACCAAGGCCGTCACCAAGGGCTATGCGATCGGCTCGGCGGGCCTCGGCGCGCTGGTGCTGTTCGCCGCCTACAACGAGGACCTGAAATACTTCGCGGCGAATGCGGACACCTATCCGTTCTTCGCCGGCGTCGAGGTCAATTTCGGGCTGGACAACCCGTATGTGATCGTCGGCCTGCTGCTGGGCGGCCTGCTGCCCTATCTGTTCGGCGGCATCGCCATGACGGCGGTGGGACGCGCGGCGCAGACCGTGGTCGAGGAGGTGCGGCGACAGTTCCGCGAAATCCCCGGCATCATGGACCGCACCGCCAAGCCCGACTATGGCCGGGCGGTGGACATGCTGACCAAGTCGGCGATCCGCGAGATGATCGTGCCCTCGCTGCTGCCGGTTCTGTCGCCGATCGTGCTGTTCTTCGTGATCATGCAGATCGCCGGCAAGGACGAGGCGTTCGCCGCGCTGGGCGCCATGCTGGTCGGCGTCATCGTGACGGGCCTGTTCGTGGCCATCTCGATGACCTCCGGCGGCGGGGCCTGGGACAACGCCAAGAAGTCCTTCGAGGACGGCTTCACCGACAAGGACGGCACCAAGCACTTCAAGGGCTCGGATGCCCACAAGGCCTCGGTGACGGGCGACACGGTCGGCGATCCTTACAAGGACACCGCCGGCCCGGCCGTGAACCCGATGATCAAGATCACCAACATCGTGGCCCTGCTGCTGCTGGCGGCGCTCGCCCACCGCGGCGGCTGAACCCGCCCCGGGCCATTGGCGCACAACAGAGACCCCCGGTCGCCCAAAGGCGGCCGGGGGTTTCCCTTTGGCGCTGCGCGTGCCAAGGCCCGCCCATGCGCGAGGACACGCCCGCACGCCCCGGACCCCCGCCTCTGGCGGTGCGCGTGCGCCCGGCACGCACCTTCGACGCCGATGCGGCGGCGCGCTTTCTGTCCGAGAGTTTCGTGGCCACCTTCGGCCACCTCTATCCGGTCGAGGACCTCGAGGCGTTCCTGGCCCTGCACTATGGCGAGGCGCAGATGCGCGACCAGATCCTCGACCCGGCTTGTCGCCTCTGGCTGGCCGAGGCGCGCCCGGGGGGGATGGTGGGGGCAGCGCAGGCCGGCCCCATGGGGCTGCCGCTCCAGCGCGAGCCAGGGCGCCGTGAGGGCGAGATCAAGCGCCTCTATGTCGCCGAATCGGTCAAGGGCCGCGGCGTCGCCCACGAGCTGATGCAGACCATGCTGGGCTGGCTGCGGGGGCAGGGGGTCCAGGACGTCTATCTGAGCGTCTGGGCGGACAATGCCCGCGCCCGTGCCTTTTATTCCGGCTATGGATTCGAGGTCGTGGGCGCCTATCGCTTTGCGGTCGGCGAAACGCTGGACGACGAACGGATCATGCGCCTGCGCCTGAAGCCGTGACGGCGCCAGCCTTCCGGGCTGCGCCGCGAGCCCCAGGTCCAGACCACCAAGTTCAGATCGTCCGGGCTGGCACCGCGCGCATTGAGCGCTGCGCTCCGATGCGGCGCACACCAGCCCTTTCCACCGGGCTGGAAAGAGGCGCCCCCGGACCGCGGGCTTCCAGGCCCGCAGTCTTGATCACCGGCCGAACACGGCGGGCCCGGAG
>DBAV01000086.1:0-4257 GCA_002291875.1 Hyphomonadaceae bacterium UBA1001
ACCAGGTGCTGGGCAGCGCGGGACAGCTGAGTGCTGTGGCCAGCAATGCCACGGGCCGGTGCAGCCTGCTGCTGCACCCGCCGCTGCGCCGCAGCCCGGCCGACAACACCTTCCTGGAATGGGTGCCGACCGGGCTGTTCCGCCTGGCGCGTGACAGCAACCCGTTCGAATACGCCAGCGGCATGTACGCGGATGTGACGGTGGAGATGGAGGAAGTCCTGTGACCCGCGGCCTGACGCCTGCCGTTGAAACCGCCGTCCAGCACGATGTGGTTCACATGACGCTGGCCGGAGAGCTGGATTTCGCCAGCGGGTTCGTCCGCGCGGTGGCCGGCACGCAGGATGTGGTGATCGGCGGCAATGTGTTCGCCGGCCTCGGCGGCCTGGTCGGGCTGACCACCATCCGGGAACCGAGCGACCTGCAAACCGGCCAATGGGCGGTCTCTCTCACCGGCGTCCCGGCGGATGCCGTCAGCATCGCGCTGAACGAGCATTACCAGGGCCGGCCCGCGCGCATCTGGGCGTTGATCCTGGACCCCTCGACGCTGCAGCCGATCCCGGACCCCATCCCGCTGGTGCTGGGGCGGATGGACCAGATGCTGATCACCTATGACGACAGCCTGGCGGAAGTGAAGGTGACCATCACCGACCACTTGGCCGACTGGGACCGGCCGCGCCTGCTGCGCTGGACGCATGAGGACCAGCAGCTGATCGCGCCGGGCGATCGCGGGCTGGAATTCGTGCCCGCCACGGCGGCGTGGAATTTCATCTGGCCCACCGCGGCCGCGCTACGCGCCCCGCCCGCCAGCCGCGGCGGCATTGCATCAGCCATGCGGTTCTGATGCGCCCCGCCCGTCCGCCCCGCCTGCCGGATTGGACAGAGCGCCTGGCCGCACTGCTGGCCGAGCGTGCGCGCGCTCCGTTTGTGTGGGGGCGGACAGATTGCGCGATGCTGGCCGCTGACGTGGTCGTCGCGCTGACGGGGCAGGACCCGGCAGCCGAGTGGCGTGGCACCTACGACACGGAAGCTGGGGCGGATGCGCTGTTGCGCGAATGCGGTGGCCTGGCTGCGCTGGCGGCGCAGGTCGCGGCGGCGGCAGGCATCGCTGAATGCCCGCCAGCCTTCGCGCAGCGGGGCGATGTGGCGCTGGTTTCCTGGTTGGATGTCCGGGCGCTGGGCGTGATCATGCCCGATGGCGTCATGGTGCTGGGCGCGGATGGCATGCACTGCATGCCCGCGCGCACCATCCAGCGCGCCTGGGCGGTGTAGCCATGCCGCAGTTGATCCCTGTTGCGATTGGCTATGCCGCCTCAGCAGCTGCGACCGCAGCAGGTTTTGGTGCAGCGACGGCGTTCACCATCGGGTCAACTGCCGTGACATGGGCCAGCGTCATCGGCACAGTCGTCTCGGTAGGCGCCAGCTTCGCCATGAACGCCATCATGTCAGGCGACCGCCCGAACCTGAACACCCAGGTGCAGGACCGCAAGCAGATGGTCCGCGGCACGACCGAGGCGCGGCAAGCCATCTATGGCGCCGCGCGCGTCTCAGGCGCGCTGGTCTATGCCGGCAGCAGCGGCGCCAACAAGGAATTCCTGCATCTCGTGCTGGCGCTGGCCACGCACCGCTGCCGCGCCATCGGCCAAATCTGGTTGAACGGCACGCTGATCGAACCCAGCCAGCTGGATGCGAATGGCAACATCACCGACACGCGGCACCCGCTGCATGGTGTTGTGCGCATCCAGCGCTTCCTGGGCGACCAGACCGCCGCCCCGGCCGATCTGGTCGCCGAAAGCCCGGATGGCCACACGGCCGCGCATGCGCTGCGCGAATGCACCTATCTCTACATCCGGCTGCGCTACGACCAGGAGCGGATGCCGAACCTGCCGAATGTCGAGGCCTATGTCGAAGGCCGCACCGACATCTGGGATCCGCGCAGCAACACCACCGGCTACTCGACCAACTGGGCGCTGTGCGTGCTGCACTATCTGCGGTGGGAGCATGGGCTGCGCTCCGGCCTGGACATGATCGACATCGACAGCTTCACCGCGGCCGCGAACCTGTCTGATGAACAGGTGCAGATCACCGCCGCCGGCGCGACGCAGACGCGCTATCGCCTCGATGGCGCCTTCAAGCTGGATCGAAACCCGGTTGATGTGCTGCGGGACATGCTGGACGCCGGCGGCGGCATGCTGTGCCGCGTGGGTGGGCGCTTTCGGCTTTATGGCGCGGCCTATCGCGCTCCCACCGGCACCATCACCGCCAGTGATCTGATCCGCAAGACCGAGGTGGTGCCGCGCCCCCCGCGCAGCGACCTGTTCAATGGCGTGAAGGCGGTGTTCGTGGATCCCGAGCGGGATTGGGGTGTGCACCCCGCCGGCCCGGTGCATGACCCCGCGATGGCGGCCCAGGATGGCGGGTTCGTGCTGTGGCGCGACGTCGAACTGCCCTTCGTCATCCAGCGCATCCAGGCAGAGCGGTTGTCGCGCATGCTGCTGCTGCGCCACCGTGATGGTCTGGTGGTGCGCGCCACGGTCAAATTCTCGGCGGTGCGCTTCTGTGTGGGCCAGGTGATCGCCTTCACCGACCCGCGGCTGGGCATGCTCGACAAGCCGATGCTCATCATGGGCTGGCAGCTGGACCCGTCCGGCATGGGCATCACGGTGGAACTGCGAGAGGAAGCGCCGTTCAACTACGCCTGGACCTTCGACCAGGCGTTCAATGGCGCGCCGGCGCCCAACACCACCCTGATCAACGCTCTGTCGATCGACGCGCCACAGGCGCTCGGTGTCACCGAGGAACTCTATGTCGGTCAGAACGGTGCGGGGGTGCGCACGCGGGCGGTGCTGCGATGGGTGCCGCCGGCCAATCCGTTCATCACGCATTACGAGGTGCAGGTGCAGCCACTGGGCGCCACCGAATGGCGGGCTGTGGCGCCCACGGCCGGTGAGACGCGGGCGGATATCGACGACCTGCCGGATGGGCTGCACATTGCCAGGGTGCGTGCGCGCAGCAGCTTCGTGCCGAGCGACTGGGCGGAAATCCAGTTCCGCGCGGGCCTGCTGGTGGCGCAGCCGCCGGCCGATATCACCGGCCTGGCCGTGCAAACTATGGGCGGCATGGCCTGGCTGCGATGGGACCGCCACCCCGACCTGGACGTGCGGGTGGGCGGCCGCATCGAGATCCGCCACAGCCCCGCCGCGTCGCCAGCTTGGGCCACCAGCACCAGCATCGGCGATGCTGTCGCCGGCGCCCAGTGGATCACTCTCGGCATTGTTGACATCGCCGCGGACCGCTTTGAGCCAGCGAACGCTTTACCATCTGGTGGTGGCACGCTGACCGGCAATCTTGCGCTCCAGATGGTCAACCCCGCCATCGCACTCAGTGCAACCGCAGCCGGGCAGGTCATGCGGCTATCTTCCTGGGTGGGTGGCGCAATTCGATGGTCGCTCGATCTGGGCGATACCGCCGCGGAGACAGGGAGCAATGCAGGCACCAATTTCCGCCTGGCGCGCTACAACGATGCGGGCGCCTTCCTGGGCAACGTCCTGACCGTCGATCGCGCGACGGGCTTCGTGAATGCGGAGGGGGGGCGTGTGTGGTCCAACACCAGCCTGCCACCCGCAAGCGCGCCTGGGGCACGGGCGTCATTCGCGGGCGGCGCTGGCAGCGCCTGGACCTTCGCGCGCGGCGATCACACCCACGTGTCGGAGCTGCCTGACGGCCTGTGGGTGGCCCAGATGGACTATGCGGGCGTGGCTGATACCCCCGCCGGCTCATGGCTCAACCTGGTTGACCTGGTGATCCCGGATCGTGCCCTGAGGGTCGTGTTGTTTGGTACATTCAAAGGGCAGCAGACAGTCAACCTGTTCAACGAGATGCGGTTCAACGTGCAGCTGCTGACCAGTGGCCTCACGGAGATCACGAACATCTATGCTGGCGGCGCCAACAGCAATGGCACCGGCCACCCATTCTTGCAGAACGGGCTGCGAGCGGTGTTCAATCCGCCCGATCAGACCGGCATGCGCCTCCGGCTGCGGGTTCAGAAAGACCTGGCAAACGGACCGTTCAACATCGTCGAGGCATACGCGGCGGTGGTCGTCGTGCGGAGGCTTTAGTATGACTGAGAAACCCATCACCGCCGTCGATGTGCTGCAGGCGTTGGCCCGCATGGAACCCCTGCCGCCGATCGAGGATCACGGCCCCCTGCCCGTTGTTGATCCCATATCGCCGGAGCAGCCACCGCCCGCCGAGCCGCCG
>DBAV01000086.1:4576-4893 GCA_002291875.1 Hyphomonadaceae bacterium UBA1001
CCGCCCGCCGAGCCGCCGCCGGAGCGGCGCGTTGTGGCAGCCGAGGCCGCCAATCCCGACGCCAGTGTGGTTCGGATCACGCTGGACAATGGCGAGCTTTGGGCCGTGCCGGCCGATGATGACCGACTGGCAGGCGTCACTGTCGCGCCGTTCGTCGCGCCGCCCGCCCCACTCTGCCCCCTGTCTGCGAGGCAACTGCGCATCGCACTGGTGCGCGCTGGTATCAGTGCGGCGATGGTGGAGGCAGCCATCGGCGGGATGCCGGCGGCCCCACGCGAGGAAGCGGTCGTCGAATGGGAATACGCGACGGAGTTCGA
>DBAV01000208.1 GCA_002291875.1 Hyphomonadaceae bacterium UBA1001
GGACGGGGCGCGCGGGGCGGGCCGGGCGCAGGCGCAGGAAATCGAGTACGGTCATCGCTGTCTCCGGGATCAGCGGCGCGGTGCGCGGTCGCCGAACCACCACAGGGTGGCTGCAGCGGCAGCGAACGAGACGCCATCGGCAAAGCGGGCAAAGGCGGTCAGCTCGCCCCGCTGCACCGCCACCAGCGCCACCATCGCGGCCACCAGCCACAGCAGCACCGTCAGCGTGGGGCGCACCAGCGCCCGCACCGCCGCCACCCAGGCATAGCCCGGCGGCAGGGCCGCATCGGCGTCGGCCGTGGCGGTCAGGCCCTTCCAGGTGCCCTCGGTCTCGGCCTGCAGGCGGGCGTCGGCGGCGGCCTCGCGCCGGCCGGTCTGGTCGATCTGGCGCAGCGCGATCTCGTGCTGCCAGCGGGCCCGCTCCTGGCGGTCCTCCAGCACGCGCTCGGCCATGCCGACCCCGCGTCCGATGGCGGTGCCGATCATGCCCAGCACACCGCCCGACATCGCGGCGGCCCCGGCGGAAAGAAGGTCGGACATCAGGAAATCTCCGCGTCGAAGGTCATGTGCAGGCACAGCGCGTCGCCGGCGACCGTGCCGGCGGGCGTGATGGTGAACAGGGCAAAGCGCTCGGCCGACTGGCCGAAAGAGAGGGGCAGGCTCGAGGTGCAGTCGGTGCCGCGGTCGGCATTGCGCATCTCGGCATTGTCGGCGGCCGGATTGAAGGGCGTCATCACCGGCGGCGCGCGCATCGGCACGGGAAAGGGCACCGAGAGGCGGTGCGGCCGCGAGCCGTCCCCCTGCGCGGTCGCCAGGAAGGCGCCCTCATAGCCGGCCGCGCGGGCGGGCGCGGTGTCGGGCGCAAAGGTCTTCCAGAAATAGCGGCGCACCCGCGCCAGCTCTGCCGCCGGATCGGGATGGGCGAAGGCGCTGGCCACGCGCCCGGCCTCCAGCTGGACGCCGGCAATGTCGAAGGCGCCGGCGCGGTCGGGCGCAGCCAGGACCTCGACGACCAGCCGCCCTGCCACATCGCCGGCGGCGGCTGCGGTGAAGGTGATGCGGCGCCAGTCGGTGCCGATGGTGTGGGTGCGGCGGGCCGAGCCGATGGCGGTCTGGATCGTGGCGCCGTCCGGCCCGCGCACCCATGCCGACAGCGTCACCGGGCCCGCCGACAGCGCCCGCACGTCGACGGTCTGGCGCAGGGCCAGGGCCGCAAGCGCGCCGCCCACGGTGATGCGCAGGGCATGGCTCAGGCCCTCGGGCGCACCCTCGATGCGGGTCCAGCCCGCACCCGATCCCACCGGCGCCACCAGGCGGAAGCGGTCGGCCGTCAGGCCCGCCCCGCCCGACATGCCGCGCTGCCAGATCCCCAGCGCACCATTGCCCAGCAGATTGCGCGAGGGCGCCAGCGCGGCCGGGGGGACCAGAGGCTGCCAGCCTTCGGCGGTCCAGGTCTCGGTGCGGGCCAGGTCACGCCGCCAGGTCTGCAGGCCCGCCTGTCCCGGCGTGACCTGCCACACCCCGTCGACGCGGCGCGCCAGACCCTCGCGCACGGCCCAGCCCTCGCCGTCGGCACCCCCGGACGGCAGCACATCGCGCACGCCCTCGACACTGGCCTGGACCAGGGCGTCGAGGCGCAGCATGGCTTCGTTCAGGGCAAGGTGCTTCATGGCCTGGGCGGGCGCGATCAGCGGCAGGCCGAGGCGCGTGGTGCGCCAGCCGGTGTCAGGGTCGAGGGGCATGGGGCCTCCGCACTTGATGTTCGTGTTTTGTTCTAGCGCGTGGCTGTGGGGGTGGGCGGAAGTTTTTTCACCGGTTCAGGGCGGCCAAGGATTCTCCGGCCCGTCAAGACGGGCATTTTCGACCCGGATTCGCGTCTCGGGCGATCGCCGACCGGTGTTTTCCCCCGGAGCCCGCGCTTCCAAGCGCGGTTGTGCGCGTAAGGCCGGGCCTGGAAGCCCGGGCTCCGAGGTCGGTCTTTTTTCCAAGGTCATCGACCATCGAAACACGCCCCGCCGGAGCCCGCGCTTCCAGGCGCGGAGAGGCGCGTCAGGCCGGCGTCCGCGGCCCGCCTGTGCGCCGGCATGGACGGCGCGGCGCCGGCGCGGCAAAGGGCATCCGCGCGAGCGCCCGCGCCTCACCGGAGTTGCAAGATGGCCCTGTCCCCCTGCGGCAAGCCGCTGGTGCCGTTCCAGCAGCACGGCACGCCGATCCGCGGCAGCTGGGGCCCCCACGAAGGCGCGCTCGCCGCCTGTGCCGAATGCGGCTATCTGGTGTTCGACCCCCTGCCGACCGAAACCCAGCTGGCCGACTATTATGGCTCGCAATACTGGGAGGCGGGCGGCGGCATCGAGGAGGCGCGGGCCGCCTATGCCGCGGGCAATGCCTATGACGCGGTGGCCGGGGCGCTGATCGAGCTTTGGGACAGCCACGGACCGGCCGGTGCGGCCATGCGCCTGCACGAGATCGGCTGTGGCTATGGTGCGACGGTGCATCACCTGCGGGGCCGCGGCGTCGCCGCTACTGGATCGGACCTGTCGGTCGGGGCGGTCGAGATGGCCCGCGCGCTGGGCAATTCCCACACCCACACCGCAACGCTGGAGGCCTGGCGGACCGCGCACCCCGACAACGGGGTCAATGCGGTGTTCATGTCGCATTCGCTCGAGCACATGCCCGACCCGGCGGCGCTGGCGGCGCAGGTGCTGGACATGCTGCCGGAGGGCGGGCTGTTCGTGATCCGCGTGCCGAACGGCATGGCGCTGGGGCCCCGCGCGCGCAGCTTTTACGAATACACCTGGCTGCAATACCCCGACCACATCCACTATTTCACCCCGATGTCGTCGATCTGCCTGCTGGAGCGGGCCGGCTTCGAGATCCTGTCGGTGACAACGCTTCTGCGCGAGGAGCATCCGGGCCTGTTCTCGGCGACGGTGGCGTCGCGCCCGCTCGACACCCTGCCGGACCCCGTCTCGCTGATCCGGGGCGCATGCGACAACTGGCTGGGGATGGAATTGCAGGTGATCGCGCGGCGCCCTGCGACTGGCACAGCGGCCGGGGCGCCCGCCCCGCTGCGCGCGGCTGCCGCCCGTTTCGAGCGCGATGCCGACCGCATGACGCTGGCTGCCCCCGTGGGCGGGGACAATCTGGCCGCCTTCCGTCCGGACCCGGACGGGCATGCCGGCTGGCGGTGGACACGGCTGGTGGATGGGGCCGAACACGACCTGGTGCCCGCCGTCGATGGGCGCCGGCTGATCGGTGAGGGCGTCGAGATCATGCGCACGCTTGCCTATGTCCCGACCGGGCGGGCGGCGCGGCTGACCGCCACACCCCAGCCGCGTCCCCCCGGCGCGCTGGCGCTGAGGGTCTGCGCCAGCGCGATCATGCCGCACGATCCGGCCGGCCGCTTCGTGCTGGGCGTGCGCGGCGGCGGGCGCGAACTGTCCCGTCAGGAGTTGCCCGGCGGGGTGCGTCATTCGATCGAGGTGCATCTGGCGCCCGAGGATGCGGGCCCGGTCACCTTCGACCTCGAGAGCGTGCACACCGCCTATGGCACGATCCACCTGCACGCGGCGGTGCGCTGGATCGTGCCCGCAAGCTGATCCGCCCGAACCCGCCCCGCCCGAGCCCGCGCTTCCAGGCGCGGTTGTGCGCGTAAGGCCGGGCCTGGAAGCCCGGGCTCCAAAGTCGGTCTCTTTTCAGGTCATCGACCATCGAAACACGCCCCGCCGGAGCCCGCG
>DBAV01000207.1 GCA_002291875.1 Hyphomonadaceae bacterium UBA1001
AGCCGAACTCGAGGCGGGGCTGGCCGGCACGGGCGGGGTGACACGCCGGGCGCTGGCCGCGCTGGGGGCCGCACCGGCCGAGAACCCGGCCAGCGCGGTCGAACGGCTGCTGCACGACCGCCTCGACCAGAGTTCGGTGCTGGTCTGCGTCGGCCATGCGCGCGACAATGCCCGCCAGATCCGCGAGCAGATCTCGACCGAGATGTGGGAGCGCATGAACCGGCTGTTCCTGCGCCTGCGGGCCGATGGCGGAGCGGTGGCCGCCGCGCCGCCGCGCAATCGCGTCATCGAGGAGCTGCACCAGATCCTGGGCGCCATCGACGCCACCATGAGCCATGGCGAGGGCTGGCGCTTCCTGCAGGCGGGGCGCCATCTCGAGCGTTTCCAGCTGATGCAGCGGCTGATCGCCGCGCACCTGGATGTCGAGCCCGACGACAAGTACGGCTTTGCCCAGCTGCTGCGCATGGCATGTGCGCTCGAGCCGTTCCTGCGGGCACGCACTGCCGACATGCGCCGCGACCGGGTGATCGGCTTTCTGGCGCTGGACCCCGAATTTCCGCGCTCGCTGCGGCACTGCGCGACGGCCCTGCGCGCCCACGTGGCCTGCATGGGCCCGTTCGCTCCGCCCGCCAGGCGCGAGCCGGTCGAGCGCGCGATGGGCCGGCTGGAAGCGCGGCTGGCCTTTGCCCACCCTTCCGAGGTCATGGGCACGGGCGGGGCGGCCTTCCTGGCCGGGCTGGCGGTCGAGGCGAACGCCATCCACGCTCTGGTCCATGACAGCTTTGTCGATTATGGCGTGGTCGACCCCGTGCCGGTGGGGGTGGGCTGATGCTCGTCGAGATCCAGCATCTGACCCGCTATCGCTATTCCGCGCCGATCCGCGAGGCGGTGATGGAGGCGCGGATGCAGCCGCGCTCGTCGCGGCGCCAGCGCCTGGTGTCGTTCGATCTGGCCGTCGATCCGCGCGCGCGGCTCTATGCCTACACCGACTGGCTGGGCAACACGGTGCACCATTTCGATCTGCCCGCCCCGCACGACCAGCTGGCGCTGGCCGCCCGAGCGGTGGTCGAGACCGTCGCCCCCGATCCGGTTCCCGATCAGGTGGACCTCGAGGAGTGGCGGCGCCTCGAACAGGACGACGTGCCGGAAATGCATTTCGACATGTTGCGGCCATCACATTTCGCACGGCCGTCGCCCGCGCTGGCGGGCTTTGTCGAATCGCACGGGCTCGAGGCGCCGGGCGACCCGCTGACGCGCCTGCACCGGTTGTCGGCGGCGATTTCGGGCACCTTCGACTATCGCCCGGGGCTGACCACGGCCGACAGCCCGATCGAGCACGCACTGCAGTTCCGCAGCGGCGTGTGCCAGGACTTCGCGCACATCATGCTGGCGGTGGTGCGCCACTGGGGCATCCCGGCCCGGTATGTGTCGGGCTATCTGTGCCGCACCGCCGACAGCCATGACCGCTCGGCCGCCGACGCCAGCCATGCCTGGGTCGAGTGCTGGCTGCCCAGCCTGGGATGGATCGGCTTTGATCCCACCAACGCCATGCTGGCCTCCGAGCGGCATGTGGTGATCGGGGTCGGGCGCGACTATGCCGACGTGCCGCCCACGCGCGGGGTCTATCGCGGCGAGGCGGAGTCGAAACTCGAGGTGGCCGTGCAGGTCCGCGAGACCCGCTCGGCCAATGCCGGCATCGAGTTCATCGCCTCGGTCCAGCCCGGCCAGACCCGCTGGGCGGTGCGGGCACGCGCCGCGGCTGCTGCCGCCCAGGCTGCCCAGCAGCAACAGCAACAACAACAGTGAGCCCGCCTTTCGCCCGTCCCCACCGCGAGGTGCACGGCACCATCGCCTACACCTCGCGCAGGCCCGGCCAGCACGGCGCCCTGCGGGGCCACGAGCGCTTCGCCTTCACTCACCACCGCGATGGCTCAAGCGTGCTGCGCGCGCACTGCTTCATCGCCGAGCCCGACCCGTGCGTGATGCGCGACGTCACTCTGGGCCTGGGGCCCGACCGGCGTCCCACCGACTGCACCGTGCGGCTGGTGGTGGGCGACACCTTCATGGGTTCGGGCTGGTTCCGGTTCGGGGCGGACTTCATCGAGTGCGAGAGCGTGGGCCCCTCGATCGGGCGGGTGTCCCAGCGCGTGTCGCTGGAGGCCCCCCTGGACGGCTTTGGCACCCACCCGATCGTCGCGGACGGCCATTTCCTGGGCCAGTGGGACTGGACGGCGCAGGCCCGGCGCACCTTCCGCATGTGGCTCCCATCGCCCGACCACCGCGGCGCCACCCCGCCATTGCTGGCGCCGGTCACCATTGATGGCGTGTTCCAGGGCCGCGAACGGATCAAGGTGCCGGCCGGCAGCTTTGACGCGCTGCACCTGCAATTCCTCGACTCCGGTGCCAGCGGCATGACCGGCACCCATCCGCCCTACGATGTCTGGATCACCGACGACGCCGACGCGGTGTTCCTGCAGGGCGGGGTGGGGGGCTACATGCAGACCTGGTACGAACTTCGGACCCTCGAGCGCGCGGATGCCTCAACGCCGTGATTCCAGTCCTGTTTTGAAAACAAAAACGGCCGTCACCGCGGGCCCGCGCAGCGGGAACTGGGGCCCATCCCCTCAACCATGCTGCTGTCCCCGGCCCATCGCTCATCACGCGCAGAGGATAGGCCCCGGACACGTCTTCGCTGCGTCCTGCCGTTCCGGGGTGACGGTCCCTTTTTTTCTAAAATGAAGAGGCCGATCGGAGGGGGGCATTGATGCTCTGGCACCGATGCACGGGGGGTGACAGGCGCGCGGCGGCGGTGTATGGAGAAATTCAAGTTCTCTACATCGCCGATGCGTTGAAGCGGGCTCCCGGCCGGGAGGCCGCTTTTTCATTTCCGGAGACCAAGCCGTGCGGACGTCCTCGCCGTTCGAAGACAGGATCCTGGGCCTGATCGAGCCTGCCGCGCACGAACTGGGCTTTCAGATCGTGCGCATCCGCCTGCGCGGCAATGTGCGCAAGACCCTGGAAATCCGTGCCGAGCGTGCGGACGGCAGCATGACCGCCGACGATTGCGAGGCCCTGTCGCACGCGATTTCGCCCATCCTCGAGGTGGCCGACCCGCTGCAGGACGCCTGGGCGCTCGAGGTGTCTTCGCCCGGCATTGACCGGCCGCTGACCCGGCTGGACGACTTTGCCCGCTGGCAGGGCTTTGAGGCCAAGCTGGAACTGGACCGCATGGTCGAGGGCCGCAAACGCTTTTCCGGCATGCTGGCCGGGGTCGAGGATGGCCATGTCGGCATCGACCTCAAGGGCGACGAGCAGACCGCCATGATCCCGTTCGACTGGATCGCCGAGGCGCGCCTGGTGCTGACCGACGCCCTGGTCGAGGCCACCCTGCGCCGCCGCAAGGCGGGCGATCCGGTGGTCGAGGGCGCCGATGCCGATGACCTGACCGACCATGAGATGATCAAACCCAGAAAGAGGAACAAGCCATGAGCATTTCCGCGAACCGCCTCGAGATCCTGCAGATCGCCGAGGCGGTGGCCCGCGAGAAGGGCATCGAGAAGGACGTGGTCCTGCGCTCGATCGAAAACGCCTTCGCCAAGGCCGCCCGCGCCCGCTATGGTGCCGAGCACGACATCCACGCCATCCTGGATGCCAAGTCGGGCGAGATGCGCATCGAGCGCCACCTGACCGTGGTCGAGGAGATCGAGTATCCGATGGCCCAGCTGACGCTGGAAGAGGGGCGCCAGCGCGACCCCTCCGCCCACATCGGCACCGTCTTCATCGAGCGCCTCCCGCCGGTCGATCCGGGCCGGATGGCCGCCCAGATGGGCAAGCAGGTCATCATGCACGACGTGCGCGAGGCCGAGCGCGAGCGCCAGTTCGAGGAATACAAGGACCGCAAGGGCGAGATCATCTCGGGCCGGGTCAAGCGGGTCGAGTTCAACACCGTCATCATCGACCTGGGCCGGGCCGAGGGCGTGATGCGCCGCAAGGACCAGATCCCCACCGACAAGCTGCAGATCGGCACGCCGGTGCGCTGCTATGTCAGCGATGTCCGCCGCGAGGCCAAGGGACACCAGATCTTACTGTCGCGTTCGGCTCCGGAATTCATGATCAAGCTGTTCGCCAACGAGGTGCCCGAAATCTATGAGGGCGTGGTGGAAATCCGCGCCTGTGCGCGAGATCCCGGATCGCGTGCCAAGATCGCGGTCATTTCTTATGAAACCAGCGTGGACCCGGTGGGCGCGTGCGTCGGCCAGCGCGGCTCGCGCGTGCAGGCCGTGGTGGGCGAGCTGTCGGGCGAGAAGATCGACATCATCCCCTGGTCCGAGGACGCAGCCACCTACATCGTCAACGCCCTGCAGCCGGCAGAAGTGACCAAGGTGGTGTTCGATCCCGACGTCAACCGCGTCGACGTGATCGTGGCCGAAGACCAACTGTCCAAGGCGATCGGGCGCAAGGGCCAGAATGTGCGCCTGGCGTCCGAGCTGACGGGCTGGCAGCTGGACATCATGACCGAGGAAAAGGACCGCGAGCGCCGCCAGAAGGAATTCGCCGAGCGCACCGAACTGTTCGTGGTCACGCTGGGCTGTGACGAGACACTGGCCCAGCTGCTGGCCAGCGAGGGCTTCGAGACCATCGAGGACGTGGCCTATACGCCGATCGAATCGATGGCCTCGATCGACGGCCTGAACGAGGAAGTGGCCCAGGACCTCCAGGATCGCGCGATGGCGCACCTGCAGCAGGTGGCCGACGAACTGGACGCGCGCCGGCGCGAGCTGGGCGTGCAGGACGACCTTGCCGGCCTCGAGGGCATCACCCTGCAGATGCTGGTGGCGCTGGGCGAGGCCAAGGTGCTCTCGCTCGAGGACTTTGCCGGCTTGGTGGCCGACGACCTGCTGGCCAGCGAGGAAATCCGCAATGGCGAGAAGGTCCGGGTGCCCGGCCTGCTGGATGGCTTCGAGCTGACCAGAGACCAGGTCGACCGGATGATCCTGTTGGCCCGCGTGGGCATGGGCTGGATCGACGAATCCGAATTGCCGCCCGACCCCAACGCGCTGGTGGCGGCCGAAGGCGACGACGAGGGCATCGAGGAGGAGCTGATGCCCGAGACCGAGCTGGTCGCCGACGCGGCCGAGTTCGATCATGTCGAGGAGCAGGATCGCTGACGCGCGGGCGGCGGGCGGACCACATGCATCGCAAGGGTGTCCGCGCCGCCGAACAGGCACGCGAGGGCGCCGCGCGTTCGCGCCGCTGCGCTGCCACCGGCGCGGTCGTGCCCGAATCGCGGCTGGTGCGGCTGGCGGTCGGTCGTGACGGGATGGTGCTGCCCGATGTCGCGGCGCGCGCACCCGGGCGCGGCCTGTGGGTTTCGGCCATGCGCCCCGCCGTCGAGCAGGCGCTGCGGCGCAACCAGCTGACCCGCGGCTTCGAGGGCGCGCGCGCGCCCGCCGACATCGCCGACCGGATCGAGCAGGCCCTGGCCCAGCGCGTCTTGGACCTTCTGGGAATGGCGCGGCGTGCGGGCGAGATCGCCATCGGCCAGACCGAGGTCGGCGACCTTGTGGGGCGCACACTGCCGGCCATCGTGTTCGAAGCGGCTGACGGGGCGCCCGACGGGCGGCGGCAGGTGTTCGAGGCGGTGGTCCGCCAGCGCGCCCGCGCAGCCGCCCGCTCTGGCACCGCGGTCCAGGGCCCCCATATCGTCGGGTGCTTCACCGCAGCGGAACTTGCACTGGCATTCGGACGCGGGCGTGTGATACACGCCGCGATCCGGCACGGTGGCATGGCCCGGCGGGTCGGGGGCGAGCTGCGCCGTTTGGCGGGCTTTCGCACCCTGGCGCCCGAAGCGTGGCTTGCCGAGTCCGGAAGCGCGCCCTTGCACGCCGACGACCCATTGCCCGACCCGGCGGCGCCGGACGTGGCGCACGACGACAACGGCCCGGGCCCCGATGGGGACCGGTCCGAATCTGGCCTCCCGGGGACCCGTGCCCCGCCGGCCGCTGCGAACGAGGACTGACTGGAGACGCATGGACAACGGCACGGACAATCCCGGCGACGAAACCCCGCGCAAGACGCTGACCCTCGCCCCCCGCAAGTCCCCGACCACGACCGCTGTCGGCACTGCCCGCCAGGAACTGCGTCGTGGCACCAAGGAAGTGTTGGTCGAGACCAAGATCCGTCGGCCGGCGGGTGCGCCCGCTGGCGCCATGGGCCCGGGTGCGCGTCCGATACAGCCCTCGCGACCCGGTGCGCCTGCGACCGCCGGTGCCGCCGGCGCGGCAGCG
>DBAV01000166.1:0-286 GCA_002291875.1 Hyphomonadaceae bacterium UBA1001
ATGCCGATGGCGGCATGGCCGAAATGGGCATGCTGGACTTCGGGGCGATGGTCGAGGAAAGCCGCGTGCGCACCCACATCGTCGAATATCGCATCCGTCGCGGCGAACGGGCGGGCGAACTGATGGCGGCGGCGATCGTCGACCTGATGCGTGACGGGCTGTCGCTGGTCTATTCGTTCTTCGACACCGACGATGCGCGGCGCAGCCTGGGGTCGTTCCTGATCCTCGATGCCGTCCGTCAGGCGGCACAGGTCGGCCTGTCCCATGTCTATCTGGGCTATTGGGT
>DBAV01000166.1:594-8581 GCA_002291875.1 Hyphomonadaceae bacterium UBA1001
ATGTCTATCTGGGCTATTGGGTGCCCGGCAGTCCCAAGATGGACTACAAGCGCCGCTATGGCCCGCTCGAGGCGCTGCACCGTGGCCAGTGGGTGCCGCTGGACGCCATTGGCGAAGACGAACTGGCACGGGCCTGGGGGCCACGCGGCGCCCCGGCCGCGCGCAGCGCCTGAAGGTGCGCGGTCAGGCCAGCGTTCCCAGCCGGTCGCGCGCCTGGCTCAGCTTGCCGACCGTGGCCCGCAGGTCCGCCAGACGTGCGCGATTGTCCTCGACCACTTCCTCGGGTGCCTTGCGGACGAAGTCGTGATTGTCCAGCTTGGCAGCCAGCCTGGTCGCTTCCTCGCCCATGCGGTCGATGTCGCGCGCCAGGCGCGCCCGTTCCGCCTCGACGTCGATCACGTCGGCGATGGGCAGGGCCACGGTGGCGCCGCCGACAACAAACGTGACCGACCCCGCCGGCGCCTCGGACTGGGCAACCGAATACGAAAGGCGCGCCAGGCGGTCGATTTCGGCCTCGTACGCTTCGAGCCACCGATACTGCTGCGGCGTGGCATCGATCATCAGCAGCGGGATCCGCGCGGCTGCCGGCACATTCAGTTCCGCCCGGGTCGAACGCACTTCCGACACCAGGTCGATCACCCAGCCCAGTTCGGCCGCTGCGTCCTCGCGCACCAACGTGTCCGGCAGGGATGGCCAATGGCTGGACACCAGCATGGTCGCCCGCTCGGGTCCGAATTCGGTCAGCTTGTCCCACAATTCTTCGGTCACAAAGGGCATGAAGGGGTGCAGCATCTGCAGGATGCGATCCAGCGCCCACGCCGCGGTGCTTCGGGTTTCAGCCTTCGCAACCTCATTGTCCCCGTTCAGAAGCGGCTTGATCAGTTCCAGATACCAGTCGCAGAACACGCCCCAGACAAAGTCGTAGAGCGCCCGCGCCGCCTCGTCGAAGCGATACGCCTCAAGCGCGCGGGTGGTTTCGGCGCTGACGCGCGCGGTTTCGCCGACGATCCAGCGGTTGACGGGCACCGTCAGCGAGGCCGGATCGAACGCCTCCCACAGTGCGCACTCGTTCATCTGGCAAAAGCGCGCCGCATTCCAGAGCTTGGTCGTGAAGTTGCGATACCCCGCCACCCGCTCCTCGGACATGCGGATGTCGCGCCCCGGCCCGGCGGCGATGGCCAGCGAGAACCGAAGCGCGTCCGCGCCGAACCGGTCGATCAGGTCGAGCGGATCGATGACATTGCCCTTGGACTTCGACATCTTCTTGCCGTTGCGGTCGACCACCCGCGAATGGATGATGACGTTCGCGAACGGTGCCTTGCCGGTCAGGTGCGTGCCCATCATCATCATCCGCGCGACCCAGAAGAAGATGATGTCAAACATCGTGACGAGGGTGGTCGTCGGATAGAACCGCCGCAGGTCCTGGGTATCCTCGGGCCATCCCTTGGTCGAGAACGGCCAGAGCGCGGACGAGAACCAGGTGTCCAGCACGTCCTCGTCCTGGCGCAGGGGGGTGTGCTCGCCATAATGCGCACGCGCGGCTTCGCGCGCTTCCGCTTCGGTCTCGGCGACAAAGACCTTTCCGTCAGGGCCATACCAGGCCGGGATGCGGTGCCCCCACCACAGCTGGCGGGAAATGCACCACGGCTCGATCTGGGTCAGCCACTGCCGATAGGTGTGGGTCCAGTTGTCGGGAAAGAAGCGCGTCTCGCCGGCGTCGACGGCCGCCAGCGCCCGTGCCGCCAGCGGGGCGGTATCGACATACCATTGCTCGGTCAGCCAGGGCTCGATCACGACACCCGACCGGTCGCCGGTGGGCTGCGTCATGTCCTGACGCTCCTCGCCGCGCAGCAGGCCCTGCGCCTCGAGGTCGGCCAGGATGCGCTTGCGCGCCTCGAAGCGGTCGAGACCACGATAGGCCTCGGGGGCGGTGTCCGCGATCGCGGCGCGTGCGGTCAGGATGTTCAGCATGGGCAGGCCGTGACGCCGGCCGACCTTGAAGTCGTTGAAGTCGTGGGCCGGGGTGATCTTGACCGCCCCGGTCCCCTTTTCGGGATCGGAATAGGTGTCGGCGATCACCGGAATGGTGCGCCCGGTCAGGGGCAGCTGCACCTGGCGCCCGATCAGGTCGCGATAGCGCGGGTCTTCGGGATGCACGGCAATGGCCGCATCGCCCAGCAGGGTTTCGGGCCGCGTCGTGCCCACGACGATCTCGCCATCGCCATCGACCAGCGGATAGGCGATCAGCCACATGCTGCCCTTCACGGGCTCGTTCTCGACCTCGAGATTCGAGATCGCCGTCTCGAAATGCGGGTCCCAGTTCACCAGCCCCTCGGCACGGTGGATCAGCCCCTCGCGGTAGAGCTGGACGAACACGCGGCGCACCGCAGCCGACAACCCCTCGTCCAGGGTGAACCGCTCGCGCGACCAGTCACACGACGCGCCGAGCCGGCGCAACTGGTTCGATATCTGCCCGCCCGACTCGGCTTTCCACGCCCACACCCTTTCAAGGAAGGCCTCGCGGCCGAGGGCGCGGCGATCGGCGTTTCCGGCCGCCTTCAGCTGACGTTCGACCACCATCTGCGTTGCAATACCGGCATGGTCGGTGCCGGGCTGCCAGAGCACCGCCTTGCCACGCATCCGCTCGAACCGCGCCAGCACGTCCTGCAGGGTGCAATTCAGCGCATGGCCAAGATGCAGCGATCCGGTCACGTTCGGCGGGGGGATCACCACCGAGAACACATCCTGCGCATCGCCGGGCCGAAAGGCGCCCGAGCGTTCCCAGGCGGCATAGATCTCGGGTTCGGTGCGTTGAGCGTCGTAATGTTTGTCGAGCATGTCCGGCCAGCGTCATGAAGGCGCGCTCTCTAGCGCGCCTTCACCGCCGGTTCAAACCCGCACCAGGGTTCTCAGATGGCCCCGATCATGCGAGCGACGAGCGGATGGCGCACCACGTCCGCCTCACCGAGGCGAACCACTCCGACCCCGCCCAGCGCCTCGAGCCGGTCCGCGATCGGACCGAGGCCCGACAGCTCGGGCAGCAGATCGGACTGGGCCGGATCGCCGGTGACGACCATGGTCGAGCCCCACCCCAGCCGTGTCAGCAGCATTTTCAGCTGGGCATAGGTGCAGTTCTGCGCCTCGTCGACGACCACGAAGGCATTGTTCAGCGTGCGTCCGCGCATGAAGCCGACGGGCGCGACCTCGATCACCCCCTCGGCCATCAGCGTCTTCATCCGCCGCGCCGACAGCCGGTCGGTCAGGGCATCGGTCAGCGGCCGCAGATAGGGCGCCAGCTTGTCCTCGACCGCACCGGGCAGGAAACCCAGCGTCTCCCCGGCCTCGACGGCCGGCCGTGACAGCACGATCCGCCCCACCTTGCCCTCTTCCAGGGCTTCGACCGCCTTGGCGATGGCCAAAAAGGTCTTGCCGGTCCCCGCCGGCCCCAGAGCGAGGGTCAGGTCGTGCGCCTCGATGGCGGCGATCAGTTCGCCCTGACCGGGGCTCTTGGCGGTGATGCGTTTGGTCCATTTCGGGCCCTCGCGTCCCCCTTCGACCACCGCAAGGCGACCCGGACGGGCGGTCTCCTCCCAAGGCACGATGTCGGCGACTTCGCGGCGGACACGGCGGGTAGCGGGTCGTTTTGCCATGGGACGTCTCCTGTAGGTGCACGCACGCAGTCCCGGGATGGGGTTGCGGTCGTGATGGAGCGAGGGAGGCTGGAAGGCAGTCTGGCGGGGAGCGCTGGCCCGGGACCCGGCCACAGGGCGGCGGGTCTGGAAGGAACGACCGAAAATGGTCGCAGGGCCAAGGGCACTCTCCCTCAGGATGCCAAGACGGCGGGTGCCGAATCAGCCATCCCAGTCAACGCTATCAGGGTTAACCGGCGATGTGTGCGACGGTTGCGTCACACGCTGAGGCCCAGGTCCGGCTGCCCGCGCGGCAGGCATGCCCGACCGCGGTTGCCAGCAAAGATTGCACCCTGCGCGCGGCCCGCCTAAGCGCGATCGCTGTGACTTCTGGTGGGGCCCGACGATGTTCGACAAGATCCTGATTGCCAACCGCGGCGAGATCGCCGTGCGGATCATCAGGACCTGTCGCCGCCTGGGGGTGAAGGCCGCGGTGGTCTTTTCCGATGCCGACCGCGACAGCCTGGCGGTCGAGATGGCCGACGAGGCCGTCCACATCGGCCCTGCGCCCGCCGCACAGAGTTATCTTCTGGCCGACAGGATCGTGGACGCGGTTCGCGCAACGGGCGCGCAGGCGGTGCATCCGGGCTTTGGCTTCCTGTCCGAAAAGGCCGAGTTCGCCCAGCGACTGGCCGACGAGAAGATCGTCTTCATCGGACCCAATCCGCACGCCATCGCTGCGATGGGCGACAAGATCGAGTCCAAGAAGGCCGCTGCGGCCGCCGGCGTGACCACCGTTCCGGGATATCTCGGCGAGATCAGCGGGCTCGCACATGCGATCGAGATCGCCGAAGGCATCGGCTATCCGGTGATGATCAAGGCTTCGGCTGGTGGTGGCGGCAAGGGTATCCGGGTCGCGTTCACGCGCACGGACGTCGAGGAGGGCTTTCCCGCCGTCCAGGCCGAAGCCCGGGGCGCCTTTGGCGACGACCGCGTGTTCATCGAAAAGTTTGTCGAGAGTCCCCGCCACATCGAGATCCAGGTCATTGGCGACCGCCACGGCAACATCGTGCACCTTGGCGAACGCGAATGCTCGATCCAGCGCCGCAACCAGAAGGTCATCGAAGAGGCGCCCTCGCCCCTGCTCGACGCCCGGACTCGCAAGGCCATGGGGGACCAGGCCGTCGCCCTGGCACGAGCGGTCGGCTATGACAGCGCCGGCACGGTCGAGTTCGTGGTCTCGGGCGCCGACAAGGGCTTTTACTTCCTCGAGATGAACACCCGCCTGCAGGTCGAGCATCCGGTTACCGAAATGGTCACCGGGCTGGACCTGGTCGAATTGATGCTGCGCGTCGCGGCCGGCGAAAAGCTGCCCTTTGCCCAGAAGGACGTGAAGCTGGACGGCTGGGCGATCGAGAGCCGCATCTATGCAGAAGATCCCTATCGCGGCTTCCTGCCGTCGATCGGGCGCCTGCGCCGCTGCATCCCCCCGTCCGAGGGCGCGGCGGGCATCGCCGTGGTCCGCAACGATACGGGCGTGCGCGAAGGCGATGAGATCTCGATGTTCTACGATCCGATGATTTCCAAGCTGATCACCCATGCTCCAACGCGGCTCGAGGCGATCGATGCCCAGGCGCGCGCGCTCGAGGCGTTCCACATCGAGGGCATCCAGGACAATGTCCCCTTTCTGGCCGCAGTGATGGACGAGCCGCGCTTTCGTTCGGGCGAGCTGACCACGGGATACATCAAGGAGGTGTTTCCCGACGGCTTCCGCGGAAGCGCGCTGGAGGAGGCCACCCGCGACATCTTTGTTTCGGTGGCGGGCTTTGTGCACCAGCTGCGCGAGGACCGCGCCCGCCGTGTCGACGGCACGCTGAACGACGCCAACCGCAGTGCCCGCAGGACCGAGTGGGCCGTGCGCATCGCCGGAACCGACGCGTTGACCGTCCATGTCGAAAAGGACGCTGACGGCGCAGGCATCGTCCGCTCGGATGGGCGCCGGCATCGTATCGACACCCAATGGCGTCCCGGCCAGCCAATGGTGCATGCCGTTGTCGACGGTCGGCCGGTGTCGGTGCGCATCACCCAGCGCCCCGACGGGCTGGACCTGCGCCTGCGCGGCACCTCGGCCCGGGTGTGGGTGATGCGTCCGCGCACGGCCGAAATGTTGGCGCGCCTGCCCGAGAAGCAAGCGGCGGATACCTCGCGGCTGGTGATCTCGCCCATGCCGGGCCTTGTGGTCTCGGTCGAGGTCCAGCCCGGTCAGGAGGTCAAGTCGGGCGAGCCGGTGATGGTGGTCGAGGCCATGAAGATGCGGAACATCATCCGCGCAGAACGCGACGGACGCATCGCCAGGGTGAACGTGGCCGCTGGGGCCAGCGTCGCCGCCGACGAGATCCTGATCGAACTGGCGTGACGATCAGAACCGCGGCAGCGTCGGCCCGAAATTGATCAGCAGCCCGGCGATCAGAAACGCCACGCAGAAATAAAGGCTCATCCTGACGATGTCCTTGACCATGGCTCGCGCTCCGTGCCCAACCAGAGGCACCAGCGTCCGGCGCTACCACGGATCGGTTGACGCAGGGTTGACGCGATCGGCAGCGCAACCGGTGCGTGTGCGGGTTGGCGCAGGCGCGCGCGCTCTGTAGAGCAGGCCCATGTTGCGGTTCGTCGAGCTCTTCCTGTCCTTTCGCGGGCGCGTGTCCCCGCAAGTGTACCTGCTTGCGACCGTGGGTATCTTCTCGCTGACGACGGTGGTGTCGTGGCTGGCCTATACGGTGGGCGCCCCGATCATTGCTTCGCTGGCCCAAGCCATCATGAACGTCTCGGTGCTGGCTCTGGGTGCGAAGCGGCTTCACGATGCGGCACGATCGGGTTGGTGGGTGGTGGCGGGCCTCGCTTTCATCCTGCTGGTCGCGACCATTGCGATGCAGCATGTGGTTGACCGGAACGGCCTTGATCCTGCCGACCCGGTCCTGGCGCAGCGGCTTCAGGCTGAGCCGGGCATGCTGATGCCCTTCTTCACAGCGACCATCATCGCCTCGGTGATGGTGACCATGGTGCTGGCAGCGCTGAAGCGCACCCCGGGCGACAATCGGTTCGGCCCGCCCGCGCCGGGGTGAGCGCCGGCCGTCAGACCTGAAATGTCAGCGCGCGGACCAGCGTGACAGCAGGAAGGGCCGAAACGCGCCCTGCAACCGCCTCGGCCAAGGGAGCATCCAGCCCCAGCAGCGAGGCCGCGACCCCGCCGGCGGATACCCGCCCCAGATGGAAAGTCGCGATGTTGACCCCGCTCTCACCCAGGGTGGTGGCCAGACGGCCGATCACGCCCGGCGTGTCCTCATTGCGCACATACAGCATGTCCGGGGCAAAGGGCGCCTCGAGCGGCATGCCGTCGGCTGCAAGGATCCGCGGCTCGCCGGCAAACAGTGCGCCCAGGACGGCCAGCACCTTTCCGCCGGCCGTCACCTCGATGGACACCAGGCTGTCATAGTCACGCGCCTCTTCCTCGCGTGCCTCGGAGAGCTCGATGCCGCGCTCGCGTGCCATGGCAGGCGCGGACACCATGTTCACTTCCGCCAGCATGGGCCGCAGCACACCGGCCAGCGCGGCCGCCGTCAGCGGCTTGACGTTCAGCCGGGCAACATCGCCCAGATACCGCACTTCGACGCGTGTCAGCGGCCCCTCGGCCAGCTGTCCGGCGAGGCTGCCCAGCAATTGGGCCAAAGTTACAAAGGGTTTGAGACGCGGTGCCTCGTCGGCCGTGATCGACGGCATGTTCAGCGCGTTGGTCACGGCACCGGTCAGGAGATAGTCGGCCATCTGGTCGGCAACCTGCAGGGCGACATTTTCCTGCGCCTCGGATGTTGCCGCCCCCAGATGCGGCGTGGCGGTAAAGTTCGGAGCACCGAACAGGGGGTTCTGGCTGGCGGGTTCCTCGGAAAAGACGTCGAAGGCAGCCGCCGCGACATGGCCCTTGTCCAGCAGCACACGCAGCGCCTGCTCGTCGACCAGCCCGCCGCGCGCGGCATTGACGACCATCACTCCGCGGCGCGTCCGCGCAAGGTTTTCCGCCGACAGGATATTTCGGGTCTTGTCGGTCAGCGGAACGTGCAGCGAGATGATGTCGGCGCGGGACAGCAGCTGCTCCAATTCGACCTTTTCGACCCCGATCTCCAGCGCGCGGTCCGGCGAGAGGAACGGATCATAGGCGACGACCTTCATCTTCAGGCCAAGGGCGCGGTCCGCCACGATCGAGCCGATGTTTCCGCACCCGATCAGGCCCAGCGTCTTGGCATAGAGCTCGGCGCCCATGAAGCGCGACTTTTCCCACTTTCCGGCCTGGGTCGAGGCATCGG
>DBAV01000165.1 GCA_002291875.1 Hyphomonadaceae bacterium UBA1001
CACCCTCCCGGTGAGGGAGGGTCGGGTTTTGCGCAGCGAAACCCGGGGTGGGAGGGCCGGGTGTGAGGCGAGACGGCACGGTCTGGGACACATCCTCCCCTTCGCCCACCCCTCGCAGCGCTCGACCCTCCCTCACCGGAAGGGTGGGAGGGGCGGGGTGACAGGGCGCTGGTGGTGGGGCACACGGGGCCGGGGTGACACGAAGGGATCGGACGTGGCGACAGGATTGCTGGCACTGCTGGACGATGTGGCCACGATCGCCAAGGTGGCGGCGGCTTCTCTGGACGATGCGGCCGCGCAGGCGTCAAAGGCCGGGGCGAAGGCTGCGGGCATCGTGATCGACGATGCGGCGGTGACACCGCGTTATGTGGTGGGCTTTGCGGCCGAGCGCGAACTGCCGATCATCTGGAAGATCGCGCGCGGCTCGCTGATCAACAAGCTGGTGTTCCTGCTGCCGGCAGCATTGCTGCTGAGCTGGGCCGCGCCGTGGGCGATTACCCCGCTGCTGATGTTCGGCGGCGCCTATCTGTGCCTCGAGGGCTTTCACAAGGTGATGGACCTGGTGCGCCCGCATGCCGACCATGGCGCGCACGATGTGGCCAGCACGGCCCAGACCCCCGGAGGAGCTGGAGAACGAGCGGGTTTCCAGCGCCATCCGCACCGACTTCATCCTGTCGGCCGAGATCATGGCGATCGCGCTGTCGACGGTGGCCACGCTGTCGATCTGGATGCAGGGGGCGACACTGGTGGTGGTCGGCGTGCTGATGACGGTGCTGGTCTATGGGGCGGTGGCGCTGATCGTGAAGGCCGACGATGTCGGCGCGTCGCTGGCGCGGCGGGCGGATGGGGTGTCGCGCGCGGTGGGGCGTGCGCTGGTGCTGGGCATGCCGGGCTTTCTCAAGGGCCTCAGCTTTGTGGGCATGGTGGCGATGCTGTGGGTCGGCGGCGGCATCGTCGTGCACGGCCTGCACGAGCTGGGCGTGCATGCTCCCGAAGAGATCATCCAGAGGGTGGCCGGCGCGCTGACGCCGAACGTCGCGGTGCTGGGCCCGGTGGTGCACTGGGCGGTGGGCGCAGCCCTGTCGGCCGTGGAGGGGCTGGCGATCGGGGCCGCGGTGGACCCGCTGGCCCGGCACGTTCTGGTGCCGCTGTGGAAGCGCCTGCGTCCGGCCCCGCGCGCGGCGGCATGAGCGGCCGGTTGCGACGCTGCGGCTCGGGGCGGTGGCGCGGGTAATGGAACGGCCCGCGCACCCCATCGGGCACGCGGGCCAACGGTTTCAGAGGTCGTAAGCCAGCGACAGGATGAACGAACGGCCGCGCGGGTCGGCCACACGCGGCTCCCAGTTGGCGCCGCCGCCGGTGCCGCTGAAGTATGAGCGCGCGAAGGGCGGATCCTCGTTCAGCACGTTGCGGATGCCGAAATTGACGCGGAAGTTCTCGAACCCGGTATAGCCCAGGGCGAAGTTGTACACGTCATAGTTCTCGGTCCGCTCCTGGTCCTGGGGCGGGTTGACCGTGCCATTGGCCACGCCCGGCAGCACCTGGTCGATGTATCCGGTGCGGAAGAGCTGGGTCAGCGACACGTCCCAGTTCTCCGAGCTCCAGGACACGAACAGGCTGTGGCGCCAGCGCAGCGACAGGTCGCCCGCGACATTCCAGCGGCCGACCTGGGTTGGGCCGAAGGGCGCGTTGGGCAACACCTTCTCGCGCCGGTCGATCAGATAGGTGCCATCGAGGCCCACCGTGACGTCCCCGCCCAGCCATTCCATCGTGCCGCGGCCGGTGATGTCGAGGCCCTCGGTGATCGAGCCGCCGGCGTTTACGCGCCGCTGGTCGATCGCGATGATGCGGCCCTGCGCGTTGCGCACGAAGCGGTCGGCGAACAGGCCGAAATTGTTCACAAGGTCTGCGCGGCTGATGCTGACGATCGAGTTGGTGCGCTCGATCTCCCAATAGTCCACCGTGAAGGCCAGGTTGCGCGTGGGCTCGAAGACCACGCCGAACGAGATCTGTTCGGCCTCCTCGGGCTCGAGGTCGGGCTTGCCGCCCGAAATCGCGTTCAGCACAAAGCCGGCATTCTGCGGCAGGCTGGTGTTGGACAGGTCGAAGCAGCGCGGGTCGGAGAGGTTCGGGATGCCGCCCGGGCAGAACTGCGGATCCGCGAAGGGCTCGAAGACCTGCGATTCACTGACCGGGTTGAACTGGTCGGTGAAGGTCGGCACCCGGAAGCCGGTGCTGTACGAGCCGCGCAGCGCGATCTGGTCCACCGGGCGGAAGCGCGCGGTGATCTTGGGATTGGTGGTGCGCCCAAAACCCGAATACTCGTCGGTGCGCACGGCCAGGCCCACTTCCAGCGTCTCGTGCAGCGGCACCAGAAGCTCGGCATAGAAGGCCGTCACTTCGCGCGACACTTCGGCCAGCGCGGGCTTGGTGTCGATCGGGGCACCCTCGATGAAGATGATGGTGCCGGTGCGCGCCTCGCCCAGGAAGGAATAGGTCTCCTCGCGATAGTCTGCGCCGACCGCCGCCAGCACCTCGCCCGCAGGCAGGGTGAACAGCGGCCCGTCGAACGAGATGTCGAACTGGCGCAGCTCGGAACGGCCGGCGGCGATGTTGATGCCGCGCGCCTCGGCGCTGCGCAGCAGGGCCAGCGCCTCGGGCGTCTGGGTCTGGCCGGGCAGCAGGAAGGGGTTGATCAGGCCGGTGCGCAGCGCGTCCCGGATGCCGACAATGCCCAGCGCGGTGTCGGTCGAGCGATAGTAATAGCCCCCGCCCGTGACCGAGGTGGACTCGTTGAAGGCCCACGAAGCGCCTGCGTCATAGCGCCATTCCTCGAGGAAGGGCAGCGGGCCCACCGCGTTCGCCAGCAGCCGGCCGCTGTCGGTCTCGGTGGTGATCTCGCGCTGGCCGCACTCCATGCAGCGCCAGCGATAGGCGAAGGGCAGGCCCCGGTTGGCTTCGGGAACCGCCGTCGTGCCGAATGCGGCCTGCAGCTGGTTGAAGATGCGGTCATAGACAGCCGCGTTCGCGGCTGTCCGCGGGAAGTTGAAGCTGGCCGCGCCCGTGGCGGCCGGGAACAGCTGGATTTCCGAAAAGCGCCGCGCGGCGGTGGCGTTCGAGCCGGCATATTCCAGCGACAGCTTGTGCCCCTGCAGTTCGGTCACCCCGCGCGCCACCCAGGTATAGGTCTCCTGCGGCTGGGCCAGCGTTGCCGCCCGCCCGGTGTCATAGGCGCAGGCCAGCGCCGCCGACGGGTTCACCCAGAGCGCCGCATCATAGGGCAGCATGTCGGGAATCGAGGCGCATCCGGCCTGGCCGGGCAGGGCCAGCGGGTTGATGCCGCCCGTGGCACGGATCGTGGTGCCCGGGATGAAGGGCGCGTTGGCGGTGGTGAAGATGGTCCCCGCCTGGGCAAAGATGGTGCCGAAGGGGGTGCCGCGGGTGTCGACCGCCAGGCCACGCTCGGGCTGGTGGGTGTCGACGAATTCGCGGTGGCGTGCAGCCAGGTATTCGTTCTTGCGATAGCCGACCGCGGCCATGATGTTGAAGTTCTGGGTGTCGAGGTCACCAAAGCCGCCCGACAGGCTGGCGGTGTAGATGTTGCCGCCGCCCTGTTCGGTGATGTCGGTCGAGGCCGTGGCGGTCAGCCCCTGCAGGTCCTCGCGCAGGATGAAGTTGATGACGCCGCCGATGGCGTCGGTGCCATAGATCGCCGAGGCCCCGTCCTTGAGCACCTCGGTGCGCGCCACTGCCGCAAGCGGGATCTGGTTCACATCGACCGCGCTGCCCGACAGGCCGTGCGCGGCGAGGCGCCGGCCGTTCAGCAGCACCAGCGTGGCGTTCGAGCCCTGGCCGCGCAGGTTGGCGCCCGAAAAGCCGTTGACGTTGCGCTGTTCGTCGGTGACCGCGACGTCCGACTGCGACGCAAGGTTGTCCACCCCGTTGCCTACCGAACTGAGGGTGGCGATCAGCTGCTCGGGGCTGGAGACGCTGTTGCGGGTCAGGTCCTGCAGCGTGACCACCTCGATCGGCACCGCGCTGTCCAGCGTGGTGCGGCGGATGCGCGAGCCGGTGACGACGATTTCCGCCTCGGTGGCGGCTTCGGCGCTGGGCGGGCTGGCGTCTTGGGCAAAGGCGGGCGGCACCGCAACGCCCAGGCCGCTGAGGCAGGTGAGGCTGAGAAGTGTGGTCAGTCGCGCCTTGCGCATGGTCCGTAACCCCCGAGACGGTGGGCCGGCCGCGCTCGATCGCGTCCTCTTTCCCACCTCGCGCCGACGGTCGGGGACTGGTCACGGGGCGTCAATGCGCCGTGCCACAAGCGTGCAGATTTTGTGTCGCAGGCGTGGCATTCGGGTGACAGGCGCGTGATCGGGAGCGTGTCTCTCAGGCATCCGGCCTGGGCGATACGGACGACCACGGACCATCCGGATTGCGGGGCGGCACCAGGCGGTTCACCAGACGCTGAAGGTCCTCGGGCAGAAAGGTGCCCGCATTGATCTCGTGCCAGCCGATCCTGGCGCTGCGCAGGGCTTCTTTCTTCACCGCATCGCGCGCCGCGGCCGTCCCCTGGTGGTGGCCCGCACCGTGGTACTCGATCACGTGACGGGGCTGGAACGCCTCGTCCATCAGCAGCAGGTCCACGCGCTTGGAATTGATGCAGCCATGCGAGACCGGGTCCGGTCCCTTCAGGATCTCGCCCAGCGACACCTGCGCCAACACCTTCCAGTCGGGGTTGCGCGCGGTGACCATGCGGTCGAGGCAGGCAAACACCCGCCCTTCAGGCCTGTTGAGAACAGATTTCGCCGTGAAGGTCGTCGCCATGACGATACGCAGCTGGTCAGCGGCATCCTTTGGCGTTTCGAACCGCGGATCACTGACGGCCAGCCGCGGACCGCTGCGGGGACCGTCACGGCGCTTTTTCCAGAAGTTCTCGCCCTTGCGTTCGCGCGCTGACGCTCGCGTGGTCTGCGGGTGCGTCAGCAAATAACCCAGAACGTTCAACGCGACCCCGCCCAGCAACGCGCTCGCAACCAGGCCAGCGATGGTCGCCTGGTGGCTCTGGAGAAAGTGCAAGGCCGTATCGATCATGCCCAAAAACATGACACGAAACCATTGGAAATCCGCCTACAGACAGGGTTAAGTCCGCGGCCAGCACGCCACGCGCCCTGCCAGCGCTTATCCCTCAGCATCACCGTCATCCCGGCCAAGCGCAGCGCAGAGCCGGCACTCATCCCCCCACTTTCTCCAGCGCCTCCCTTAAAACATGCCCCCCGGAGCGCCGGTCTCCAGACCGGCCCGCAACCCCCGACGCGCGGCCGCACTGGAGTGCGGCGCTCCGGTCACAGCGGAATGTTATCGTGCTTCTTCCACGGGTTTTCCAGCTTTTTGCCCTTCAGCGTCTTCAGCGCGCGGATCACGCGCTTGCGCGTGTTGTGGGGCATGATGACGTCGTCGATATAGCCGCGTGAGGCGGCGACGAAGGGGTTGGCAAAGCGGGCCTTGTACTCGGCCTCGCGCGCGGCCAGCTTTTCCGGGTCGCCCATCTCGCCGTGGAAGATGATCTCCACCGCCCCCTTCGAGCCCATCACCGCGATCTCGGCGGTCGGCTAGGTATAGGCGACATCCCCGTGCAGGTGCTTGGAACGCCGCACGTCATAGGCCCCGCCTTGGGCCTTGAACGACGCTATCAACCTTTCTAAATTGATAGCAGGTCTGCCGATTGGAACGGGGTGCAGCATGGCCGCAGTGACCATCCGCAATCTTTCCGACGAGGCGCATCGCGCACTCAAGGTCCGCGCGGCACGCCACAATCGGAGCACGGAGGCGGAAATGCGCGCAATCCTCGAGGATTCGGTGCGTCCCCACGGCCGCGTACTGCTCGGCACGGCCCTGTCGAAAGCAAGCCGTTCCATGGGTCTCACCAATGCCGACGTCGAGGCCATGGAGGCGGCGCTCGCCGACGCACGCGGTCGATCCTCGGCCGAACCCATGACGTTCGAGTGACGCGACATTTCGCATGATCCTGCTGGACACCAATGTCGTGTCGGAGGTGATCAAGCCGCATCCGCATCCCGCGGTGCTTGCCTGGCTGGACGCGCAAGTGGCCGAGACGGTGTTCGTGTCCAGCATCACCGTGGCCGAGTTGCTGTTTGGCATCGGCGCCCTGCCGAGAGGCCGCCGTCAGGACCTGTTGGCGGCGCAGATCGACGGCGTTCTTCAAGCGCTTGGCAACCGTATCCTGCCCTTCGATGCACCCGCGGCGCGCTGCCATGCCGATCTGGCCGTCAAGGCGCGCGCCGCCGGCAAGGGATTCCCGACGCCAGACGGCTATATCGCCGCCATCGCCGCAGCGAATGGCTTTATCGTTGCATCGCGCGACACCAGCGCGTTCGCGGCAGCAGGCCTCGAAGTCATCAACCCGTGGGTTGAGAGGCCCTGACCGACCCGCCGCCACAGCGGAGCGCCGGTCTCCAGACCGGCCCGCAACCCGCGGCGCGCGGCCGCACGGGCGTGCGGCGCTCCCATCACAACGGAATATTATCGTGCTTCTTCCACGGGTTTTCCAGTTTTTTGCCCTTCAGGGTCTTGAGCGCGCGGATCACGCGTTTGCGCGTGTTGTGGGGCATGATCACGTCGTCGATATAGCCGCGTGAGGCCGCCACGAACGGGTTGGCAAAGCGGGCCTTGTACTCGGCCTCGCGCGCGGCCAGCTTGTCAGGGTCGCCCATTTCGGCGCGGAAGATGATCTCCACCGCCCCCTTCGAGCCCATCACCGCAATCTCGGCTGTCGGCCAGGCATAGGTGACGTCCCCGCGCAGATGCTTGGAGCTCATGACGTCATAGGCCCCGCCATAGGCCTTGCGCGTGATCACCGTCACCTTGGGCACGGTCGCCTCGGCGAAGGCGAAGAGCAGCTTGGCGCCGTGCCGGATCAGCCCGCCATATTCCTGCTTGGTGCCGGGCATGAAGCCGGGCACGTCGACGAACGTGACGATGGGAATGTTGAAACAGTCACAGAACCGCACGAACCGGGCGGCCTTGCGGGATGCGTCGATGTCCAGCACGCCCGCCAGCGTCATCGGCTGGTTGGCGACCACGCCGACCGGGTCGCCGTCCAGGCGCGCAAAGCCGACCAAAATGTTCTTGCCGAAATCCTTGCCGATCTCGAAGAAGTCCCCCTCGTCGACGACCTTCTCGATCAGCTCGCGCATGTCGTAGGGCTTGTTGGCGTTGTCGGGGATCAGGGTATCGAGCGAGCGTTCCACCCGTTCGGGGTCGTCGTGGACGGGCCGGTGGGGCGGGCGCTCGCGGTTCGACAGCGGCAGGAAGTCGATCAGGCGGCGGATTTCGGCAATCGCCTCGATGTCGTTCTCGAACGCGCCATCGGCCACGCCCGAGCGCTGCGTGTGCACGCGCGCCCCGCCCAGTTCTTCGGCGGTGACGACCTCGTTGGTGACGGTCTTCACCACGTCCGGGCCGGTCACGAACATGTAGCTGGTGTCCTTCACCATGAAGATGAAGTCGGTCATGGCCGGCGAGTACACGTCCCCGCCCGCGCACGGGCCCATGATGACGCTGATCTGGGGGATGACGCCTGAAGACAGCACGTTCTCCATGAAGATGTCGGCATAGCCCGCGAGGCTGTCCACGCCCTCCTGGATGCGCGCGCCGCCGGCATCGAAAAGCCCGATGACAGGGGCGCCATTGCGCGCGGCCATGCGCTGGACCTTCACGATCTTTTCGGCGTGCGCCATCGAGAGCGAGCCGCCGAATACGGTGAAGTCCTTGGAGAACACATAGACCAGGCGCCCATTGACGGTGCCCCAGCCGGTCACCACCCCGTCGCCCGGCACCTTCTGGTCGGCCATGCCGAAGTCGGCGCAGCGATGCTCGACGAACATGTCGTATTCTTCGAAACTGCCTTCATCGAGGAGAAGTTCGATACGCTCGCGCGCGGTCAGCTTGCCCTTGGCGTGCTGGGCCTCGACCCGCTTCTGCCCGCCGCCGAAGCGTGCCTGTGCGCGCTTGGCCTCGAGGGCCTCGAGCATGTCCTTCATCGTGCCGCCATTCCCGCTTGCTGTCCGTGACCGCGCGGTCTTAGGCGGTGCCAGCGCGCGGGGGCAAGCGGGGGCTGCCGTGCGGGCTTGCGGCGTGTGTGGCTGCACGCTCAGTATCGCGGCGCGGGCAGTGCGGCGCGGGCAGGGGGCAGGGCATGCAGGACGGCGTATCGGGGGTGGCGGCGACGGGCGCGCACCTGCTGGACCGTGAAACCGTGCTCGACCCGGTGGGTGCGGCGCCAGGCGATGCCGAAGGAGCAGCGCGCTTTGCCGCGCAGACCTCGGCGGCCTATGCCAACATGCGCTCGCCCTTTGGCGGATGGACGGCGGCCCTGTGCGTGCGGGCGTGCCTGCAAGCTGGTGCGCGGGGCGAACTGGTGGCGTTCTCGCTGGACTTTCTGGCTGCCATTCCCGACGGCCCGGTCGAGGTTTCGCTGATGCTGGACCGGCGTTCGGCCAGCCTCGACTTCTGGTCCGGGACGGTGATGGCCGGCGGGCAGCGCTGCTCGCGCTTCATGGCCACCTTCGGGCGGGTGCGCACGGGGCCCGACTTTACCGAGGCCGAAATGCCGGTGGTCACCCCCTGGCGCGACATCCAGCTTTTTGCCGGACGCGAGGGCGCACCCGCTTTTTTCGGCGCCTACGAGACGCGCTGGGTGGCCGGGCATCCAATGCGGCCGAACCCCACCACCCGCAGCCTGACCTGGGCCCGCGACGCCGACGCCCGCCCCCTCGATGCCCCCGGCATCGTGGCCATGGCCGACCTGCCTTTGCCGCGGGTATTCCTGCGTCCCGGACGGCCCGGAATCATCGCCACCGTCAGCCTGACCGTGCACCCGACTGCCGGCGCCGACGAGATGCGCGCGGTCGGCGGCGAGCCCGTATTGCTCGAGGCCCAGGCCCGGCGCGCGCGTGCCGGCTTCATCGACCAGTGGGTGCGGATCTGGAGCCCCGACGGTCGCCTCTTGGCCACCTCCGAACAGGTCGTCTGGATACGGATGGCCGAGGAGGCCTGAGGCCGCCTCAAGCGTAAGCGAGTGTGTCACCGTCGCGCACGATGCGCGTGGACCGCAGCACTCGCGTTCGTGGATCGCGCACAAGCAAAGTCTCGACGGCCACGAAGTCCGCGCGTCCACCGTCGCGTTCGAGAACCACACGCACATAGCCCTGGTGCAGGCTGTCGGTCCATTCCACCTCAGGCAAACTGTGGGCGAACAACTGGTCGATAATGCGCGCGCCGTCCTCGCTCCAACCGGTCTCGATAAAGTCGCCGGGCGAGGTGATGCCCGCGGTGCCGATTTCGAGCCCGACGCGCCGCCCGCGAGCATTGGCAAGTGTATTCATCCAGAACGAATGGGTATCGCCGGTCAGCACAAGTACATCGCGCGCGCCCGCACGCTCCCAGAGGGCATAGAACCGTTCGCGCGCAGCCGGGTAGCCATCCCAAGTATCGGTATACCAGGGGAGGGACCAGCGCCCCGTCCAAACCAGGTCTGGCGAGGTGCCCAGTGCCTGCGGCGTGCGGTGCGCGCCTGGGTCCATCCCGCCGCCGATCAGGTCGGGCACGAGCATCCTGGCGAGAGGGCTCGCGCTGCCCAGCACCCGCCATGGTGTGTCGGCCTCGACCGAACGGCGCAGCACGTCTTCGAGCCAACCCTCCTGCTCTGCTTCGATCATCCGCCGCGACGGATCGCCAATCACCTCGGCCATGAAGCGGTCGCGCGCGTCGGGGCTATCGATTCGGGCAAACCAGTCAGCATAGTCGACCTGCTGGTCGCGGCCGGTATGGCGGGTCTCGAAGGTCGCAAGAGTTGCGAGATCGCCCCATTGATAGCTGCGCCACAATTTCAGTCGGCGGGCGTCGTCGCGGGGATCACGGATAGGCATCCACTCGTGAAAGGCGCGTACCGCATCTCGGCGGCGTTCGGTCCAGCGACCTTCTTGGCCCGCGGTGTGGTTCTGCGCGCCCCCGGTCCAAGGATTGTTGGTGACCTCATGGTCGTCCCACATCACCACCAGTGGATGAGCGGCTGACATCGCCATCGCGCCAGGGTCGCCTCGGTATTGCGCGTGGCGCAATCGATAGTCGGCAAGGGTCAGGGTCTCGTGCGCAGGCATATGCATGCGCCCCAGCACACGCGAAATCTCCCCGCCCCACTCATTTGCGCCGTACTCATAAAGATAGTCACCCGTATGCAGCAGAAGATCGATCTCAGGGTCGGCGGCAATGGCTTCGTAGGCGTTGAAATGCCCGAAGGCAAAGTTCGAGCATGACATCAACGCGATGCCCAACCGCTCAACGCGGCCTTCTGGCAAAGTCCGCGTTCGGCCGACCGGCGAAGTCTGGCCCTCGGTCGTGAATCGGTAATAAAAAAGACCGCCTATCGGCAATCGGGACGGAAGGGCATGAACCGTAAAGTCGCGGCTCGCGTCGGTAAGGACCGTGCCGCTGGCCACCACTTCGGTAAAGTCGGTGTCGAGCGACACCTGCCATGCTACCCGCGCGCGTGGCGCCGTGGTGGTGATGCGGGTCCAGAGGACCACGCTGTCCGTACCCGGATCCCCGCTCGCGACGCCATGCCGGAAGGGTCCGAAGAAAGGCGCATCGCCGACGCTGGCGCAGCCGGCGGTAGCGGCGCCCGCACCCACCAAGGCCAGCAGCATACGGCGGTCGATTGGCGTCATGGACAGCCCCCTCGCAGGCTGGCAACTGCGGGGCAGGTGCTTTCAAGACCCGCCCCGCTCGTAGCATTAGAACGACTTGCGCAGTGTGACGAAGACCTGGCGGGGCGCGCCGGTTACCAGCGTCTGGCTGTCGCCGCGGTTGACAAAGCCGTTCGTCCCAAGGGTGCCGACATAGTCTGTGTCGAACAGATTGTTTACGTTGGCCTGGATCTCGAGACCATCCAGGAACGCGTTGCCCGACAGACGATACCCCAGCGTGGCATCGACAATCGTGGTGGCGTCCACGCGGCCGCCATCGTTCTCGAAGGTGAAAAAGCGTGCCCCGGTATAGGCAGCCGACACCTGCCCGAAGAGGGCGCCGTCGTCATAGGCGATTTCGCCGAAGCCCAGGTGCTCTGGTGTGTTTACCACCAGCTTGCCGCCGGTACGTGCCAATACGACCCCAGCGGCATTGCGTACATCCGAGCGGTACTCGGAGTTGTTCATGGTGAACGAGCCGAAGGCGCTCCATTTGTCGGTCAGATCGAACTGGCCGACGAACTCCACTCCCTGGGTGCGCACATCACCCACATTTGAGAGGATGGGCGCGTTGCCGACAATGCCCGGACCCTGACTGATGGCCAGCAGCCGGTCGGCGAAGTCGACCCGGTAGAGCGTCGCCCCGACCTGAAAGTTCTCGCGCCGGTGACGTACGCCCGCCTCGAATGAACGCGCGCTCTCGGGGTTCAGGCGACGGCGGACCTCGTCGACATTGGCTTGGCTGCGCGAGGCGAACGGACCCGCGGTCGCCGCCGACACATAGGCAGATACGTTTTCAGCATAGGCGCCAAACAGCTCGGTTTGGTCGTCCAACGCCCAGCGGATGCCTGCTTGCGGCAGGAAGCTGTCCTCGGTGCTGATCGAGCCGGTAAGGTTGGCGTTCGTGCCCACCACCGGCGCGGCGTTGTTGATCACCAATGTACGGACCTCGTTTTCCACATTCAGGCTGCGGAAACCGAAATTCAGGGTAATGTCCTCAGTGACGTCCCAAGTGTCCTGCACGAAGAACTGCATCGTGCGCGTGTCGAACGCATAGCCCCACTGGGTGAAGAAGGGGTTGGACTGGAATTCAAGGAAGTCCCGGTTCAGGCGCGCGCGATCCAGCGCGTAGAATCGCCGGAACTGTTCGAAGTCATTCTGTTCGAACCAGAAGCCGGCCTCGATCTCGTGGTTGGCGATCCGCCAGGCAACGGAGCCGAGGACGCCCTGACGCTGAATGTCATACTCAGTGGTGCGGATCGAGAGCGGCGCATTCGCAGTGGTCGCGCCCGCCACCGTGGCATTGGGTGAGATCACATAGGGGGTGCCCCACAATCCTTGGCCAAGATTGTTGTGCAGATATGCCTGGAGGCGGACATCGATGGTGTCGCCCAGAGGCAGGTCGAGGGCAATGTAACCGAGGTCGTCATCGCGCAGCCCGGATGCGTTCAAATAGGCATCGTCAGCGGTACGGATGGGAACGGGATACACCGTTCCGGCCGCAGCATTCGTGATGGGCTGGCCGGTATCGCCGCGATTGTGGGCGATGTCGGCCACCAACTGTGAGAGCACGAACTGGCTGTTGCCGAAATTGTCCCAATTGTAGCCCAGCCGTCGGATCATCTCGAGCGACATGTCCTGGTAGTCGTTCTCGCGGCGTTCGGAGCGGTTCCAGTATCCGGTGATTGCGGCGGCGCCGATCGGCTGGACCACCTTGATCGCGAACTGCCGCTGGTTCTGCTCGCCCTCGCCCTTGTACTTGTCCATCGAACCGTCGAGCACAGAAAGCCAAGCGCGTAGCCCCAAGTCCCCAATCTCACCAGTGTCAAGACGGGCAAAACCACGCAAGGTGTTGTCACTGCCGCTCGTGATGGCGCCGATGCCCCCGAAGGTCTCGCTTGGATCTCGAGAGAAGAAACGCAGGCCGCCGCCCAATTGGTTTGAGGAGGCCAGATCGAGCGCGCCAGACCCCTGAGACAGCTCGACTCGCGCCAGATTTTCCGAGATCAGGGCGCGAGAAATGTGAAGCCCGTTGTGATTGCCATACGACATGTCACCTAACGGCACGCCGTCGAGCGTAAAGCCAAGCTGGTTCTGGTTGAAACCGCGGATATTTATCCGCACGGCCCACTCGTAGGCTCCAAACGAGTCGGCCCCCGAGAATGCAACGCCTGGCAGGCGCTGAACCAGCTTGATCGGGCTGGTGCCGGGTGTCAGTGTCTCGAGGACCACAGCGCTCACAGTCTGAACCTGCCGGGTTTGACCGTCTCCGATGACCACAATTTCGTCGGTTGCCAGAATGTCCGACGCGGTGCCGGCCAGGCCATCAGTCGCCTCGTCGGCACGCGCGGGCATCATCTGGCACATCGCAAGCACTGCCGCGCCCATCACGAATTGCGTTTTCATGTTCCCCCTCCGTGCACCCGCACATCCGTGCGCCCACCAACAACAGGGGTAAGATCGCCCTGTCGAACCGGCGTTAGACCCAGTGGTTATCGTCGCAATGACGCTTGCGTGTCGGTGTTGTGACGATCTTTGCGTTCCGCATAACAGTCGAAAGGTGTCATTTCGGCACAGTCGAAACCGGGCTTTAAGCATTGGCGTGTATGGATCGTCCGCACAAGGACGTGCTGGCCATCCGAGCCGGCCGCGAACGATGGTGGACCCATGCCCCGCACGATTCTGGTCGTCGACGACGATCCCGCCCAACGTCGCCTGCTGCAGGCGGGCGTCGAACGCGCGGGCTTTGTGACCCGCACCGCCGAGGACGGAGCGCAGGCGGTGGCCGCCTGTGCCGCCGGGGGGGTGGACCTTGTGCTGCTGGACCTGGTGATGCCTGGCCTGCCGGGCATGGATGCCCTCAAGGAGATGCGCATCGCCCATCGCGACCTGCCGGTGATCGTGCTGACCGCCCAGGCCGGCGTCGAGACGGTGGTGCAGGCCATGCAGGCCGGCGCGGTGGATTTCCTGATCAAGCCCGCCCGCCCCGAGCGCATCGTGGTGTCGATCCGCAATGCCCTGCGGATGTCCGAGCTGACCACCGAGGTGGGCCGGCTGACGCGCAAGGCAACCGGCCGCTTCGGTTTCGAGGACATGATCGCCGCCGCTCCGGCCATGCGCCATGTGGTGCGCCTGGGCGAACGCGCGGCCGCCTCCTCCATCCCCGTGCTGCTGCTGGGCGAGAGCGGAGTCGGCAAGGAAGTGGTCGCGCGCGCCATCCACGCGGGCTCTGACCGCGCGGGCCGCCCCTTCGTGGCCGTCAATTGCGGCGCCCTGCCGGAAAACCTGGTGGAGTCCATCCTGTTCGGCCACGAAAAGGGGGCCTTTACCGGCGCGCACGAACGTCATGCCGGCAAGTTCGTCGAAGCCAATGGCGGCACGCTGTTCCTGGACGAGATCGGCGAGCTGCCGCTGGATGTTCAGGTCAAGCTGCTCCGTGTGCTGCAGGAACGCGAAGTGGACCCCGTGGGCGGCCGCCGCGCGGTCAAGGTCGACGTTCGCATCGTCTCGGCCACCAATCGCGAGCTGGCGGCCCAGGTTTCCGAGGGCCGCTTCCGGGAGGACCTGTTCTATCGCCTGAACGTCTTCCCCCTCGAGCTGCCGCCCCTGCGCGAGCGGCGCGATGACGTGCCGGCCCTGGTCCAGCGCTTCATCACCCGCTTCAATGCCGAGGAAGGCAAGCATGTGCAGGGCGCTTTGCCCGAAACCATGGCGCTGCTGGTGGGCCATGACTGGCCGGGCAATGTCCGCCAGCTGGAAAACGCCGTGTTCCGCGCGGTGATCCTGTGCGACGGTCCGTTCCTGCGGCCCGAGGACTTCCCCCAGATCTCGGGCGTGCAGGCGCTGGCCGGCCCCGATCCGGCCGCCTTGCAGGCCGCCCAGGGCTTTGCGTCCGCCTTCGTGGCCGGACCGTCCGTGCTCGGAGATGACGGGCACCTGCGCACGCTCGAGGCCATCGAACGCGACCTGATCGCCTTCGCCATCGAGACCTATGCCGGCCACATGAGCGAAGTCGCCCGACGCCTCGGCATCGGCCGCTCGACCCTCTACCGCAAGGTCCGCGAACACGGCTTCGACGTCGACCGCCTGAAACTGGGGTAGGGGTGGGCCGCACCGTGCCTTGACAGGTGGTGGCAGCGATCACACCACCGTTAGCCTGGCAGGGGCGGCTCATGGCGACGATCACTTTTGCGGGTACGGCTGGCACGAACGGCATCAACATGGCGTTCGACGTCTCGGCCATCATCCTGGGGATGCTGGCCGATCTGACCTCGACAAACCGCACGGCGACCTCGGTCACCTATCCGGGCAGCACTGCAACGCTGGTCGCCAATGGCACCTTCGGGGCCTACGATGCGAATGGAGACCCCACCTCGGGGACCGTGACGTCATTTGTGTATTCGGTGCTGGCGGGACCGGGGACAGCCGCCGCGTCCATGGAGGTGAGCGGCCTTGCCATCGCGGTGCCGACCCTGTTCGGCTGGGCGCTGAGCGGCAATGCGGCGGCCCTGACCGCGGCGCTGTTCGGCGGTGACGACGTGTTCACCGGCTCGGCTGCGAACGAGACGATCCTTGCGTATGGCGGGAACGACCAGATCGAGGGCGGCGCCGGAAACGACCGGCTGGTCTCGGGCGATGGCAATGACACCGTCAGTGGTGGAAGCGGCAACGACTCGATCGAGGGCGGCGCTGGCAATGACATCCTGAATGGTGGCGATGGCGACGACATCTTCACCAACAATGCCGGTCTGGCGGATGTCGGGATCGACACCATCGACGGCGGTGCCGGGGCGGACTTCATCGAGA
>DBAV01000130.1 GCA_002291875.1 Hyphomonadaceae bacterium UBA1001
AGCGAAGCGAACCGGTATCCGGGACCCATCCCCAAAGCCTGTTCAAGCAACCGCAAAAACCGCCGGTGGGCCGTTGTTGTGCAACCCCACCCTCTGTGGATGGGTCCCGGGTCCGATGCTGGCGCACCGGCCCGGGATGACGGCGAATGGGAAGATTGAAGGGGGAAGGGGAAGGGGAGGGGGTCAGCCTTCGCCGATCTGGGTCTGGAGGAAGTTCTGCAGGCCGACGCTGTCGATCAGCTTCAACAGCGTCTCCAGATAGTCGATGTGCTCTTCGGTGTCGGTCAGGATGTCGCGCAGGATGGTCCGAGAGACATAATCCTCGGCCTTCTCGCATGCCGCGATGGCATCCAGCAGGTCCGCCCGGCCCTTGAGTTCCAGTCCCAGATCGCCCTGGATCGCCTCCTGCACGGTCTCGCCGATCGCCAGCTTGTTCAGGTTCTGCAGGTTGGGCAGGCCGTCCAGGAACAGGATCCGCTTCACCAGCATGTCGGCGTGCTTCATCTCGCCGATGGATTCGCGATAGGTTTCCTGGCCAAGCTTCTTGAAGCCCCAGTCCTCGTACATCCGCGCGTGCAGGAAGTACTGGTTGATGGCGGTCAGCTCGTTGGTGAGAATGCCATTCAGCTTGACGATGATCGTCCGGTCGCCCTGCATGGGGGTGTCTGCTCCAGCGGCTGTGGGCCGAACGCCCGGGCCCCCGCGACGCGGACGCTGGCTATTCGGCGGCGTGACGCAAGGTCGCGCGGCGGTCCTTCAGTTCGGCGGCAATCTCGGGCAGGCACTTGCCGCACTGGGTCTGGCCGCCGCACCGGCGGTGGACCTCTCGCGCGCTGCGAGCGCCTGCCTCGATCGCCGCGACCACTTCGCGCCGTCGCAAACCGTTGCAGTTGCAGACGTACATACCGACCCCGTGCGAAACGTCACCCGATATTGCTGTTCTTGCAAATCGGTCGCAGGAGTGCAAGCGTTTTTGCGAATGTGTCGCAGCAGCAGTTCATGCCACCCTATCCCCCGGCGAAGGTCGGATTCTGCGTTGCGAAATCCGGGTTGAGGGAAGGCGATGACCGCGCGATCAGGGGTGATGGGGGATCGCGTGGCGACCTCACCCAGCGCCTCGACCACCCCTCAGCCCGGGTTTCGGGCCGAATCCGGACTGAGCCCGCCGGCAACAGGGGCGCGCGGTTCGGTGCGGGCCACCGCCGCCACCAGGTCCACGGCCTGGGGCGACGCCCAGTCCGCCTCGCCGGCCAGGCGCGCCACCTCGCGCCCCTCGGCGTCGAACACGATGGTGGTGGGAAAGCCGCGCGCCTGCATCTCGAACACAGTGCCCATGCCCGGATCGCCATAGAAGGGCAGCACCCCGCCCGACAGTTCGGCCAGCCGGGTGCGCGCGAAGGCCTGGTCGCCCGCCCGGTCGACGCTGACCGGCACCACCACCACCGACTCGGTCGCAAAGGCCTGCTGCAGGCGCGCCAGGGTCGGCATCTCGGTGATGCAGGGCGCGCACCAGGTCGCCCAGAAGTTCAGCACCACCACGCGGCCGCGATACCCCTCGAGCGTCGTGCGCTGGTTGGCGCCCGAAATCACCGGCATGGTCGGCAGCGACTGGTTGTCGCGATCGGGGCCGCGCCCGATCTCGAGGTCCTCGAGCGGGCCGATGGCGAACCGCTGAAGCCCCCCGCCCGGAGCGTCGGCAGGCTTGGACGACGCCGAGAAAAGGACATACAGGAGGCCCGCCACGCCAAGCGCGATCATCAGGGGGATGCCCCACCGCGTGAGGCGGGGAAGCTGTCTGGCTGCGCGAGGCGTGGCGTTGTCCAAGGTGAAGGAACCCGTGTCAGAAGCTGTGCCAGGACCGGCCGTCAATGCGATGTGGGGAGGTCGATTCGACCGCCCCGCCTCGCCCCTGCTGCAGGCGATCAACGTCTCGCTCGATGTCGACCGCCGCCTTGCCGACATCGACGTCGAAGGCTCGCTGGCGCACGCGGCCATGTTGGCGGCGCGCGGCATCATTTCAAGCGAGGATCATGCGGCGATCCGGCACGGCCTCGAGGCCATCGCCAAAGAGATTGCCGACGGCCGCTTTCCCTTCCGCCACGAATACGAGGACATCCACATGAATGTGGAGGCCCGCCTGCGCGAGCTTGTTGGCCCGGCGGCGGGGCGGCTGCACACGGCGCGCTCGCGCAATGACCAGGTGGTCACGGACTTCAAGCTTTGGACCCGGCGGGCCATGCTGCGGGCCGCCGATGGCCTGCGCACCATCATGCGGGCGCTGGTGGCACGGGCCGAGGCACACGCCGACTGGGTGATGCCGGGCTTTACCCACCTGCAGACCGCCCAGCCGGTGACCCTGGGCCATCATCTGCTGGCCTATGTGGAAATGCTGTGCCGTGACGTCGCGCGTTTCGAGGACGCCCATGCCCGCGCCGACACCTGTCCGCTGGGCGCGGCGGCGCTGGCGGGAACGGGATTTGCCATCGACCGCGAGATGACCGCACGCGCGCTGGGCTTTGCCGCGCCGGCCGCCAATTCGATGGATGCGGTCGCCTCGCGCGATTTCGCGCTGGATTTTCTGGCCGCGGCCGCGATCGCGGGCATGCACCTGTCGCGGCTGGCAGACGAGATCGTGCTGTGGACCTCGCCCCAGTTCGGCTTTGCCAGCCTGTCGGGGGCGTGGTCGACGGGGTCGTCGATCATGCCGCAGAAGCGCAACCCCGACGCGGCCGAACTGGTGCGGGCCAAGGCCGCGCGGCTGGGGGCGGACTTTCAGGCCCTGGTGGCGCTGATGCGCGCGCTGCCGCTGACCTATTCCAAGGACCTCCAGGACGACAAGGCGATCACCTTTGGTGCCGCCGACACCCTGGCGCTGGTCTGCGATGCCATGGCCGGCATGGTCGAGGATCTGGCCTTCGACCGTGCGCGCATGCGCGCTGCCGCCGCTCTGGGGTTCTCGACCGCCACCGACCTGGCCGACTGGCTGGTGCGCGAGGCGGGCCTGCCCTTCCGCGACGCCCACCATGTCACCGGGGCGGTGGTCCGCCGCGCCGAGGCGCTGGGTCTTGCTTCGCTCGAGGCCATGCCCCTCGAGGAGATGCAGGCCATCGACCCGCGGATCGGCCGCGACGCGATGTCGGTGCTGACGGTCGAGAATTCGGTCCATTCGCGTGCTAGTCAGGGCGGCACCGCGCCGGTCCGGGTGCGCGAGGTGGTTGGCCGCTGGAAGGAGAGACTGGGATGACCCCGTGCGTGCGCCCGATGGCGATGCCCCCCTGGCGCCCTGCAATGGCGGCCCTCGGGGGCGCGCTGGTGCTGGCGGGCTGCGGGCTGGTGGGTGATCTCGAACCTGCCCGGCCGATCGCGGGCCCGGCGGTCCAGGAGTACGAACAGCAGCGCGCCGAGCGTGAACGCGAAGATGCGGCGCGCCGCGAACGCGCCGAGCAGCGCCGCCGCGACGCCGAGGAGCGCCGGCGCCTCGAGATCGAACGCCAGAGCACCACCACGCCGCCCACCGGCTCCGGCGCCGACCCGGTGCCCGATCCGTCGGCCGCCCCCTCACCGACACCGCCACCGACCCCGCCAACGTCCCAGCCGGCCTCCCCGCCCGCCTGATTTCCAAGGAAGCCCGATGCACCATTTCCGCACCGAAGGCGGCCTTATGCTGTGCGAGGACGTGCCGCTGGCCGACATCGCCCAGGCGGTCGGGACCCCGGCCTATGTGTATTCGTCCGCCACCCTGGAACGTCATGTCCGTGTGTTCCGCGAGGCGGTCGGCCAGGACGCGCTGGTGGCCTTCGCGGTCAAGGCCAATCCCAATCTGGCCGTGCTCTCGACGATCGCGCGCATGGGGGCAGGGGCGGACACCGTATCGGCGGGCGAGATCCGCCGCGCGCTGGCCGCGGGCATTCCGCCCGGGCGCATCCTGTTTGCCGGCGTCGGCAAGACCCGCGACGAGCTGGACTTTGCCGTCACCACCGGCGTGCATCAGATCAATGTCGAAAGCCCCCCCGAACTCGAGGCGCTGGATGCGGTGGCACGCGCACGCGGCCTGCGTCAGGACATCGCCATCCGCGTCAATCCGGGTATCGGGGCGGGGGGCCATGACAAGATCTCGACCGGTGGCGCGGAATCCAAGTTCGGCGTCGGCCTGGACGAGGCGCGCGCCATCTATGCCCGCGCCCATGCCCTGCAGGGCGTCCGGCCCATGGGCATTGCCTGTCACATCGGCAGCCAGATCACCGATCTCGGCCCGCTGCGGCGCGCGTTCGAGACCCTGGTGGATCTTGTGCGCGGGCTGCGCGCGCAGGGGCTTTCGGTGGCGCGGCTGGACCTGGGCGGCGGCCTGGGTGTGCCCTATCAGGACGAGATGGCGCTGCCCGGCCCGGCCGAGTATGGCGCCATGGTCCAGGAGGTCACGCGCGGGCTGGGTGTCCAGCTGGCCTTTGAGCCCGGGCGCCTGATCGCCGGCAATGCCGGCATCCTGATGGCGCGCGTGATCCACGTCCATGCCCGCGTCGACCGCCGCTTTCTGGTGCTGGACGCGGCGATGAACGACCTGCTGCGCCCCGCGCTCTATGACGCCTTCCATGACATCGTGCCGGTGCGCGCGCCCTCCACCGCCGCGCGCCTGCCCCATGACGTGGTGGGGCCGGTCTGCGAAACCGGCGACACCTTCGCGCGCGATCGCCTGCTGCCGCCGATGGAGGCGGGCGATCTGGTGGCCTTCATGACCGCCGGAGCCTATGGCGCGACCATGGGTTCGACCTACAACAGCCGCGCACTGGTGCCCGAGGTGCTGGTCCGGGGCGACCGCTTCGAGGTGGTGCGCCGGCGCGTCGACGTCGAGGAGATGATGGCCCTGGAACGCCTGCCAGCCTGGCTTTCGCCGACCCCCGAGCCGCTTGGGGCGGACCTGGCGGGATGAGCGCGGACGGCTTCATCGCACCGGCGCTGCCTGCGCCGGCCGATGCGGCCGCGATCGAGGCCGCGCGGGCAAGACTGAGGGCGCAGGCACGCCTTGTGCGGGCGCAAGGCCGGCTCGAGGCGGCCTTGCTGCCAATGCTTGTCCTGGCGGTTTCGCTTGCACTTCATGGCTGGGGCCTTGTGGCCCTGCTGCCGCATTGGGCGCAGGCGCTGTGTGCGCTGGGCGGTGTGGCGGTGCTGGGATGGGGCATCTGGCGCGTGGCGCGCGTGCCTGCCCCGGGCCCGGAGGCGGCGCGTCGGCGCCTCGAGGCGGACCAGGGCCTGGAGCCCGGCCTGATCGCCCCGCTGGACGACCGTCCCCAGGGCGCGGACCCCATTTCCGAGCGGCTCTGGCAGGCTTCGCTGTCGGCCGCGGTCGCGGCGGTGTCGCGTCTGCCGGCGCCCGATCTTGGGCGGACGCTGCTGCGGACGGCGCTGGCGCCGGGCCGTGTGCGGCTGATGGTCGGCGCCATCGCATTATCCGTGGTGGCCGCGATGACGGCGGTCGCGCTGGCGCCGGGTGGTGCGCGCGCCACCCTGTCCGCGCTGGATCCGCGCATCGGTGCGCTGTTCGGGGATGGCCCGCTGCTGATGGAGGCGTGGGCCGTCCCGCCCGACTATGTCGACGAGGCTCCGCGCCAGCTCTCGGACCCCTCGGGCGACATTGCGGTCCTGGGCCTGCGGTTCGGGCCCGGTCGGATCGACCTGCCCCCCGCGGCCGAGGTGTCTGTCCGCCTGGTCGGCCCGGTCGCGCCGCCCGTCCTGCGATGGACAGGGCCGGGCGGACAGTCGCGCGTGGTCATGAGCCGGGCCGAGGACGGGGCGTGGGAAGGGCGCATCCGTCTGGGCAGCGGGTCCGGCCGGGTCGAGGTGCACCGGCTGGGCACCCTGGCCAGCTGGCCGCTGCGTGTGGCGACCGACGCGCCCCCGACGGTGGCCTTTACGCGCACCCCGACCCGCGGCGCGCGCGAGGGGCTGGACTTTGCGTGGTCGGGTCAGGACGATCTGGGCATCATCGGCGCGGCGCTGGAGCTGACCCTGGTGGCCCCGCCGCCGGGCCTGGCGGCCGTGACCACCGCCGAGGTGCCGGTCACGATGGAAGGCGACCCGCGAGCGCCCGAGGTGCGCTCGCGGGTGGACCTGACCCGCCATCCCTTTGCCGGCCTCGAGGTCGATGTGCGCATGCTGGTGCGCGATGGTCCCGGTCAGGTCGGCCGATCCGAACCGGTGCGGCTGCATCTGCCCGAACGCGCGCCCACCCAGCCGCTGGCGCGCGCTGCGCTGGAAATCCGCGCCGCCCTAGTGCGCGAGGCGCGGCCCTTTTTGCCCGCGCCGGTGCCGCCGACGCTGCTGCCCGAAGCCATTCCGCGCGGGCCGGCCCTGGTGACACCCGACAACCGGCTGTCGCGCGCGCCCGAAGGCGTGCATCGCGCCCATGCCCTGCTGGTGGCGCTGACTGCGCGCCCCGAAGGCTATTTCACCGACGCCCCGGTCTGGTTCGGCCTGGCCACCGCGCGCTTCATGCTGGAGGCGGCCCGCGATCACGCCGATACCGCGCGGGTGGCGGACCTGCTGTGGGACATCGCCGAGCGTGCCGAGTTCGGGGCGGCGGCCGACACCGCCTCCGCGCTGGAACAGGCCATGTCCCGGCTGCGCGAGGCTGCCGCGCGCGGCGCCTCGCCCGAGGAGATCCGCGAGCTGGCGGATGCCGTGCGCCAGGCCATGGCCGCGCACCTGCAGGCTCTGGCCGAACAGGCCGAGGGCGCCGAACCGCCGCCCGACGGCGTGGACCCGGGCCAGGCGCGCGAACTCGATGCCATGGACCTCGAACAATTGCTGGCCGACGCCCAGGCAGCCGCCGAGCAGGGTGACGCCGCCGATGCGATGCAGCTTTTGGAGCAGTTGCAGGGCCTGATCGACAACATGGAGGTGCGGACCGGCGAGGGCGGTGAGGGCGGCGAGCAGGGGCAGGTCAGTGCCGGCGGCGGGGCGGGCGGCGGCTCGCCCGGCGAGGCGCTGGCAGGTGCGATGGCCGAGCAGCGCGCACTGCGCGACGAGAGTTTCCGTGCAGGCAATGAGGGACGGACGCCGGGCGGTGACGCGGCCGGCCGCCAGGGCGCCCTGGCCGATCGCCTCGAAACGCTGCGCCAGGGCATGGGCCCGCGCGATTCCGAGGCCGGCGACCCGCTGGGCGATGCCATCGAACGCATGCGCGAGGCCCAGCGCGCGCTGGAGGAGGGCGATGCGCGCGGGGCCGAGGCGGCACAGGACCAGGCGCTCGGGGCCCTGCGCAGCGCTGCGCGCGACATGCGCGGCGACACGCCCGCACCGTCTCGGGCCGAGGGGGCGCAGGGTTCACGCGATCCGCTGGGCCGCCAGGGTTCGACCGCTGCCACCGATGGCGGCGAGGACGTGCGCGTGCCCGACCGCATCGACCCGCAGCGAGCACGCGAAATCCTCGAGGACCTGCGCCGGCGCGCCGCCGATCCGCGGCGGCCCGAAGAGGAACGCGCCTATCTGCGCCGACTGCTTGAACGCTTTGGTGACACTGCCGAAAACCCCTGAAGGGTGCGCGTGGTCCAGCGCCCTGTCCCGAATGGCCTCAGGCCCGGCCGCGCGCGGCGATCGCGGCGCGGACGGGGGCAAAGCTGCGCCGGTGCAGCGCACACGGGCCCAGTTCTGCCAACGCACGGGCGTGGGCGGGCACGCCATACCCCTTGTGACGCTCGAAGCCATAGCCCGGGTGGGCGAAAGCCGCCTCGACCATGAAGGCGTCGCGTGCGGTCTTGGCCAGGATCGAGGCCGCCGAGATCGCCGGTTCGGTCGCATCGCCTCGGACAATGGCCCGTGCAGCCACGTCCAGCGCCGGTGCATCATTGCCGTCGATCAGGCACAGCGCTGGAACCACCCCCAGCGCCTCGATCGCGCGCCGCATGGCCAGGTGGGTGGCGCGGCGGATGTTCAGCGCGTCGATCTCTGCGGCGCTGGCCCATCCCAGACCCCACGCCAGCGCGCCCGCGCGGAGGTCGAGCGCGCGGGC
>DBAV01000084.1 GCA_002291875.1 Hyphomonadaceae bacterium UBA1001
CGAAGGCGGGTTCGAAGGCGGGCTCGGCGTCATCCCCGGCGCCCGGCGGGTCAAGACGCCCTGCGTCCAGGGCCGGCACGACGCGCCGCCGGCCCAGCTGACACCGCCGCAGGTCCGGCTTGAATCCCGGCCCGCCGCGCCATAGGTGCTGCTGATGGCTGTCCGTCCGATCCTCACTGTCCCGAACCCCCTGCTGAAGCAGGTGTCCACGCCCGTCGAGGCCGTCACGGACGAAACGCGCGCGCTGATGGACGACATGCTCAAGACCATGTACGCGGCCCCCGGAATAGGCTTGGCGGCGATCCAGATCGGCGTGCCCAAGCGGGTGATCGTGATGGACCTGGCCCGCGGCGACGAGCCCAAGGCTCCGCGCTATTTCGTGAACCCCGAAATCCTGGAAAGCTCGGACGAACTGGCGCCCTATGAAGAGGGCTGCCTGTCGGTGCCGGAATACTATGACGAGGTGAAGCGCCCTGCCCGGGTGCGGCTGCGCTATCTGGACTATCACGGCCAGCCGGTCGAGGAATGGGCAGACGGTCTTTATGCGACCTGCATCCAGCACGAGATGGACCATCTCGAAGGGGTGCTGTTCATCGACCACCTGTCACGCCTGCGCCGCGACAACGCCGTGCGCAAGGTGCGCAAGGTGATGCGCGACCGCTCGCTCTGACCCGTCTGTGGCAGGGCTGCGCCGGGAAATGGCGCACGCGCGACGGGGGCGCGGGTGCACGCGCCTGTGCGCGTTTCGACACACTGTGCACCGCGCGCCGATGAGGCCGATTGCCACCCGCTGAGCCAGCGAAACTGCTGCGAAAGGCGCGCGACCGAACGTCCTGCGACGGGTGACGACGCGGGCGAACATCGCTATGTGCACGCCGAACCATGGTGAACCGCCGGCGGGGGTGCGCCGGCCCCTGACAAGGTGGATTGCAGTATGGCCGACGGCGGTCGCAAGATCTCGAACGACGCTTTCCTGGAAACCTCGTTCCTGTATGGCGCCAATGCCGCCTTCGTCGAGGACCTGCACGAACGCTGGCGCCGCGACCCGACCAGTGTCGATGCCAGCTGGGCGGACTTCTTTGCCCGCCTGGCCGATGCGCCGGCCGCCGTGCAAAAGGCTGCCGAGGGTCCGTCGTGGAAGCGCAAGGGCTGGCAGGCGGTGCCCGCCACCGAAGCCACCGCGCTGCTGGACGGCAACTGGGCGGCGCTCGAGAGCGCCATCGGCAAGAAGGTCGAGAAGAAGCTGGGCGAGGCCAAGGCCCAGCTCCAGCTGGCCCCGCCCTCGGCGGCCGACATCCAGCAGGCCACCAAGGACAGCGTGCGCGCGCTGATGATGATCCGCGCCTTTCGCATGCGCGGCCATCTCGAGGCCCAGCTCGATCCGCTGGGCCTGAAGGAGCCCGAGGTCCACGCCGAGCTGCTGCCTTCGACCTATGGCTTCGGGCCGGACGACATGAACCGACCGATCTTCATCGACCATGTGCTGGGCCTCGAGACGGCCACCGTCACCCAGATGGTGGACATCCTGCGCCGCACCTATTGCGGCACGGTCGGCGTCGAGTTCATGCACATCTCGGACCCCGAGCAGAAGGCCTGGATCCAGGAGCGCATCGAGGGCCCCGACAAGCAGGTATCCTTCACGCCCGAGGGCAAGGTGGCGATCCTGCGCAAGCTGGTCGAGGCCGAGACCTGGGAGCGCTTCCTGCACAAGCGCTTCCCCGGCACCAAGCGGTTCGGCCTCGATGGCGGCGAGGCGATGATCCCCGCCATGGAGCAGATCATCAAGCGCGGCGGCGCGCTGGGCGTGGACGAGATCGTGCTGGGCATGGCCCACCGGGGGCGGCTGAACATGCTGGCGGCGGTGATGGGCAAGCCCTACCGCGCCATCTTCCACGAGTTCCAGGGTGGCTCCAGCCTGCCGTCCGACGTCGAGGGCTCGGGCGATGTGAAATACCACATGGGTGCCTCTTCCGACCGCGCGTTCGACGGCAATGAGGTGCACCTGTCGCTGACCGCCAACCCGTCCCACCTCGAGATCGTCAATCCGGTCGTTCTGGGCAAGGCGCGCGCCAAGCAGCAGGAAGACATCGTCGCCCATCCCGAGATCGACCTGATGCGGCTGCGCACCCGGGTGCTGCCGCTGCTGATCCACGGCGATGCCGCCTTTGCCGGCCAGGGCGTGGTGGCCGAATGCTTCGCCTTGTCAGGGCTGAAGGGGTATCGCACCGGCGGGACGATCCATTTCATCGTCAACAACCAGATCGGCTTTACCACCGCGCCGCACTATTCGCGCTCCTCGCCCTATCCGTCGGACGTGGCGCTGATGGTGCAGGCGCCGATCCTGCACGTGAATGGCGACGACCCCGAGGCGGTGACCTTTGCGGCCAAGGTGGCGACCGAGTTCCGCCAGAAGTTCGCCAAGGACGTGGTGATCGACATGTTCTGCTATCGCAGGTTCGGTCACAACGAGGGCGACGACCCGACGATGACCCAGCCGGTGATGTACCGGAAGATCAGGGACCTGCCGTCCACCCGCGAAATCTATGCGCGGCGGCTGGTCGGCGAGGGGGTGCTCTCCCAGGACCAGGTCGATGCCATGGTGGCCGAGTTCGAGGCCTTCCTCGACGCCGAGTTCGAGGCCGGCAAGGCCTACCGTGCCAACAAGGCCGACTGGCTGGACGGTGCGTGGTCGGGGCTGGGCCTGCCCGACGACGACGAGCGGCGCGGCCAGACCGCCGTGTCCATCGAGAGGCTGCGCGAGATCGGCCTGCGCCTGACCGAAATCCCCGAGGGGTTCGACGTCCACAAGACCGTGGCCCGCGTCATCGAGGGGCGGCGCAAGACCATCGAGGCGGGCGAGGGGCTGGACTGGGGCATGGCCGAGCATCTGGCGTTCGGCACCCTGCTGGACGAGGGCTTTCCTGTGCGCCTGTCGGGGCAGGACAGCTGCCGCGGCACCTTCTCGCACCGCCACTCGCATCTGATCGACCAGACCAGTGAGGCACGCTACACCCCGCTGGCCAACATCCGCAAAGGACAGGCCCAGTACGAGGTGATCGACTCGCTGCTGTCCGAAGAGGCGGTGCTGGGCTTTGAGTATGGCTACAGCCTGGCGGCGCCGAACACTTTGGTGATGTGGGAGGCCCAGTTCGGCGACTTTGCCAATGGCGCCCAGGTGGTGGTGGACCAGTTCATCAGCTCGGGCGAACGCAAATGGCTGCGGATGTCGGGCCTGGTGATGATGCTGCCGCACGGCTATGAGGGCCAGGGCCCCGAGCACTCCTCGGCCCGGCTCGAGCGCTATCTGCAGATGTGCGCCGAGGACAACATGCAGGTGGTCAACTGCACCACCCCGGCCAACTATTTCCACGCCCTGCGGCGTCAGGTGCACCGTACCTTCCGCAAGCCGCTGATCGTGATGACGCCGAAATCGCTGCTGCGCCACCCGCGTGCGAAATCGACCCTGACCGAGCTTGGGCCGGGCTCGTCCTTCCACCGCGTGCTGTGGGACGATGCCGAGTACCGCAAGGGCTCGACCATCGAGCTGGTGGGCGATGCCAAGGTGCGGCGCGTGGTGCTGTGTTCGGGCAAGGTCTATTATGACCTGCTGGAAGAACGCGAGAAACGGGGCATCCGCGACGTGTACCTGATGCGCGTCGAGCAGTTCTATCCCTTCCCGGCCAAGTCGCTGATGAAGGAGCTCGAGCGCTTCAAGCACGCCGACATCGTGTGGTGCCAGGAAGAGCCCAAGAACATGGGCGCCTTCTTCTTCATGGAACCCAATATCGAGTGGGTGCTGGACCGGATCGGTGCCAAGGCAAGGCGGGCGCGTTATGTCGGCCGCCCGGCTTCGGCCTCGACGGCGGCGGGCCTGATGGCCAAGCACACCCGCGAGCTCGAGGCTTTCCTCAACGACGCCTTCGCCTGAGGCCAGGAGGCCAGGGTGAGCAAACGCACGCAACGCCGCGCCGTCCGGGCCGGCGAGGAGACAGGACGAATGATCGACATCGTGGTGCCGGCCCTTGGAGAATCGGTGAGCGAGGCCACCGTGGGCAAGTGGCGGCGCAAGGCGGGCGAGGCGGTGGCCAAGGATGAGGTGCTGGTCGAGCTGGAAACCGACAAGGTGGCGCTCGAGGTGTCCGCACCCGAGGCCGGCGTGCTGAGCGACATCGTGGCGGCGGAGGGTGCCAACGTGCAGATCGGAGCGCTTTTGGGACGCATCGCCGAAAAGGGCGCCACGGCCCAGCCGGCCGGCAAGGGTTCGGGCGGTGCCAAGGGTGCCGCAGCCCCGGCCCCGGCGGCCCCAGCGGCGGCGACGGCATCCGGCTCGGCGTCGGGCGCAACCCTCGAGGTGACGGTGCCGACGATGGGCGAGAGTGTCGCCGAAGGCACCCTGGCGAAATGGCTGAAGAAGCCGGGCGAGGCGGTGAAGGCGGGCGACCCGATTGCCGAGATCGAAACCGACAAGGTGGCCGTCGAAATCCCTGCGCCCGCCGACGGCGCGATTGCCCAGACCCTCGTCGCCGAAGGCACGACCGTAAAGCCCGGACAGGCAGTGGCGCGCTTTGCGGCCGGCGCCGGCGCGGCGGGCGCCCCTGCCCAGCCGGCCCAGGCCCAAACCCAAGCTCCGGCGGCGACCCCCGCCCCGGCCCGTGGTGGGGCTGGAGAGGTCATGCCCCCTTCGGTCCAGCGCATCGTCGCCGAGAACCGGCTGGAACCTGCCTCCATCGCCGGCAGCGGGCGTGACGGGCGGATCACCAAGGGCGATGCCCTGGCGGCCATCAATGCCGCGCCGGTGGCGGTGGCGACCGCTGTGGCCCAGCCCGCCGCCCCGCGCGCCCTCGATACCCGCGAGGAGCGCGTGCCGATGACGCGCCTGCGTCAGACCATCGCGCGCCGCCTCAAGGAGGCCCAGAACAACGCCGCCATGCTGACCACCTTCAACGAGGCGGACATGACGGCGGTGATGGCCTTCCGGACCCGGTTCAAGGACGCCTTCGAAAAGCGTCACGGCGTAAAGCTGGGCTTCATGAGCTTTTTCGTGAAGGCGTGCGTGGCCGCCCTTCAGGACGTGCCCGCCGTCAATGCCGAGATCGACGGCACCGACATCATCTACAAGAACTTCTATGACATCGGCGTGGCCGTGGGCACCGACCGTGGCCTGGTGGTGCCGGTGCTGCGCGACGCCGACACCCGCTCGCTGGCAGAGATCGAAAAGGGCATTGCCGAGCTGGGCGCCAAGGCCCGTGACGGCCAGCTGTCGATGGCGGACATGCAGGGGGCAACCTTCACCATCTCGAATGGCGGGGTCTATGGATCGCTGATGTCCACCCCCATCCTGAACGCGCCCCAGTCGGGGATCCTGGGCATGCACAAGATCCAGGACCGGCCGATGGCGCTGAACGGCCAGGTGGTGATCCGGCCGATGATGTATCTGGCGCTCAGCTATGACCACCGCATCGTCGACGGCAAGGAGGCGGTGACCTTCCTGGTCCGGGTCAAGGAAAACCTCGAAGACCCCGAGCGGCTGCTGCTGGACGTGTGAGCGGTTGCACACCGCGCCGCTTCGGGCGTAATCCTGCCGAAAATCGCAGTTACCCGGGAACCGGATGCGTCCGGCCCAAACCGGCGCGGGGCCACATGGCCCGGTGTCCCGTCGCGACCCCTTTTTCGGAGCAGTGCCTTATGGTCGAGAGTGCCGTGCTGATGAATCTGGCCACCGTGTCGATCATGGTGATCACGGGACTCTATCTGCTCTTGTCCTCCAGCACGCTGCTGACCGCCGCCATCGCCCGCGACGGGGCCGCCCGCAAGGCGATGGGCATGGACGAGGGCGAGGTGGCGCGCACCATCGCCATGGTGCGGTCGTGGATCGACGGCCCACGCCTGCCCGCCACGCTGCTGTCGTGCGGGCTGCTGGTGGTGTCGATGGTGATGCTGTTCGCCGGGCATTCGGGTGCGGCGTTGGCGCTGGCCGCGGCGCTGGCGATCGACAGCGTGCTGCACCTGACCTGGCCGATGCGGCGCAGCTATCTGGCCCGCATGGGCCCGCGCGAGCGCCAGGCCGAAATCGCCATGTCGGTCGCCCTGATTGCCGCCCTGGGCCTGCATGCGGCCCTGCTGATGGCGGGCTGACAGGGGCCGTCTCTCCCGCCCGCCGCGGGCGCGGCCGAAAGGCGGGCACGCCCCCTTGCACACCCACACCGCGCGCAGGGGCTTGACCGCGGCGGCGCAAGGCCGCTGTATCCCCGCTCCAGGGAGGGACACCCCATGAAACGCATGATCGGCGCGATCGCGCTCGCCCTTGCCACGCTCGGCCCGGCCGTGCTGGTCACCGCACCCACCGCGCTGGCCCAGCAGGCCGCCAATCTCAGCGGCCGGTGGGAGGGCGGCTATATCAGCACCAACGGGGCGGACGTGAACACCTTCGCGATGACGCTGCAGCAGGACGGCAACCGCCTCACCGGCACCGTCGTCGAGGTCAACACCTTTGGCGATGCCACCGACGTGCTGTTCCTGACCTCGACCATCCGCGGCACGGTGAGCGGGGACCGCGTCACCTTCACCAAGACCTATGACGGCTCGGGCGGGCAGACCCACAGCGTCGCCTATACCGGCCGGATCGAGCCCACCGGCCGGCGCGTCACCGGAACCTTCTCGGTCGAGGGCAATAGCGGCCGCTTCGAGATCGTGCGCTAGGGCCCCCTCGCCGGAGGCACCATGCCACGCTGGGTTCTGGCCGAGGACATCGGCATCGAGACGCTGGGCGGGGTGCTGACGCCCCTGCTGCTGGGCGGGGAATGCATTCCCTGCACCACCCGCCAGGTCTTCTCGACCGCCGAGGACAACCAGAGGGCCGTCACCATCGTGCTGGCCCAGGGCCGGTCCGGTGCGGGCCAGCCCGCGCGCCGCCTTGGCCGCTTCGACCTGGAAGGGATCGCGCCAGCCCCGGCGGGCACGCCGCAGATCGAGGTTTCGGTCACGGTCGACGCCGAGGGAACGCTTGCGGTGTCGGCCGTGGACACCTCGACCCGCACCGATGCCGGCCTGCGCATCGGCACCAGCGAGGAGGCGCGGGTGCGCCTGCGCGACGCCGACACCGCCGCCGGCGGCCTGGCCCCTGCGCCAACCCTCGCACGCGCGCTGTGGGTCGAGGACGAAGCGGGAAATCTGCATCCGCTGTTCGAGGCGGGCGCGACACTGCCGGCGGTCACGCGCCGCACCATCCCCACCCTGCGTGACGCCCAGACCGAACTGCCCGTGCGTATCCTCGAGGGCCCGCAGGATCGCTGGGCCCTGCGGCGCGACATCGGCGCCTTCACCTTCCGCATGGCCAGCAACACCGCCGCAGCAGGACGGGTCGGCATGGATCTGGGAGTTGCGGCGGCGGCCGACGGGGCGGTGGTGCTGACCATCAGCCCCGGCCGCCCCAGCGAGGTGATCCGCACCCTGCCCGAGCGTGTGCATGTGCGCCTCGCCGGCCCCTGGCTCGACGCCGCGCCGCCGCCCCGCGCTGCCGCAGCCGACGGCACGGCCCTGCCGGTGGTCTTCGTCAGCCATGCCGCGGTCGATGGTGCGCGCGCCATGCAGATGGTCGCGGGGCTGGAAGGGTCGGGACGGGCCCGCTGCTGGATCGCCCCGCGCGACGTGCGGGCCGGGCACGATTATCGCGCCGAGATCATGCAGGCGATCCGCAACGCCAGCCATTGCGTGCTGCTGCTGACCGAGGCCTCGAACCAGAGCGCCCATGTCCTGCGCGAGGTGTCGCTGGCCGACCAGTTCAGCAAGCGCATCCTGCCGGTGCGCCTGGATGCGGCCACCCTTCGCCCCGAGCTGGAATACCTGCTCAGCGGGGTGCACTGGACGCCGTGGGACGCCCTGGAAGCCGACTTCACGCGCCTTCTGTAACCCTCGCACCCGGCGGGCATTCGCACCGCGCCAGTCCCGTCCCGGGCGGTCTCAGATGCCCGTCCCGGGTGGCGGCGGGCGCGCGCAGATCACCGCGACGGCGTGGGTGTCGGCCAGGTTCGCAAGGTGCCGGTCCAGGTCGCCGTCGAACAGCAGCATGGGGTCGGCCACCACGATCACCCCCGGGCGCGCTGCAATCGCCCGCGCCAGCCGCAACCGGGCCAGGGCCATCGGGTCGGCGGCAGGGTCCAGCGGATCGATCCGGCGCCCTTCGGGCCAGGCCGCGGGGTCCAGCCCGGCCAGCATCAGCGCATCGGCGATGCGCGCGCGTGCGGCCTGCGATCCCGAAGGTGCCAGATTGCGCCTTACGCTGGCGTTCAGCAGCGGCAGGTCCGGCGCCACCAGCGACACCGTGCGGCCATCGGGCAGGGTGTCGGCCAGCGACTGCAAACGCCCGAGGGTCAGCCCGTCGCGATCGATCTCGACATGGCGCACCTCGCCGGGCGCGGCCAGCGCCAGCACCGGGTCGGTGTCGGCCGTCGCCGCCGCGCCCGCGGTCGCCTGTGCCTGAAGCACCCCCAGCCGTGCATCGGCCACCCGGAAGGCGGCCAGCGCGTCGCTGGCCCGGCCCAGCCCGGCCAGCCCGCCGGCCAGAAGGCCCGCCCCGAACAGCACCGACGTCCAGGCCGCCAGCCCCTGCGGCGCCAGCAGGCCCGCCGATCCGAACACCACGGCCAGTGCCACCACCGCCGGCAGGGTGATGGCCGAGGGCAGAAGGGCGGCCGTGGCCAGCGCCCGCTGACGCACGCTGGCCGCCTGCAGGTCCTGCGAGCGGCGGCGCAGCCGGCGCAGCACATGGGCGCCTGCGCGGAACCGGGCAATCGCCCGCGCACCCAGCGTGACATGGCCCACCACGTCGGCCACCCGCCCGCGACCACGCCTCACTGCAAGCCAGGCGCGTTCCAGCAGCTTGCCCGCGCCGAACAGGAACACCAGATTGACCGCCAGAAGGGCCGCCCCGGCGGCGCCGGCCGCCGGCCCGCCGACGAACACCAGCACCATCAGGCCCGCCATCAGCGCGGCCGCCGCGGCAATCGCGTCGCTGATGCCGACCGACATCCAGTCCTTGATCGCCACGAGGTCACCGGCCATGCGCGCCGACATCACTCCGATCGAGGCGGCGCGGCCGTCGCGCGCGCGGGCGATGGCATGGTCGGCCAGGCGCTCGCGGACCTCGGTGGCGATCGACATGCCGAACCATTCGGCAAAGGCGGCGCGGGCCACCGCCAGCCCCGCCGCCCCCAGCGCCGCCGCGGCCGCAGCCGCAAGGGCAGGCAGCAGGGCCGGCACTGCGGCATCGCCCTGCATCACGGCGGAAACGGCGGCACCTCCCAGTGCCGCCGCCGCCGCCAGCGCGGCCGTCTCCAGAAGTGCCACGAGGACCAGGCCCGCGGCCGGCAGGCGCCGACCGCGGTCGAGGAGGCTCGGTGTCATGCTGCGACCCGGGCGGGTGCCACCTCGAGCATCTGGAGCAGGCCGCGTGCGGTCTCGGGCTGCCACAGCGCCTCACGCGTCAGGCAGGTCATGCCGATCGCCGCCTCGATCTCGCGGCAGGCCAGTGGCGAGGCCGAGGCGACGCCGCTGACGCCGACCACCAGGCCATGCTGTTCCAGCCATTGCGCGCCTGCCACCACGGAGGCCGCGCTCTCGCCGGCATACATCCAGCCGCTGACCACCTGGCGCAGCACGCGCGACTGTTCGACCAGCCAGCGGGTTTCCTGCTGGAAAAGGCCATCGGCGATCTCGAAGACCATCACGTCGCACCGCGCCGACACCAGAGCACCCGACAGGACCTCGACACAGCGCTCGAGCTCGCGGTGGGGGGTGCGGTATGTCGTGGCCAGGCCCGCATCGGTGAAGTCCAGCACCAGTTCGGCACCGGCGTCGCGCATCAGGCCCGAATCATTGCCCGCACCCGTGCCGGTCAGCTTGGCCGCGCCGACACGGTGGCCGGCCCGCGTCAGACCGTGCACCAGGGCGGCTGCGGCGGTGGTCTTGCCGGCGTTCATCGAGCCGCCCACCACCGCGATGGCCGGTACCGAGCGGGCCATGCGCATGGTCGGCAGGGCGAAATCGGCCAGGTTCACCGCGCGCCCGTCGGGCCGCACGAACACCCCGACCGGCTCGATGGCGGTGGGCATGTGCATCTTGGCGTGGGCGTGGACGACCCGGCCTGCGACGCCGCCGGCGGCGGCCATGTGGCAGGGGCCCAGATCCTCGGGCACCAGGGCCTCGAACTGGTCGGGGGCATAACGGTTGCCATAGGCGAGGACCACCTCGTCACCCTGGAACAGCGTGGCCTTGCGGCTGGTCGGCAGCTCGACGGTGCGGTGCTGGCCGATCTCGGTGACACGGGCCAGCACGAGGTCGCCGGCCTGGGGGGCGCGCGGGGCGGCGGACACGCGGGTCATCGCCGAGGGCGGCACGTTGCGGGTGGTAAAGCCACGCTTGGCGCGGGCAAGGCGGTCGGCGCCGACGGCGATGGTCATGTCCGTGTCTCCCTCGTTCGGGGACCGGGGGGATGCCCGGTCATTACACAGAGCCAACGACCGCCAGCGCCGACCTATTCCCTATCGCATGTCAGAATCGGAAAGAAAGTTCAGCAAGCGCGACCACACCGTCGTCGGTGCGGCCAGCCGCGGTTTCTTCCTCGATGGCGACCAGGTCGGCGCGCACCACCCACCAGTCACCCAGCTCGCGGAATCCGCCGACACCCAGCAGGGTATTGGTCAGGACGGTGGATTCGGTGCGCGCGAACGAGCCCGCAACCCCCCAATTGTCCTCGCGCCAGGCCACCCCGGCATTCCACTCGCTCTCGTCCAGGCCCTGCACCAGCGAGTTCGAGTCGCCGCGCCAGACATAGGCCCCGCCGACCGTCAGGCGGTCGCGCCCTGCCTCGGCCCCAACGCTCCAGCTCTCGATGTCGCCGCGCTCGGTGATCGGGTCGGCACTGGCGCCGACATAGGCCACGCTGACGCCCAGCGCCCATTCGCCGACCGGCACCTGATAGGCGGCAGCCAGTTCAAAGCCGTTCTCCTGGCGGGTGCGGCGGCGCGGATTGGGATCGGACGAGTTCGACTCGACCTCGGGCGCGAACGAGGCCCCGAAGCGAAAGCCCTGCACCGGCGCCGACAGGTACACGATCTTCAGCGCGTCACGGGTGTCGAACGGCGTCAGCAGCGCCGCCGACCCGGTATACCGCACGAAGTCGCCGCGCACCTGGCCCAGGCCCAGGATCGGCGCATGGAGGGCGATGGTGTCGGCCGCACCGTCCTGCTCGCCCAGCTCGATCCGGCCAAAGCCGCCCGCCAGATAGGCATAGATCTCGTCACGCTGGAGGTCCTCGGCCTCGCGCTCGCCGGTGTCCACTTCGGCGCGAAGGCCCCACACGAGGCCGTTGTCGGCGACGTATTCGGCATTCAGCAGCAGTGAGGCGTCCCACTCGCCGGCCTCGTCGGACTGGCCGGTCTCGACATCGCGGAAGACCCCGCCCTGCACCGAGATGGCGCCGTTGGCGGTCAGTTCGATGCCGCCGACATTGGCGCGCAGCGGCGTTTCCTGGGCAATGGCCGCAGGCGTCGCAGCCGCGAGCGCCAGGACGGCGAGCGCAGCCACATGGCTGGTTCTGGTCTGCATGGTATTCCCCCTTGTGCGGCGGAGAGATGGTCCGCGTTCCGCGTGCGCAAACGACCCCGACTGCGGATTTATTCCCAGCACCGCGCGGCAGGCCCGCCTGACATGCCGCCCGGCCGGCGCGCCATCGGCCATCCGGCGTGCCTGACGGGGTGCGGCATGGCGCCGGGGCATCTTTCGCCGGCCGCGTGAAGCGCTTATGGAACAAGGATGGATCGCGCCGCTCCGACCGCACGCCTGATGGACCGCCTGCTCGACCCGCCGGCGTGGCTGGCGCTGGCCGCGGCCGTCTCGGCGGCCCTGCTGGCGACGGCGCATGTCTTTCAGGCCCTGGGCTATCCGCCGTGCGCACTGTGCCTGACCCAGCGCGAGGTGTACTGGACCGCGATCGGGCTGGCCGCGGCGGCGCTGGGCGCCGCCCCGGTCGCCCCGGTCGCGCGGCGCGCGTCGGCACAGCAACGCATCTTCCCGGCCGGCTACCGCGTCGGCTGGATCGAGATCGGGGTCTTCCCGCAGGGCACCCTCGACGGCGAGGCGATCGTCTTTGCACCGGGCACCCGGATCTTCTCGGACACCGGCGCGCTCGTGCTGCCGGTGCAGTTCGGCCCGCGGCGTCGCGTCGTCTACGCCCGCGACGCGCTCGGCCAGGTGAACCGCGTGTGGATCGTCACGCCCGCGGAGCTGGCACGCGCGATCGAGGACCTCACCTCGCGCGGCGAGGCCCCGAACGAGTCGAACATCGTCACCGGCACGCCGGGCACCGGCGAGCCCGC
>DBAV01000105.1:0-20569 GCA_002291875.1 Hyphomonadaceae bacterium UBA1001
AATGGTGCGCGGGTGGGGCGGGCCTGCCCTGGCGGGGTTGGCCGAGGGGGTGGCCGAGACACCCCGGCTCTTGGCCCGGCGTCAGGCGCGCCAGCGCGGCCGCACCGCCTCGCTCGCCACGATCGCAGCCGTGCTGGAATGGGGCTGGTCGCCGCTGCTGACGCGGCGCGCCAAGGTCATCCCGCGGCCGCCGGGCGTCCTGCCGGATCGCTGATCGCCGGCCCGGGCCCGGACGTCGGCGTGACCACCACCAGCCCGGTGCCCGTGGCGGTGGCTGCACGCGTGACGGCGGGCGTGCTGTCGGGGGCACCACCCTCGAAGCGCGGGTGGATCAGTTCCTCGCGCTCGCCCCATGCCCTGGCCAGCCGCACCCAGTCTTCGGTGGTATAGAGAAAGGCCGGACCATCAGGGTCGAGGTCGGACCAGTCTGGCTCGCGCGGGGCGGACGCAGCAAGGCCTGTCAGGCGCTGGGCCTCGATCGGATCCCCGCGCGACTGTGCCACCGCGGCCGCGAACAGGAAGATCCGCGAGGTCGCACCCTCGCGCCGTGCATCGTCCAGAGCCGCAAGCGCGGCGGCAAAGTCGCGCCGTTCCAGCGCCGCCTCGGCCTGCAGCAGGCGGCTCTCGCGATGGTCGGGCCGCACCGAGGCCAGCCGTTCGAGCCGCTGGGCCCGATCCTCGTGAGGTTCGTCCTCGATCAGGTCGCGATAGGCCCGCGCCAAGGCCGGATGGGGGCGTGCCGCCCAGGCATCCTCGACGATGCGCGCGGCCTCGCGCCCCCGGCCCTCGGCATTGCGCAGGCGGGCGACAAGGGCGGCGGCGGGCGGAAAATTGCGCGACATCCGGTGCGCCTTTTCGGCAATGTCGGCGGCCTGGCCCAGCCGGCCGGCCGCTTCTTCGGCGTCTGCCTTGGCGGCCAGCAGGACGGCAACGGTGCGCCGTCCGGCGTCCTCGGGCATCAGCTTCCGCTTGACCCCATCCTCGACCGCGTCGATCGCCTTGTCCCACTGGCCCGATCGCGCAGCCAGATCATAGACGAGGCGAAACGGCCATTCTGCCTGCTTCGAAATGCGCAGCGCCGCGTCGGCATGGGTCAGCGCGGTGGCGTCCTCGCCGCGTTCCAGCGCCGCCATCGCAAGGCCCTTGCGGCCCAGCAATTCGGTTTCCTTGTCTGCCAGCATTGCGGCAAAGGCGCGCTCGGCACCTGCGCGGTCACCGATCGACTGGGCGGCCCGCAATTCCAGCAATGGCTTGAGCAGGGGCTCATCCAGCACATTCGAGGCCTTCTCCACCAGCTCGAATGCGCGTCGGGTCTCGCCGGCTTCGGCCGCGATCAGCCCCAGCGCCAGGTTGGCGTGTGCGGTGCGCTCGCGCTGGCGGCGCGAGAACCGCAGGATGCGGTCGGGCGCGTCGATCAGCCATCCCGCCAGCTTGAGGACAGGCAGGGCCAGCCCCAGCACGATCATCCCCACGATGAGGGCAAAGAGGGCGGTGGAGTCGATGCGCCAGCCGAACCACTCCAGCAGCACACGCCCCTGGTCCTGCGCGTTGGACATGCCCCAGAGGACCGCCAGCGCCCCGACCAGCACGATCACGGAAATCTTTAGCATAGGGCCGTCTCCTCAGCCTGCGGCCGCGGCGAGGCGGGTGCGCACGGCCTGAAGCCGCGCGTCGATCTCGAGACGGGCGCGGGCCTGGACCAGGAAAGGCGCAACGGCGCGCGCGGGCGCCCCGTCCAGCCGCGATAGCCGCTCGACGGCCGCGTTCAGGTCGCCGCGCCGTATCGCCTCGTCCGCTGCCAGCACGAGCGCGCCGGGATCGGTGGCGTCTCCGACACGCGAAATCGTGACATGGCTGGCCAGCGTGCGTTCGACCGCGCCCAGCACGCCGCCCGCCGGCGTTGCACGGTTGGCGCTGGCCAGAACCGCGGTCCGGATGCGTGCCCACGCCGCCGCCAGATCCGAGCGCCCCGGGGCGCCGGTGGCGGCATGGACCTTCAGCGCCTGGACATTGGGGTCGTCGGGCAGAACTGCGGCCAGCCCCTGCCAGGCCTCCACGAACGGCCCCGAGGTCCGGCCCGCCTGATCCGCGGCTGCCAGCGCCAGCCCCGCACGGGCGGCGCGTCCGGACTCAAGGATCGAGGCAACGGCCGGAATCTCGGCCGCCAGAGTGTCCACCCGCCCCTCGACCTGCGCCAGTTGCGCCGCGGTCGAAGCCGTTGACAGCTGTCGGCTGAGCTCGGCTGTCTGCAGTTGCAGCGCCTCGATCCGCTGCAGAAGGTATCCTGGCTGCGCACCCGCCGGCATGGCGGGGTCGGCCGAGGCCACCGCCACGGCTCCGGTCGGGGCGGCAGCCGCTCCCGCGCCCACGGGGGCGGTCAGGCGGTTCTCGAGCGAGGCCAGCCGCGCCGAAACGCCCGTGAAGCCATCGACAAAGGATTGAGCCGCAAGCGCCAGCCCGGCGCCAGCCACCGCGGTGACCGCGCATGCCATCACCAGGGTCGCCGGACCGATCCCGCGCCTTGCCGGTTTGGGCGTCGGCGACGGGTCGTCGGCCGCAGCCGGCGCGTCTTCGATGTGCCCGGACGCCGGCCCGGACCTGGTCGTTTCGTCCATCTCGATCCCCACCGGACAGCTTGATGCCGCCTCTTGCAGGACGGCATCCTAACCCGCAGACCTTGCGCTGCCTAGCTGTCAGCGTTCGACGCAGGTCCGGCACGGCCAATGCCGAAGACCGACGCCACCAGGTCCACGACCGCGCGGTCCGTCGGCTCGGAGGCAACGCGAATGGTGCACAGGTCGGCGATGGGCGGCGCCACCCTTGCGGTGATGGCAACCGCAACCGCGCCGGTGAGGTGATCGGCCAGCTCGGCCTGCCGGATCAGGGCAGCGAATGCGCTGGCGGCGCGGCGCGAATGAAGGGTCAGCGCGGCCACGCGTCGTGCCATCAGAGCCGCGCGCAGGTCCTGGTCCAGTGCTGTCACCATGCGCGCTTCATAGACGACGATCCGCCTCAGTTCGATTTGCGGGCCCAGCAGCGCCCGCATGTCCTGGGCAATTGTGCGACCCGACAGGTGCAACAGGCGCCGCCCGGCGCCCGTCGAGCGGCTCTGGATGGCGTGGGCCAGGGCCCGGGCGTCGCCATCGGCATCGAGGATCACGTCCAGACCGGCCGCTGCGGCGGCCCGGGCGGTTCCCTCACCGACGCACAGCGCCGTGCACCCCGCCAGCGCCGTCGTATCCACCGTGCGAACTGCCGCGGCGCTGGTCAGAACAAGGGCGTCAAAGTCCTGACGCGGCGGCAGGACGTGCGGCACGGCGATGATCTCGAGCATCGGTGTGATCAGGCTCGGCACCCCGCGCGCGCTCAGCCGCTCGGTCGTGCGATGCGCATCGGGCAACGCACGCGTCACCAGCGCCAGCTGTCCTGCGATCACTCGGCCGCCGCGTTGATGTAGCGGGCAAGCGTCACGTCGAGGCCGGTGACGCCGCCGCTGTCATGGGTGGTCAGCACGATGTCCACCCGGGAATAGACGTTCGACCATTCGGGGTGGTGATCCATGCGCTCGGCCTCCAGCGCGACGCGCGTCATGAAGGCAAACGCCTCCTTGAAGTCGGCGAAACGCAGGCTGCGCGCGATGGCGTCGCGGCCCTCGACGGGATGCCAGTGGGGCAGATCGCGCAGCGCGGCCTCCGCGCCGATCCGGGTTGCAGTCATCGAATGGGGCCTCCAGCAAGGGGCTGTCTGCTTGCCCCCGCGGGCAGCATCGTCAAGCCCATTTCATCCCATCGGATAGGGGATCTCGCGCGAGACGGCCTTGATGGCGTCCAGCACGTCGGGCCCCAGCTTGACGTCCGCGGCGGCAAAAATCTCGTCCAGCTGGTCTTCGCGGCTGACGCCCACACTCGTCGAGGCCACGAAATCGTGACCCTTGGACCAGGCGGTGGCGAGGGTGACGGGGCTCATCCCCGCCTCGCGGGCGATGACTGCAAGGCGTGCCGTCGCCGCCAGCGTCCGCTCGTTGACAAAACGGCGGGCCATGGCCGCCTGCCGCCCCGTCATGTCCATATAGGCGGTAAAGCGGGCGCCCTCGGGACGTGCGCCGTCATTGTACTTGCCCGACAGCACACCGCCGGCGATCGGCGAATACGGGATCAGGCTGACACCCTCCTGGCGGCAGGCCTGGGCAAGCTCGTCCTCGAAGCGCCGGTTCAGCAGGCCGAAATTGTTCTGAATGGTCTCATAGCGCGCCACCCCGCGTCGCTCGGAGGTGTGCAGGGCCCGCATCAGACCCCAGGTCGTCTCGTTCGAGCAGCCGATGACGCGCACCTTGCCCGCGCGGACCAGGTCATCCAGCGTTTCCAGTGTTTCGTCGCATGCCGTCCCATGGTCGGGCCAGTGGGTCTGGTACAGGTCGACATAATCGGTCTGCAGGCGGCGCAGGCTGGCGTCGAGCGCGCGGGTGATGTTGTGGCGATCCAGTGCTGTCCGCCCCGCCCGCTGCGATCCCCGGATCCATCCATGGCTGGGCCCGCACACCTTGGTGGCGATGATGACCGATGAGCGGTCGCGCCCCTTCATCCAGCGCCCGAGGATTTCCTCGGTGACGCCGGCCCACTTGGTGTCGGGCGGGACGGGATAGTTCTCGGCGGTGTCGAAAAAGTCGATGCCGGCATCCACGCAGCGGTCCAGGATGCGATGAGCGGTGGCCTCGTCGGTCTGTGAGCCGAAGGTCATCGTGCCCATGCAGATGTCCGACACGACGATGGCGCTGCGGCCGAGGCGCTTGGTGTTCATTGGGTCTCCGTGGCGGGTGGGCCCGATGAGCGCGCCTGCGAAAGGCGGCGCTGGGCCCAATCGAGCAGTGCGGCGGTGGTTTCAGCCGGTTTCTCCTGCTGCGTCCAGTGTCCGCAATCGCAGATCAGGACGCGCTCGAGATCGGGGACGTATTTCTCCATCCCGTCGCTGGCGCGGGGCGGCAGGACAGGGTCGTTCTCGGCCATCACCATCAGAGCCGGCGCTTCGACCCGCTGGGGCAGGCCGGCCGAAAGATGCCAGTTGCGGGTGAAGTTGCGATACCAGTTCACCGGCCCGGCGAACCCGTGGCGTGAGAACGCACGCGCATAGACCTCAAGGGCGGCCTCGTCGATCACCACCGGCCCCGGCGCGGTTGCCGCAAAATCCCCCAGGAAGTCGCCAAGCCCGGCCATGCCACCGCCCGGCGCGCGTGGGTCGCGGAAGAAATAGCGCATTGCCCGCTCGATGTCGGCGTCAAGGACGGCTTCGACGCGGCCGGGCTCCTGGAACTGGACGATGTAGTGGCCGGGGCCAAAGCGCCGCCGATAGATCGCCACCGGATCCTCGGGCGCCAGCCGCGTATAGGGGGTGTTCAGCGCAGCCACGCCCAGTGTCCGACCAGGATGGCGTTCGGCGAACTGCCAGGCAACCAGCCCGCCCCAATCGTGTCCGACAACGACCGCGCGTTCGGCGCCGCAGGCATCGAGGACCGCCACGACGTCTGCGCACAGAGCCACGATGTCGTAGGCCTCGACCGGCTGGGGCGCGTCGCTCTGGCCATACCCGCGCTGGTCGAACGCGATCACCCGGTGGCCTGCGGCCGCGAGGCCCTCGACCTGATGCCGCCAGGACCACGCAATTTCGGGAAAGCCGTGCAGCAGCACAAAGGTCAGCGGCGCATTGCGCGGCCCGCGGTCCCACACCGCAAGCCGGACACCATCGCGCTCGACGGTCGCGGGAACGCCCATGGCGGGCAGGGCAATGACAGGCGTTCGTGACATGCTGGCCTTTGGCAGGTGCGTGACATCCGGGCGTGCACGGGTGAGGGCGCGCGAGGGCCGCGTCCAGCGTTTTTTCCACGCTTTCCGCGCCAACGGCGATTGCCGCCCACGATTTCCCATTGTATCCCACGATGATCCGTTCGCGGCCGGTGCGAAATCATCACGCCGCGGCGCGCGCATGGACGAGCCCACCCCCGGCGGCATCAGGCACGTGCCGCACCGAAAAGAGCAGGAGCAGATGTTCGTAGGCACCCACATCAATGGCGTTGACGCGAAGGGGCGCACCTCGGTGCCGGCCGTCTTTCGCGCTGCGCTGTCGGGTGCACGCACGGTGTTCGTGTGGCCGTCCTTTCCCAGCCCGTGCCTGGAGGGCGGGGGCCAGGCGCTGCTGGAGAGCTATGCGCGGCGGCTGGACAATGGGGGTGGCGGCGAACTGCGCGAGGATTTCGAGCACGCCATCTTCGGGGACGCACACATGCTGGATTTTGACCAGACCGGCCGGATGGTCCTGCCCGAGGCGCTGCGCATGCATGCCGGGCTGGCCGAGCAGGCTGCGTTTGTGGGACTGGGTCCGCGGTTCGAGATCTGGAACCCGGCCCGACTGGAACAGCGCCGCGCCGAGGCGCGCGAGCGGGCAGGGCAGCGTCGTGCCCTCCTGCATGCCGGAGCGGGTTCATGAGCGAAGGTCACGTCCCGGTCCTGATGCGCGAGGCGATTGCCGCGCTCTCGCCCCAGCCCGGCAAGGTCTATGTCGATGCGACCTTCGGCGGAGGAGGCTATACCCGCGCGATCCTTGAGGCTGCCGACTGCCGCGTGATCGCCATCGACCGCGATCCCGAGGCGATCGCCCGTGCCAACCGCATGGCGGCCGAGTGGTGCTGTGGGGTGATCCCCGTCGAGGGCCCGTTTTCGGCGATCGAACGGCTGCTGGATTTCGTCGGGGCGCGGCAGGTCGACGGCGTGGTGTTCGACTTTGGCGTGTCCAGCTTTCAGCTCGACACGCCCGAGCGGGGGTTTTCCTTCCGGTTCGATGCGCCGCTGGACATGCGCATGTCGCGTACCGGCCCTACCGCAGCCGACGCGGTGGCACGACTGCCGGAGTCGGATCTGGCCGACATCATCCATGATTTCGGCGAGGAACACCGCGCCCGGCGTATTGCGCGCGCCATCGTCGCCGCCCGCGCCGAAGAGCCGATCCGCACCACCGCGCGCCTGGCCGAGATCGTCCGCGCGGCCGCGCCCGACCCCGCCTCGCGCATTCATCCCGCCACCCGAACCTTTCAGGCGCTGCGCATCTTCGTCAATGACGAGCTGGGCGAGGTGGCGCGCGGGCTCTGTGCGGCCGAGCGCGTACTGGCCCCCGGCGGGCGTCTGGTTGCGGTGTCGTTCCATTCGCTCGAGGACCGGATCGTGAAGGCGTTCCTGGCGGGGCGCACGCTTCAGACCGGTGGCGGCACTTCGCGCCATCTGCCCGAAATCACCGCGCGGCGCACGCCCAGCTTTGAGCCGGGTCGGCGGGGGATCGTCGCGCCTGGCGAGGCCGAAGTCACCGAGAACCCCCGCGCCCGCTCGGCCCGGCTTCGCTATGCGGTGCGCACCAGCGCCCCCGCCACCGAGGGAATCGACCTCGACCCCCGACTCGACGCAAGGATCGGCGCGCTGGCGCGGCTGGGAGGCAGTTGAGATGCAGGCAATCCTGCGGGCGGCAACCGGTGTCCTGGCGATCGTGCTGGGGACGCTGCTGGTGCTGCTCTACACGACGCGCGACGAAACCCAGCGCCTGCGCGCCGAGGTCGAGCGGCTGACCGGCGAAAGTGAGGCCGCGCGCGAGCGTGTGATGACGCTGGAAGCCGAGCTGGCCAGCCTCGAAGACCCCGAACGGATTGCGCGTCTGGCGCGCGAACAGCTGGGCATGATCCCCGCCAGGCCCGATCAGCGGGTGTCACTGGACGAAGCCGAGCGGATGGCGTGGGCCGCGCGCACACCCACCGGCACGGGTGCCTCGCTGTCCGCCGTGCCATCCGATGGCGGCGCCGCGCGCCTTCCGGGTCGAGCCGACGCCACCACCAGCCCGCCGCAATGACCGGAAGGGTCTGGACGCCGGGCGACCCGGACCGCTCTGATCCGAAGGCCCGGCGACGGGTGCGGCTGCTGGCTACGGGGCTGGTGGCGGGATTTGTGCTGGTCGCATTGGGCCATGCGCGACTGGCCGTCTTTGCCGAGGCGGATCGGCCTGCCGAAGCCCGCGCCGAACGCGAGCGCACCTTGCCCGTGCGCGCCGACCTCGTGGACCGCAATGGTGAACTGCTGGCGCGTTCGCTGCGTTTCTACACCCTGTTCCTGGACGTCCGTGCGACCCGCGATGCTGCCGAAAGTCTGCGCCGCATCGCCAGCGTCGTGCCGGACGTCGACACCGCCGCGGCCATGCGCCGGTTTTCCCAGCGCCGTTTAGGGCAGGTGATCGTCCATGCGGACGTGTCGCCGCGCCAGCGTGCCGCCATCCTGGCAGCAGGGGCCGAAGGCGTGGTGTTCGAGGAAAGCACCCGCCGGGTCTATCCGCGCGGCACCCTGGCTGCCCATGTGATCGGCTTTGTGAACCGCGAGGGGCGGGGCGTGATCGGCGCCGAGCGTGCCTTTGACGCCGAATTGCGCGCGGCCGGGTCGATGGCCCGCATCGCGCTGTCGATCGACGTTCGGGTGCAATATGCGGTCGAGGAGGAACTGGAACGCGCGGCGCGGGGGTCATCGGCCCTCGGCGGGGCTGCGATCGTGGTCGAGGCAGCGTCGGGCGAGGTGCTGGCGCTGGCCTCGTGGCCGACCCACGACCTGAACGCGATCAACCGCGCGAGTGACGATCAAAAGCTGAACCGCGCCCTGACCCAGCGTTTCGAGATGGGCTCGACGGTCAAGGTGTTCACCTTCGCCGAGGCAATCGAGGCCGGCCGTGTCGGCGAGGATGCACTGATCGAGGTGCACCCGCTGCAGGTGGCGGGATCGACGATCCGGGATTTCAACCCGGTCGAGGGACCGCTGGAACTGGCCCGCGCGCTGGCCGTGTCGTCCAATACCGCCGCGGCGCGCCTGGCGCTGGGGGCCGGGGCGACGCGCCAGCGCACCATGCTGCGTCAGTTGGGCCTGCTGGATCGTCCCCTGCGCGGCTTTGCCGAAGCGGCCGCGCCCATCCAGCCGGCCACCGATCGCTGGACGCCGGACCGCGTCGCCACGATCGGCTATGGGCACGGGGTGTCGGTGTCGGCCTTTGCCCTGGCCGAGGCGTTTTCGGTGTTTGCCAATGACGGCCGCGCGGTGCGCCCCGGACTGCTGGCCCGCCCGGACGGCCTTGAACCCCCCGCGCGCCAGGTCTTCTCGCCCGCCACGACCCGAACGCTGGTGCGCATGATGCGCGAGACGGTGACGGACGGAACCGGCATCCGCGCCGATGCGCCCGGCTATGAGGTGGCCGGCAAGACCGGAACGGCCGAAAAGCAGCGCGCTGACGGCACCTATGACCCCGATCGCCAGGTTTCCTCGTTTGTCGGGCTGTTCCCCGCCCGCGCGCCGCGCTTCGTGGTGTTCCTGATGCTTGACGAACCCCAGCGGGTTGCGGCCAACGCCAACCTGTCGACGGGTGGCGCGGTGGCCGCCCCGGCCGTGGGACGCATCGTCACCCGCATTGCCCCGGTTCTCGGGGTGACGCCCCGGCGGACGGCGGCCGACGGTCCCATCGTTGAAGGGACGCCAGGGTGAAACTCGCGGATCTGTTCGACAGAGGCGTGCCCGAGAGCGCGTCGGAACTGGCTGTGTCAGGCGTGACGGCTGACAGCCGGCGGGTGCGGCCCGGCACGGTGTTCGCGGCCCTGGCAGGCATGCAGGCACATGGCCGCGACCATGTCGCCGACGCCATCGGGCGCGGGGCGGTGGCGGTGCTCTCAGCCGGCGACCTGAAGGCCGATCCGGGCATACCCCACATCGTGGATGCGGTGCCGAGACTGGCGCTGGCGCGTGCGGCTGCGCGGCTGCACCCCCATCAGCCGCAAACCATCGCAGCCGTCACCGGCACGAACGGCAAGAGCTCGACGGTCGATTTCCTGCGCCAGATCTGGACCCATGCCGGGCGCCGTGCGGCCAGCCTGGGGACGCTGGGGGCGATCGGGCCCGAAGGCGTGGTCGACCTGGGCCACACCACGCCCGACCCGGTGGCCATCCACCAGACGCTGGAGGCGCTGGCGGGGCAGGGGGTCACGCATGTCGCGATGGAGGCTTCGAGCCACGGGCTGGACCAGCACAGGCTGGATGCGGTGCGCCTGGCGGCCGGCGCCTTCACCAACCTGACCCAGGACCATCTGGACTATCACGGCACCATGGACGCCTATCGGCAGGCCAAGCTGCGCCTGTGGGACCTGGTGCCGCGGGGCGCACCGGCGGTGGTCAATGTCGATGCCATTGCCGCCCCCGATTTCAAGGCCCGCGCCATTGAACGGGGGCTGTCGCTGGTGACCTGCGGCTGGCGGGCCACCGACCTGAAGATCGTCGAGGTCTGGCCGCGCCCTGCGGGCCAGCGCCTCGACCTTCGGTGGAAGGGCCGATCCTTCATGGTCGACCTGCCCCTGATCGGTGAGTTCCAGGCGCTGAATGCGGTCACCGCCGCGGCGCTGGCGCTGGCGCTGGGCGAGGACATCGAGGCGGTGATCGGCGGGCTGGAGCGGCTGCGCACCGTGCGCGGGCGGATCGAGCATGTCGGCGCCACCTCCAGTGGTGCGCAGGTGTTCGTCGACTATGCGCACACGCCGGACGGCCTGGACGTGCTGCTGCGCGCCGCACGGCCGCATGCGCCAGGCCGCATCGTGCTGGTGTTCGGGTGCGGCGGCGATCGTGACCGCACCAAGCGTCCCCTGATGGGCCAGGTGGCGCGCCGGCATGGCGATGTGGTGATCGTCACCGACGACAATCCACGCACCGAGGACGCCGCCGCCATCCGGTCGGCGATCATGGAAGCGGTGCCCGAAGCGCTGGAAATCGGCGACCGTGGCGAGGCAATCCGGGCCGCCGTCAACATGCTGACGGCCGGTGACTGTCTTCTGATCGCCGGCAAGGGCCACGAGACAGGCCAGATCGTCGGCACCGTCGTGCATCCGTTCTCGGATCAGGAAGCGGCCGCAGCGGCGCTGCATGCCGCGGGCGGTGTGGTCGGAGCCGGCCTGCATGCCTGATCCGCGCGGCCTCTGGATATCGCGCGACATCGTGCGCGCCACCGCCGGCCTGTCCGAGAACGGGGGCTTCAACGCGAGCGACATCTCGATCGACTCGCGGACCATCGCGCCGGGCGAGCTTTTCGTGCCGCTCGTGGCCGAGCGCGATGGACATGACTTCATCCCGGCCGCCCTGGCCCGCGGGGCGGCAGGTGTGCTGTGCGCGCGCCGGGACCTGGCGGTCGCAGGCCCGGTGATCCGGGTGAACGACACCTTGGATGCGCTGGTGGCCATGGGCGCTGTGGCGCGCGAACGGGCCGCGTGTCGTATCGCCATCACCGGCAGCGTCGGCAAGACCTCGACCAAGGAGGCGGTGGCGCGCGCCCTGGCGCTGGCCGGGCCGACCCATGCGGCGGTCAAGAGCTTCAACAACCATTGGGGGGTGCCGCTGACCCTGGCGCGTACACCCCAGGAGAGCGCCTTCGGCGTCTATGAGGTGGGGATGAGCCATCGCGGCGAGATCCTGCCGCTGGCCCGCCAGGTTGCCCCCCATTTGGCCATCGTCACCATGATCGCGCCGGCCCACATCGAGAGCCTGGGCACGCTTGCAAACATCGCGATGGAAAAGGGCGACCTCTTCGGGGGGCTCCAGCCGCGCGGCACTGCGGTCTACAACCTCGACGCGCCCCATTCCGACATTCTTCAGCGGCAGGCCGAGGCCTATGCTGCCGCCCGCATCGTCACCTGGTCGGCCAGCGGCCGCGCCGATGCGGACCTGCGCATTGTGGGGCGCATGCGCGGCCCGGACGCCACGCGGCTCGAGGTTGTTGCATTCGGTGAGCATTTTTCGCTGACCATTCCGGTGCCGGGTGTGACCTGGGAGTCGAATGGGCTGGCGGTGCTGGCCGCTGCGCATCTGTCGGGTGCCGGGTTGGCCGCGGGCATAAGGGGGCTGGAGTCACTAGAGGCCGTCGAGGGGCGCGGCGCCACCCGCACGCTGGCGCTGCCGGACGGGCCGGTGGTGCTGGTCGACGAAGCCTACAACGCCAATCCGGTGTCCATGGCGGCGGCGTTCGATACGCTCGCTGCGCGCGTGCCGGGCCCGGGGGGACGGCGGATCGTGGCGCTGGGCGACATGCTGGAACTGGGGGAGGGCGAGATGGCCTTTCATGCCGGGCTGGCCGAACCCATCGCATGGGCAAAGCTGGACCTTGTGTTCTGCGCCGGCACCCGGATGCGCGCATTGTGGGACAGCCTGCCAGCAGCCTGCCGGGGCGGGTGGGCGCCCGATGCGGCTGCCTTGGCGCCGATGGTGGCCGAGGCGCTCCGGGCTGGCGACATCGTCATGGTGAAGGGGTCGAACGGCTCGCGGATGCGCCTGGTGGTGGCGGCCCTCGACGCCATGGACCCGCGATCGGGGGACCGTTGAATGCTGTACGAGCTGGCCAACTGGCTGGGAGGCGATGGCGGGGTCGGGAACCTGTTCCGGTACCTGACCTTTCGCACCGGCGGCGCGATCATCACCGCGCTTCTGATCACGGTGGTGTTCGGCCACCGCATCATCGACGCGTTGCGCGTGCGCCAGGGCAAGGGCCAGCCCATCCGTGACCTCTCGATGGCCGACCAGCTGGCCAAGAAGGGCACGCCCACAATGGGCGGGTTCCTGATCTGGCTGGGCCTGTTCACGGCGACCCTTTTGTGGGCCGACCTGCGCAACGCCTATATCTGGGTCATCCTGTTCGTCACCGCGACCTATGCGGTGATCGGCTTCACCGATGATTACGCCAAGGTCACCAAGCAGTCGGCCGACGGCGTGTCGGGCAAGGTCCGGCTTCTGGCCGAGTTCGTGATCGCAGCCATCGCCTGCGCGGTGGTGGTGATGCTGCAGGGTGCGCATACGACGCTGGGCCATGCCGACTGGGGGCCGGCCTTCGAGCCGCTGACACGGATGGTGGCGGGGCTGGCACCCGAGCTGTCGCGCACCGAGGTGGCCAGCAACGCCTTTGCGGGCGGGGTCGCCGTGCCCTTCTTCAACAATGTGGTGATCGCGCTGGGCCCGTTCTTCATCATCTTCGGCATGATCGTGGTGGTGGGCGCGGCGAACGCGGTCAACTTCACCGATGGGCTGGACGGGCTGGCCATCGTGCCGATGATGTTCGCCAGCGCGGCCTACGCCCTGATCGCCTATCTGGCTGGCAACATCGTCTTTGCCGAGTATCTGGGCATCAATTTCGTGCCCGGCACAGGCGAGGTTGCGGTCATGCTGGGGGCGATGATCGGCGCCGGCATGGGCTTTCTGTGGTACAACGCCTATCCGGCGCGGGTGTTCATGGGCGACACCGGTTCGCTGGGCCTGGGCGGCATGCTGGGCATCGTCGCGGTGGTCACCAAGCACGAATTCGCGCTGGTGATCATTGGTGGCCTGTTCGTGATCGAGGCGCTCTCGGTGATCTTGCAGACCACATGGTTCAAGGCAACGCGGATGATGACCGGAACCGGCCAGCGCATCTTCCTGATGGCACCCCTGCATCACCATTTCCAGAAACGCGGCTGGCCGGAAACCCGGGTGGTGGTGCGGTTCTGGATCCTGTCGGTGGTGTTTGCCCTGGCCGGCCTTGCCACGCTGAAGCTGCGCTGAGCCGCGAAAGGTCGCTGCCGTGATCCCCGTCACCGAGTTCCGCGGACGCCATGTCGCCCTGTTCGGCCTTGCCCGGACCGGCATTGCCGCAGCGCGGGCGCTGATTGCCGGCGGGGCCACGGTGCACGCCTGGGACGATGACGCCGCCGCGCGCGAGCGCGGGATCGAGGCCGGCATTCCGGTCGAGGACATTAACGCCCGCGACTGGCGCGGTTATTCGGCGCTGGTGCTTTCGCCCGGGGTGCCGCTGCACTTTCCGCGGCCGCACCGGGTGGTGCAGCTGGCGCGGGACTGCAACCTGCCCATCATCGGCGATGTCGAGCTGTTCGCGCGCACGATCAATGCCCTGCCGGCCCGTCAGCGACCGCGCGTGGTCGGCATCACCGGCACCAATGGCAAGTCCACCACCACGGCCCTGATCGGGCACGTCCTTTCGGCGTGCAATCTGGACGCCAGGGTCGGGGGCAATATCGGCCGCGGCGTTCTGGACCTTGATGCACCCCATGCCGGGGCAGTCTATGTGCTCGAGCTGTCGTCCTACCAGCTTGACCCGGTCGAGAGCCTTCGCTGTGATGCCGCGGTGTTCCTGAACATCGCGCCCGACCACCTCGACCGCCATGGCGGGATCGAGAACTACGTCACCGCCAAGAAACGCATCTTCCGCAATCAGGGCAGCGACGACACCGCCGTGGTCGGGGTGGATGACGACTGGTCGCGGGGGGTCTGCTCGTGGCTGACCCAGACCCGCGGGAGCGGGCAGGTCACCCCGGTGTCTGCGCGGTCGTCGCTGGGCAAGGGCGTGTTTGCGGTCGGCGGCCGGATGTGGGCCGATGTCGGCGGCCGCAAGGAATGCGTGGCCCTGCTCGAGCGTGCACCGGGGCTGCGCGGGCGCCACAACGCCCAGAACGCCGCCGCGGCGTTCGCGGTGGCCCTGTCCATGGGGCTGGATGCCCAAGCGGTGGCCGAGGCGATCTATTCGTTTCCGGGCCTTCCGCACAGGCTGGAAACCGTGGCCCGGTCGGGCCGCATCCTCTTCGTCAACGATTCCAAGGCCACCAATGCCGATGCCACGGCACAGGCGCTGGATGTGTGGCCCGAGGCCATCCACTGGATCGCGGGCGGGTTGCCCAAGGATGGCGGCATCGAGTCCCTTGCACCGTGGTTCGGCCGGGTCGCCCGCGCCTATCTGATCGGCCAGGGCGCGCATCTGCTGGCGCGCACGCTGCAGGGCAAGGTCGAGTTCGTGATGGCCGAGGACCTCGAAACCGCCACGTCCATGGCGGCCCACGATGCAGCCGCCTCCACCGCCGCCCAGCCGGTCGTGCTGTTGTCTCCGGCGTGTGCGTCCTTCGACCAGTTCCAGAGCTTTGAGCACCGCGGGGATGCCTTCCGCGCGATCGTTAGCGAAATCTTGGCACGCGGGGACGAAGTGATCTTGCCGGGCGCGTGACGCGCGCTGGCGGACGTGCGGGAGGCGGCGGTGGCGATTTCGGACGTGCAGGCGCCGCGACGTTCGGGCCTGCCCGGCTTTGTGTCCGCCTGGTGGGCGGGACTGGACCGCGTCACACTGAGCACCCTGTCGGTGCTTTTGTTGCTGGGCCTGGTGCTGCAGCTGGCAGCCAGCCCGGGTGCCACCGCCCGGATCGGGATTGCCGAGCCATTCCATTTCTTCGAGCGTCAGATGGTGTTCGCACCCCTGGTGCTGATCGTCGCACTGGCACTTTCGATGCTGTCGACGGTCGGAGTCCGGCGCCTCGGCATGGCCCTGGCCGCGGCCGGACTGGTGGCGATGGCGATGCTGCCCCTGGTCGGGCACACCGAGAACGGGGCCACGCGCTGGATGATCGTGGCGGGGCAATCGATCCAGCCTTCGGAATTCCTCAAGCCCGGGTTCGTCATTGTGGCGGCATGGCTGTTGACGCGTGACGTTACGGTCAGGCCGGGCGGGCGGCTGAAGGCGATCGGCCTTTATGCGGTAATTGCCCTGCTGCTCTATGGACAGCCGGACATCGGGCAGATGCTGCTGCTGGGCACCGCGCTGATGGTGGTGCTGTTTGTTGCGGGACTGGGCTGGGTCTGGGTGGTCGCCGTTGCACTGGCCTTGCCGGCGCTGGGCCTGTTTCTCTATTCGACGATGCCGCACGTTGCGCGCCGAATGGACGCCTTTCTGGGCCTTGCCACCCCGCTCGAGCAGGTCGAGGTCGCGCGCGACGCCATCCAGCGCGGGGGGCTGATCGGAGTGGGTCCGGGTGACGGCATGCTAAAGCGCGACCTTCCCGATGCCCATACGGACTATATCTATGCCGTCGCCGGGGAAGAATTCGGCCTTCTGGCAGGGCTGATCATCATCGGCTGCTTTGCGCTGCTGGCCGTGCGATCACTGGGCCGGATCGCGCGCGCGGATGACCGTTTCACCGTCTGCGCGGCCAGCGGGCTGGTGGCGCTGCTGACGGTGCAGGCCCTGGTGAATATCGGCGTGGGCTCGACGCTGCTGCCGTCCAAGGGCATGACCCTGCCCTTCATTTCCGCAGGGGGGTCGTCGATGCTGGGCACTGCGATCACGGTGGGATTCCTGCTTGCGCTGACCCGCGAACGCGCGGACGCCCAGCTTGCTGGCTTCCGACAGGGACACTGAGGCGACATGACCAACAGGACGGTGGTGGTGGCGGCCGGGGGTACCGGCGGGCACATGTTCCCCGCCGCGGCCTTCTGCGCGGCGATGCGCAATCGTGGCTGGCACACCGTCCTGATGACCGACGCCCGCGGGCGCACCTATGCCACCAATTTTCCCGCCGATGTGATCGAGGATGTGCCCGCCGCCACCATCCGCGGCTTCAACCCGCTGCGCGCGGTGATCGGGGCGGTTCGGATCGCTGCGGGCGTGGACGCAGCGCGCGAGCGTCTGGCCGCCCACGCGCCAGCCCTCGTGGCGGGGTTTGGTGGCTATCCGTCCTTTCCGGCCCTTGCTGCGGCACGCGGGCGGATTCCGATCCTGATCCACGAACAGAACGCCGTGCTGGGCCGGGTGAACCGCCTCTTCGCGGGCTCGGCCGCCGCGGTGGCAACCGGGTTCTCGCGCATCGGCAAGCTGCCGGCCAAGGCCTCCGATCGCCACGCAGTGGTCGGCAATCCCGTGCGCGCGCCGATCCTCGCCCTGAGAGAGCATCCCTATCCGGCGATCGGCGCGCACGGCACGGTGAACATCCTGGTGATCGGCGGCTCGCAGGGGGCATCGCTGTTCGGCCAGGTGATCCCTCCGGCCATCGCCAGCCTGTCGCCCGAAAGCCGTGCGCGGGTGCGGGTGACCCAGCAGGTGCGCGCCGAGCAGCTGGCCGAGGTCGGGGCATTTTATACCGCAGCCGGAATATCGGCCGACCTGGCGCCCTTTTTCGACGACATGGCCGCGCGCCTGGCCGAGACCCATCTGGTGATCGCCCGCGCGGGCGCGTCCAGCGTCTCCGAGCTTGCTATCGTCGGGCGTCCGTCGATCCTGGTGCCGCTGGCGATCGCGGCCGACGATCACCAGACGCAGAACGCGCTGGGCCTGGCCGAAGTGGGCGCCACCGACGTCCTGCCCGAAGCCCAGTTCACGCCCGATGCCCTGACCGCCCTGCTGGAGGAGCGGCTGGCGGATCCCCACGGCCTCCTGGTGCGGGCAATGGCAGCCCGTTCGGCCGGGCGGCCCGATGCCACGAGTGATCTGTGCGACCTGGCGGAACGGGTCGCGCTGCCGGTGGACCTCTGACACCGCTTCGTCTTCTGCTGCTGCCATCAAGCTTCGCTCCCTTCCCAGGCGCTGCGGCCTGCCCGAGCGTGCAGGCCAGACGGCGGTCATTTTTTCCGCTCCGTCGGTAAGGGTAAGTTCCGTTGATGGATGAGAGCGTCCCGAGAAGGCTGCCCTGGCCTTAGGACTTTCCTGATGTGGTAATCCACACCGACCTGCGTGCGCGCGACGGTCATCCGAGCTATGCGGCTGCAAAGAGCGGGGATGCCGAGGCAGCCTTTGTACTGGCAAGGGACCTTCTTTCATCCGACGGAATCGCCCGGATTCAGGCTTTGGTACGCGATCAGCCCATCCTGCTTCTGCCGATGGTGGCGGAAGAGTTGACAGGGTTCAACGCAATTCCCGATGCGATGGCTCAAGTTCTCGGCAGGAGGCTCGGCTTTCCAGTCGTCGCAGGCGAAATTGTCCAGACAAACAGGGTCGGCCATACCCGCGCCCCCGCATTTCAACGGCTTGTCACCCCGCCGACATTCGATGGGTCAATGGAGACCGGGGCGAATTATCTGCTGGTGGACGATCATGTCGGTCTCGGTGGCACGCTTGCCAATCTGCGTGGTCATGTCGAAAGCCGGGGGGGACATGTGATTGCGATCACAACGCTCACCGAGAGCAGGAGTGCGCGCACGATTTCGTTGCAGCGCGCGACCCGCGATGTGTTATGGCAGCGGTATGGTGAAGAACTCGACGACCTCTGGCAACGCCATTTCGGCTACGGGATCGACTGCCTCACCGAGGTCTAAGCCCTCAACCTATGTCGTCAGCACTCAGTTGCCGCCATCGAGGATTTCCTGGCTCAGGCAGCAGTCGAGGTCCGTGGAAGAGGCCTGCAGACGGCAATCGGGTCCGATGACGGACCTTGAGGACCGCACGGGCGCATGTTCGGGGTCAAAATCGCAAGAGCCTCGAAAAGCATCAGGTCACGCCTGATGCTGTCCGCCCGAGCCCGCTCGGGTGGTGGCCCCGAGCGGGCGGAATGGGTAGCAGCGCCTCACCCGACCCTCAGCGCAGCGGCGGCTCGTCAAAGCTGCGCAGCTTGCGCGAGTGAAGCGAATCCACGTCCTGGCGCAGGATTCCCAGCGTCTCGATGCCGATCTTAAGGTGCTCGGACACCGCCTTGTTGTAGAAGGCGGAGGCGGCGCCCGGCAGCTTGATCTCGCCATGCAGCGGCTTGTCCGACACGCACAGCAGCGTCCCATAGGGCACGCGCATTCGAAAGCCCTGGGTGGCGATCACGGCCGATTCCATGTCGATCGCGATGGCGCGCGACTGGGAAATCCGCCGGCGTTCGGCTGGGAACCGGAATTCCCAGTTGCGGTCGTCGGTGGACACCACGGTGCCGGTCCGCAGCCGCCGCCACAGTTCATCACCCTCGTCGCCCGAGACGCGTGCGGTGGCCTCCTGAAGGGCCAGCTGGACCTCGGCAAGGGCAGGGATGGGCACCTCGAGCGGGACGATGTCGTCCATGACATGGTCGGCGCGCAGATAGCCGTGGGCGAGGGCATAGTCGCCGATGCGCTGGGTCACGCGCAGCCCGCCGCAATGGCCGATCATCAGCCAGCAGTGCGGGCGCAACACGGCCAGGTGGTCGGTGATCGTCTTGGCATTGGAGGGGCCGACCCCGATGTTCACAAGGGTGATCCCCTCGCCCCTCGACGGGATGAAGTGATAGGCCGGCATCTGAAAGCGTCGCCAGGGCGCGTTGGCGACCTGGGCCTGCGGATCGGGGCTGGTGACATCAAGGTCCACCCCGCCCGGGGCCACCAGGCGCGCCCCCGGATCGCGCACCAGCTCGGCTGCAGCCCAGTCCACGAATGCATCGACATACCGGTGATAGTTCGTGAACAGGATCCAGGGCTGGGTCGCCCGCCAGTCCGTGCCGGTATAGTGCTGCAGCCGCCGCAGCGAGGTGTCGATGCGCGGTGCCTCGAACAGCGCCAGCGGACGCATGCCGTCCGGGCGCCGGGTCACCACCCCGTCCACCACCTCGTCATTCAGGTCTTTCAGCCGTGGGATCGGAAATTGCCGGGCCAGCATGGCCGGGTCCACGCGATCGAGGTCCAGCCCCGCCGTCCCGTCGATGACGAACGGGTAGGGGATGGGCACATCGCTGTCGCCCACCTCGATCGTGACCGCATGGTCGGCGACCAGCAGCGAAAGCTGCTGGAGCAGATAGGGCCGGAAGAAATCGGGGTGGGTGATTGCCGATGCATAGACGCCTGGCGCCGGAAACTGGGCATACGAACGCCGTGTCGTAGGTTCGGGCCCCGCGGGACGGTGGGTAACACGCAGTTCGGGATAGGCAAAACCCACCCAGGCCTCGCTGGTCGGGGGTTCGCCGGTTTCGACATAATGACGGACGGCGCGCCCAAGCGCATCGGTCGCGCGGGCATAGCGTGCCTCGAGTTCGTCGAGGGCCTGTTCGGGGGTGAGGGCAGTCATGGCGCGCCTTAGCCGGGTTTGCGTGGCCCCGCCACCATGTCCGCCGCCCTGCCTGCAAAAGGTGCGGGTCGCGTCGCGGCACGATCCGTGCTTAAAGGGACGCGGTCCTGGGGGTGAGGTCCAAAGAGGAAGCAGATGGCGTCGAAGGAAGAACTCCAGATCGCGGTTCAGCGCATCAGCGTGGCGGCGGACGCACTGGGGCTGGCCTATGGTGAGATGCAGGCGGCGAGCGCCGAGCTTGAGGATGCCCGCGCAAGGCTGAGCGCCGCCGAGAGCCGCTATGCACTGGCCCAGCGCCAGCGCGCCGAATGTCTGCGTGCCTTTCGGGAAGCAACCCTTGCAGGCGGGCGCATCGACCTTGCAAGCGAGGAAAGCGCCCCCGAGGGTGTGATCGCCCCGCCTGGCGCGCGCGATGGCACCCCCGTATTCCCCGGGGCCCTGCCAGACCCGGCGCCGCTGCCGCCGGTGCCGCCCTTGCCGCAGGCCCCGTCCTCGAACACCATCACCGACGCTCTGCGCGATTTCGGAAGCCTGGACATTCCGCGCCACACCGCTGGCTGATCGCTCGGGCCGCGTCGCAGAAATCCCGCACTCAACCTGTCGAGTTTTCGCGGACCCCGCGGCGCTCGCGCACCAGCACTTCAACCACCGAGGGGTCGGCAAGGGTCGAGGTGTCACCCAGCGCACCAATTTCGTCCTCGGCGATCTTGCGCAGGATGCG
>DBAV01000105.1:20886-22992 GCA_002291875.1 Hyphomonadaceae bacterium UBA1001
GCGATCTTGCGCAGGATGCGGCGCATGATCTTGCCCGAGCGGGTCTTGGGCAGGCCGGGTGCGAACTGGATCACATCGGGAGTGGCGATCGGTCCGATCTCGCGTCGCACCCACGACACCAACTCACGCTGCAGCGCCTCGTCGCCGACCTCGCTGGCGTTCAGCGTGACGTAGGCATAGATGCCCTGACCCTTGATGTCGTGCGGCATGCCGACGACCGCCGCCTCGGCCACCTTGGGATGGGCGACCAGGGCGCTTTCGATCTCGGCCGTGCCCATGCGGTGGCCCGAGACATTGATGACGTCGTCCACCCGGCCGGTGATCCAGTAATACCCGTCCTCGTCGCGCCGGCAGCCATCGCCCGTGAAATATCGGCCGGGATAGGTGGTGAAATAGGTCTGGAAGAAGCGCTCGTGGTCGCCCCACACGGTGCGCATCTGGCCGGGCCAGCTGTCCGCCAGGCACAGATTGCCTTCACATGCGCCGTGCAGCTCTCGGCCTTCGGCATCCACGATGACGGGTCTTATTCCGGCCAGCGGCAGGGTCGCGCTGCCCGGTTTCAGGTCGGTCGCGCCCGGCAAGGGCGCAATCAGCGCCCCACCTGTTTCGGTCTGCCACCAGGTATCCACGATCGGACAGCCGCCCTCGCCGACCACGCGGTGATACCATTCCCAGGCTTCGGGATTGATCGGCTCACCCACCGTGCCGAGCAGTCGGATCGACCGGCGCGACGTCCGCCTGACCCACTCGTCTCCCTCGCGCATCAACGCGCGCAGCGCGGTGGGTGCGGTATAGAAGATCGACACGTTCCAGCGGTCGCACACCTGCCAGAAGCGCGAAAAGTCCGGGTGGTTCGGCACGCCCTCGAACATCAGGGTGGTCGCCCCGTTCGCCAGCGGTCCATAGACCACATAGGTGTGGCCCGTGATCCAGCCGACGTCAGCGGTGCACCAGAAGACCTCTGGAGCGTGGTAATCGAACACCATCTCGTGGGTCAGCGACGCCCACACCAGATATCCGCCCGTGGTGTGAAGCACGCCCTTGGGCTTGCCTGTCGAGCCAGAGGTATACAGGATGAACAGCGGATCCTCGGCCCCCATCGCCTCCGGCGGACAATCGGCGGCAACCGTCTCGCGCGCATCATGATACCAGACGTCGCGACCGTCCTGCATCGTCACCGGATGGTCCGAGTGGCGGACCACCACCACGCGCCGCACCGAGGGAGCATCGGCCAGCGCGGCATCGACATTGGCCTTCAGCGGCACATGCCGGCCCCCGCGGAACCCGCCGTCGGACGTCACCACCACTGTCGAGTCGCAGTCCTTTATGCGCCCGCAAAGGCTTTCGGGCGAAAAGCCGCCAAACACCACAGAATGGATCGCCCCGATCCGCGTGCATGCCAGCATGGCCATGGCTGCCTCGGGGATCATCGGCATATAGATCGTGACCCGGTCGCCGCGCCGCACGCCCTGCGCCTTCAGCACGTTGGCGAACCGGCAGACCTCGGCGTGCAGCTCGCGATAGCTGACACTGCGGGACCGTGAAGGATCATCGCCCTCCCAAATGATGGCGGGCTGGTCGCCGCGTTCGGCAAGGTGGCGGTCCAGGCAGTTGGCCGAGACATTCAGCATGCCGTCGGCAAACCATGCGATGCCGAAATCCGCAGCGTCGAAAGAGGTCTCCTTGACCCGGGTGAAAGGTGACATCCACTCGAGCCGCAGGGCCTGGCGACGCCAGAAGGCTTTTGGATCACGCTCGGCCTCGGCGCGCAGCGCGTCCTGACCCTGCCGGTCAATCCTGGCGTTCGCCTGCCATTCGACTGGTACCGGGTAGAGCTTCGCCATCGTCATCCTTTCCAGGGAAGGGGGCTGCGGGTCGGGCATTCGGCGCGTGCTGTCAGCCCTGGCGCGGTCCGAACAGGATGAGCCCGGCGCCGGCAATGCACAACAGCGCCCCGATTGCGTCCCAGCGGTCGGGGCGCACCCCGTCCACCCACGCCATCCAGCCCAGTGCCGCCACGATGTAGATGCCGCCATAGGCGGCAAAGACCCGCCCTGCGGCCTCGGCCTCGATGCGCGTCAGCAGCAGCGCAAAGCCCGCCAGCGC
>DBAV01000249.1 GCA_002291875.1 Hyphomonadaceae bacterium UBA1001
GGGTCTGGCTGATGGGGCGCACGGCGATCGCGGCCCACAATGCGGGCGGGGATGTTCTGGGCGTGCTGCCGCGTTTCCTGCAGGAGCGCGAGCCCCCGCTGGCCCAGATCCCCACCCGGCTGGTCGACACCATGCACGAACGCAAGCGCATCATGTTCGACGAGTCCGACGCGTTCATCGTGCTACCCGGCGGAATCGGCACTCTGGAAGAGGTCGTCGAGACCCTGTCCTGGCACCGGCTGGACCTGCACCGCAAGCCGACCGTGTTCATCGACACCGCCTATTGGGGGCCGTTCTTTCAGCTGATGGAGCACATGATCCAGGCGCGCTTTACGAACCCCGAGTTCCGCGACGCCTATCTGGCGGCGAACACACCCGAAGAAGCCCTCGACGCCCTCGAGAACCGGATGGCCGGCGTCTCCGCTTCGCCAGTTGGATGATGTCCCCTGCCCGGCCCGGGCGCGGGGTCAGCCGTCACTCCATCGTTTCGAACCGGCGCTCGGCCGGAAACCAGCGAATGACGGTCTGCATGGAGTAGGCTGCGCCGTCGGCGCCGCGCAGGCCAAGATCCACCCGGCAGAACTGATAGGGCGCGGGCGGTCGCCCCTCGCACCCCGACACTCTTGTGGACTGAAGGGTCGAGCCGACAATGTTCTGCAGGGTGGCGCGATCCAGCGCCCCTACCCCCAGGCTCGCCTCGTGCGCGCTGCGGGCCGCCTCGCGCGCCATGGCCTCGAACCTGGCGTCGTCAGACCCGAGGTCCGTGGGTTCTTGGGCCGGAGCCTGCAGCTCGGCCAGCATCTGTGTGGCCAGCGCCTGACGGCGCTCCCACACTGCTTCCCCGACTGCCGCTTCGTCGATTCCGGGTGCGCCCCCGCAACCGCCCAGCACCATCAGGCTGATGAGGGCAATGCCGCCTGTCTGCCCGTTCCGCGCCATGCGATCCCCTCCGCTGAAGGATCGCCAGCATGCCACAGGCCCGCGAGACCGCAATTGCGCCGCAGCGCCGCGGACAAGCCTCAGGCCGCCCGCCCTTCCAGCCGCGCCGCCGCCTTCTGGGGGCCCATCAGCGCAAACAGGACCGCCATGTCCGGTCCATGATCGAGGCCCGTCAGCGCCAGCCGCAGCGGCATGAACAGCGCCCTGCCCTTGCGGCCCGAAGCCGACTTGGCAGCGTCGACGAACCGCGCCCAGCTGGCCTGGTCGAACGGCCCGAGGGGCAACACCGCCCTGGCCTGGGCCAGAAAGTCCGAGTCGGCCGCATCGATGCTGGGCGTGATGATGCCGCGCGCCACGTCGCGCCACTGCGCAACGTCGCTGAACCGTGCGATGTTCTGGCGCACCGCATTCCAGAACGCCTCGCCTTCGTCGCACCCAATGCCCGCCAGCCTCTCACGCACGGCCGCATAGTCCAGATGGTGCAGGACCTGCGCGTTGACGCGCGCCAGCTCGTCGGGGTCGAAGCGGGCGGGCGCCCGCCCCACCTTGGAATATGCAAACTCGGCTGCCAGCGTACCGAGGTCGGGCCGTGCCTCGACGGGATCGGACGTGCCCAGCCGCGCCAGGTGCGACAGCACCGCCATCGGCTCGATCCCGTCCGCGCGCAGGTCGCGGATGGCCATCGACCCCAGCCGCTTTGACAGAGCCTCGCCGTCTGCCCCCACCAGCAGCGGGAAGTGCCCGAAGCGCGGAACCGGCCCGCCCAGCGCCTCGAAGATTTCCACCTGGACGCCGGTATTGGTGACATGGTCCTCCCCGCGCACCACGTCGGTGATCCCCAGGTCGATGTCGTCGACCACCGACGGCAGGGTATACAGATACGCACCGTCCTCGCGGATCAGCACGGGATCGGACAGCGAGGCGGTGTCGATCGACACCTCGCCACGCACCAGGTCCGTCCACACAACCCGCCTGCCCGAGAGCCTGAACCGCCAGTGCGGGCGACGCCCCTCGGCTTCGAGCCGCGCGCGCTCGTCCGCGCTCAGCGCCAGCCCCGCGCGGTCATAGAAGGGCGGGCGACCGCGCGCCTGGGCCAGCTTGCGCTTGCGCTCGAGCTCTTCGGCGGTCTCATAGCACGCATACAGAAGGCCCAGCGAGACCAGCCGATCGCGCGCAGCGTCGTGATGGGCGGTCCGCGCCGACTGGCTGTGCTTTTCGTCCCACGCCAGGCCCAGCCAACGCAGGTCGTCGACAATGCCCTGTTCGAACTCTGCGCGCGAGCGTTCGGTATCGGTGTCGTCGATCCGCAGCACGAACGCGCCGCCCTGGCCCTTGGCATAGAGCCAGTTGAACAGGGCCGTCCGGATATTGCCGACATGCAGGTGGCCGGTCGGGGACGGGGCGAAACGGACTCGGACGGACATCAGGGCTCTCTGGTGACGCAATGCCCCGGCAATGCTGCACGCGCGCGCCGGGCGGAAGGGGCAGGCGCAGTGCCCGGGGGTCGTCAGTCGCGGTCGCGGAACCGGTTGGTGATGGGATAGCGCCGGTCGCGACCGAAATTGCGCCGGCCCAGCTTGACGCCGGGGGGGGCCTGGCGACGCTTGTATTCGGCCAGGTGCAGCAGGTGATCCACGCGCTCGACCGTGGCGCGGTCCTCGCCTTTGGCCACAAGGTCGGCGATCTCGGCCTCATCCTCGATCAAGGCGCGCAGGATCCGGTCCAGCGTCTCATAGGGGGGCAGGCTGTCCTGGTCGGTCTGGTCGGGGCGCAGCTCGGCACTGGGCGTGCGGGTGATGATGTTTTGCGGAATGGCGTCCCCGACCGGCCCCAACAGCCCCTCCAGCATCGCCGCAGACGCCCCGTTGCGCCAGCGCGCCATGGCATAGACCTCGGTCTTGTAGAGGTCCTTGAGCACGTTGAAGCCGCCGCACATGTCGCCATAGAGCGTGGCATAGCCCACCGCCATCTCGCTCTTGTTGCCCGTGGTCAGCACCATGGGCCCGAAGGCATTCGACAGGGCCATCAGCGTCATCCCGCGGATGCGCGACTGCAGGTTCTCCTCGGTCAGACCGCCCGCCTGGCCCTCGCGCAGGGGCGCGATCATGGTGCGCAGCGCGTCAAACCCCGGCCCGATCGGCACGATGTCATACCGGCAGCCCAGCCGAGCGATCAGCGCCCGGCTGTCGCGCAGGCTTTCCTCGGCCGTAAAGACCGACGGCATCATCACGCACCACACTCGGTCCGCGCCCAGCGCATCCACCGCCAGCACCGCCGTCAGCGCCGAATCGATCCCGCCAGACAGGCCCAGCACAACACCGGCAAATCCGTTCTTGTCGACATAGTCGCCAAGCCCCAGAGCCATGGCGCGCCAGACCGTCTCGGCCTCTTCGGGATAGGATGGCGGATGCCGGGCGGCCGGCTCCAGCCCCGGCCCCATGCCGCGCTGCCAGCGTGTCAGCAGGCTTGCGCTGCGCATCACGGGCAGGCCGGCCACCAGCCCTGCACGGGCGTCGACACACATCGAGCCGCCATCGAACACCAGTTCGTCCTGTCCGCCCACCTGGTTCACATAGACCAGCGGCAGGCCGGTCTGGCGGGCGGCATTTCCCAGCACGCCCAGCCGCTCGGCGTGCACCCCGCGCCGGAAGGGCGAGCCGTTGACCACCACCAGGATGGACGCGCCATCGGCTGCCAATGCGGCCGGAACGTCGGCGAACCAGACATCCTCGCAGATGGCCAGCCCGATCCGGTGCCCGCGCCAGTCGAAAGCAGACGGGGCGGCGCCGGGGGCAAAGATCCGCTTTTCGTCGAACACGGCATAGTTGGGCAGCTCGACCTTCAGCGCGACATGGACGATCGCGCCATCACCGCACATCACGGCTGCATTGTAGAGCCGCCCTGCCGCACGCCACGGCACGCCCACCACGATTCCCGGCCCGCCGCGCACCGTCGATGCCGCCAGGGCCCCCACCGCCTCGAGGCAGTCGCGCACCACCGCCGGCTTCAGCACCAGGTCCTCGGGCGGATAGCCCAGCATCGACATCTCGGGCAGGACCACCAGGTCCGCGCGCGCCTCGACCCCGGCCCGCAGCGCGGCGCGGGCCTGTTCCAGATTGCCTGCAATGTCCCCCATCACGGGGTTGCATTGCCACAACAGGATCGCCAGCGGCCGGTCGGTCATGTCCGCCCCTCTAGACGCCTCGGGGGCACGCGCAAACCGCTCAGGCGGCGATCGCCGCCTCGAACGCCGAGCACACCTTGTCGACCTGCGCGTCGGTCAGATAGCCGTGCATGGGCAGCGAGAGGATGCGGGTGGTGACCCGCTCGGCCTGCTCCAGCCCCCCCTCGGGCGCCAGATGGCGGAATGCCTCCATGCGGTGCAGGGGCTGGAGGTAATAGTGCATGGCCGCCGGCACGCCCGCCGCCTTCAGGTGCTCGAACACCCGCTCGCGTTCGTCAATGGCCACCGTATAAAGCCCATGACCGCTCTGCGCGCCCTGCGGCGGCCTGTAGGGGTCGGCATGGGGCCGGATGCGCGCGTCATAGATGGCCGCGATCGCGCGCTTGCGCTCGAGTTCGCGCGGGAAGACGCGCATCTTTTCGGTGACGACGGCGCACTGCATCGAATCCAGGCGCCCATTGATGCCCACCCGGATCGATTCCTTGCGGTCCGCGCCCGTGCCGTGCCAGCGGATCGAGCGCAGGCGGTCCGCCAGGTCGGCGTCTTCGCAGAAGATTGCCCCGCCATCGCCAAAGCACCCCAGCGACTTGGTGGGATAAAAGCTGGTGGCCGTCACCGGACACAGTGCGCCCACCCAGCGGCCGTCCAGCTGGCCGCCAAAGCTCTGGGCCGCATCGGCCATCAGCAGCATCCCGTGGCGCGCGGTCACCCCCGCCAGCGCCCGATAATCCGCAGGCAGCCCATAGAGGTCGACCGCGATCACCGCCCGCGGCTGCAGCCGGCCCTGCGACAGCACATCGGCGATGCGGCGCTCGAGGTCGGCCAGGTCGATGTTGAAGGTGGCGGGGTCGATGTCCACGAACACCGGCATCGCCCCAGCCAGCAGCACGGCATTGGCAGTGGCATTGTAGGTCAGCGCAGGGATGAACACGGCGTCCCCGGGCCCGATGCCTTCGGCCAGCAGCGGCATGACAATGGCCTGGGTGCCCGACCCCACCGCCACGCAGTCCCGCGCGCCGACGAAATCGGCCAGCAGGCGCTCCATCTCGTCCACCTCGGGGCCGTTGATGAAGGCGCCATGATCCATGATCGCCGAAAAGCGCGCCTCGACCCGCTCGCGCACCTGAGCCAGCTGGGACTTCACGTCAAAGAATGCGATCGCGTCCGCCATGTCCTCACCTTCCCTGCGCGGCCGTGCGCAGCCACTCGCGCGCCAGCCCGTCAATGCGTTCGGCCACAGCCACTGCCGCCGCTCCGGCGCGGGCATCGGCAAGCGTCGGCCCATGTCCTGAAATGGCAGCCAGAAAGGCCGCATCGGCCGCCGCCAGCGGGTCCGCAACTCGCTCGGCAAAGTCGCCGGCCAGCGCGATGCCCGACCCATTGTCGAGGGTGCGGCGCAGGAAATCGACATCGGCGCTGCCGCTGGCATAGCTCAGCCGCATGGTGCGGGTACGCTCGGGGGCGACACGGCTGGACGACAGCATCGCCGTCTGCCCGCCCTCAAAGGCCAGCCGCACGCTGACGGCGTCGATCCCGCCATGCTCGGATCGTGCGTCCAGGATATCGATTGCAGCGGGCGACCCAAAGAGCAGCGCCACCAGGTCCAGGTCATGGATCATCAGGTCCAGGGTGACACTGACATCAGCGGCGCGCCCGCTCCAGGGGCCGGCCCGCACGCTTTCGATTGCCATCGGACGTTCATCGCTTGCCAGGATCCCCAGCGCTGCGAACACCGCACGCTCCTGGTGGCCGACCTGGACGACGACGCCCTGTGCCTCTGCCCGCTCGGCCACCAGGGCGGCCTG
>DBAV01000261.1 GCA_002291875.1 Hyphomonadaceae bacterium UBA1001
CGGACCGCGAGGCGATGGCCGCCGGCCTGGTCGAGAACCTCCAGCGCCAGGACCTGAACCCGCTGGAGGAGGCCGAGGGCTACCACCGCCTCACCGACCAGTTCGGCCTGACGCAGGAGGCGCTGGCCCGCGCCGTGGGGAAGAGCCGCCCGCATGTCGCCAACACGCTGCGCCTGCTGAACCTGCCCGAGCGCGTGCGGGAGCTGCTGCGCGCCGGCGCGCTGACCGCCGGCCATGCCCGCCCGCTGCTCACGGCCAAGGACCCCGTCGCGCTCGCGCTGCAGATCGTGGACAAGGGCCTCAACGTCCGCCAGGCGGAGGCGCTGGCCACCGTCAGGAACATCCCGCCCGCGCCGCGCGCCCCCAAGTCCGACGCGGAGACGCGCGCGATGGAGCGGCAGATCACGGGCTATCTCGGCCTCAAGGTCGCGATCAAGCACGGGCCGCGTGGCGGGCAGGTCGTGCTGTGCTACCGGAATCTCGACCAGCTCGACGGGATCGTGCAGCTCCTCACGGCGAAGGCGCTGCGCTGACCACCCCCGGGGCGGCAACCGCCGCCCTACAGGATCGCCGCGTGCGCGAGCGTGCTGATCATGTCCATCCGCGGCCCGTGGAAGTCCTCGGTCTGCCGCGTGTTGGAAAGGAAGGCGAAGCTCACCCCGCTCGCCGGATCCGCCCAGCAGTAGGAGGAGCCGACGCCGCCATGCCCGAAGGTCAGCGGATGCGCGATGGCACCCAGGCCGCGGCTGCCGGCCGTCTCGCCGCGCAGATGGGGCCCGAGGCCACGGTGCATCGGCATGGCGTTGTACTCGTCCACCCGGTCGCCGGTGTAGTTGCGCACGGCGTAGGCGATGCTGCGCGGCGAGAGCACGCGCCGCCCCGCCAGCTGCCCGCCAGCCAGCAGCGCCTGGTAGAAGGCGGCCATCGCGCGCGCCGTGCCATAGCCGCCGCCGCCCGGCACGCCGGCCGCGCGGTGCGCGTCGGTGCACTCGGGCATGCGCGGTGAGCCGTCGACGTCGTGCATTTCGGCGCAGCGGTCCATGTCGCCCTCCGGCACGCCGACGAACAGCTCCCGGTCCAGCCCCAGCGGGGCGATCAGCCGGCGCCACAGGAAGGCGCGATGGTCCTCGCCCGTGACGGCGCGGATCACCGCCGCCGCCACCCAATGCGCCGAGGCCGGGTGGTAGCCCACCTTGCTTCCGGGCGCCCATTCGAGCGGAAACGCGCAGACCGTCGCCCGCAGGGCTTCCGCATCCTCCCAACATTCGGGGCCGACCTCGGCGGAGGGGAACCCAGCCTGGTGCGTCAGCAGCTCGATGAAGGTGATGGCGCCCTTCCCGTTCGCCTCGAAGCCCGGCAGGTGCTGCGCGACCGGGTCCGTCAGCCGCAGCGCGCCATCCTCCTGCAACGCCCAGAGCGCGGCCGCCGTGATCACCTTGGTGTTCGAATAGAGCAGCCACAGCGTCTCATCCGTCGCGCCTATCCCCGTTCGCGCCTCGCCGAAGCTCCGGAACAGCGCGATGCGCCCGTGCCGCGCCAGGGCGACCTGCGCGCCCGGGTGATGGCCCGCGGCGATGTCGCCCTCGATGCGCGCGCACAGGCGCTCCAGCCGGTCGGGGCAGAGGCCGAGCTCCGTCGGATGGGCCTCGGGGAGCGGGAAGGGCAGGGTCATGGCGGGTCCTCCGGTCGCCTGCATCCTGCGCCCGCCCGGGCGCGCGCGCCAAGCTTGGCCCCACGCCCCGGCGCTGCCATCCTCTGGCATCGAAGGCGCGGCAGCATGATCGCGCCAGGAGGAACATCCATGACCATCTCCCGCCGCGCGGCGCTGGCCGCGCCCCTGCTCGCCCTGCCCGCCACGACCCGCGCGCAGGCCTTCCCTGACCGGCCCGTGCGCTACATCGTCCCCTTCGCCCCCGCGGGGCTGACGGACATCATGGCCCGCCTCGTCGCGCAGCGGCTCGGCGAGACCTGGAACCGCCCCGTGGTGGTGGAGAACCGCGCCGGCGGCAACGCGATGATCGGGGCGGACGCGGCGGCGAAGTCCCCGCCCGACGGGCACACGCTGCTCGCCATCACGCTCACCCATGCGGTGAACGTCTCGCTCTTCCCCAACGCGCCCTATGACCTGATGCGGGACTTCACGCCCGTTTCCGTGCTCGGCTCCCTGCCGCTGGTGGTGGCGGTGCCGGCCAGCGCGCCCTACCGCAACCTGGCGGAATTCCTGGCCGCGGCGAGGACGCGCAACATGAACGCCGGCTCCTCCGGCAATGGCTCGCCGCCGCATCTGGGGCTCGAGCTGGTGCGCCGCGCGGCGGGGGCGGGGGGCAACATCACCCATGTCTCCTACCGCGGTGGCGCGCCGGCCGTGACCGATCTGGTGGCCGGCAACCTCGACTTCATCGTCTCCAACCTGCCGGAGTGCCTGTCGCAGTTGCAGGGGGGCCGGCTGCGCGGCCTCGCCATCACCGGCGCCGCGCGCCATCGCCTGGTCCCCGACATCCCGACGGTGGCGGAGCTGGGTCAGCCCGGCCTCGCCATGACGAACTGGACGGCAATGCTCACCAACAGCGCCGTGCCCCGCCCGATCCTCGCCGAGATCAGCCGCGCCACCCAGGCCGCCATGCGCGACGCCGAGACGCGCCGCCGCGCCGAGGAGGGCGGTTTCGATGTCTTGGCATGGGAACCCGACCGGTCCCTCGCCTTCATGACCGAGGAGGTCGCCCGCTGGGGCCGCCTCGTGCGCGAGGCGCAGATCCGGGCCGACGCGTGACGCGGTTGGTCCCGCCGTCCAAAGCTGCTTGAACGGCGGCCATGAGCGACACCCCGCGCCTTTCCCTCGAGGCCGCCGAAACCCTGGCCGCCCGCGCCCTCGCCGCGGCCGGGGCCAACCCCGAGATGGCCCGCCTGACCGCCGCCGCGCTCCTCGCCGCCGAGGCGGAGGGGCAGGGCGGCCATGGCCTTTCGCGCGTCGCCATGTATGCAGGCTTCCTGCGCGAAGGCCGCGCGCAGGGCGATGCCACGCCGCGCGTGACGGCGGAACGCGGTGGCGCCGCGCTGGTTGATGCGGGCCATGGCCTGGCCTATCCGGCGCTCGCCTTGGCGGAATCCGAGGCCGCGCAACGCGCGGTGACGCACGGGGTGAGTTTCGTCGCCGTCACCAACAGTCACCACGCCGGCGCCATGTCGCTGCCCGTGCGGCGCCTGGCGGAGCGCGGCCTGGTCGCGCTGGCCTTCACCAACTCGCCCTACGCGATGCCCGTGCCCGGCGGCCGCCGCCCGCTGCTCGGCACCAACCCCGTCGCCGCCGCCTT
>DBAV01000069.1:0-7038 GCA_002291875.1 Hyphomonadaceae bacterium UBA1001
CGCCGCCTGCCCCGCGCCCCCTTGCCGATCCTTTGCCCCCGGTGCGATGCTGGCGCCGCCGCGTGCCACCAGCCGGAGAGACGCCCCGATGAATTTCGACATTCCCCCCGAGATCGCGGCCTATCTGGACGAGCTGGACCGGTTCATCGAGGCCGAGATCGCCCCCCTCCAGGCGCAGGACGACAACCAGCGATTTTTCGACCACCGCCGCGAGTGGGCCCGCACCGATTTCGAGGGCGGCGGCCTGCCCCGCCGGGAATGGGAGGACCTGCTGCGCGAGGCGCGGCGCCGCGCCGATGCGGCGGGACATTACCGCTATGCCCTGCCGCGCGAATATGGCGGCCAGGACGGCACGAATCTGGGCATGGCCATCATCCGCGAGCACCTGGCCGCCAAGGGCATGGGCCTGCACAACGACCTCCAGAACGAGCATTCCATCATCGGCAATCTGCCCGGCATCCTGATGCTGCGCGATTTCGGCACCGAGGCCCAGCGCACCACCCTAATCCCCGCCGCCTTCGAGGGCCGCTTCATCGCAACCTTCGGCCTGACCGAGCCCGAGCACGGCTCGGACGCCACCCACATGGACACCCGCGCCGTGCCCGAGGTGCGCGACGGGGTCTCCGGCTGGCGCATCGATGGCGAAAAGATGTGGACCACCGGCATGCACGTCGCCACGCACTGCATGCTGTTCGCCCGCACGGCCGGGGCGGACGGCGAGGCGCGCGGCATCACCTGCTTCCTCGTACCGGCCGACGCGCCGGGCGTGCGGATCGAGGAATATCTCTGGACCTTCAACATGCCGACCGACCACCCGCGGGTGTCGTTCACCAATGTCTGGGTGCCCGAGGACGCGATCTTCGGCCCGCTGGGCGGGGGGCTGATGCTGGCCCAGCACTTCGTCCACGAGAACCGCATCCGCCAGGCCGCCTCGTCACTGGGCGCGGCCGTCTACTGCATCGAGGAGAGCGTGAGATACGCCCGCCTGCGCAAGCCGTTCGGCGAGGCGCTGGCGAAGAACCAGGCGATCCAGTTTCCCTTGGTGGAACTGGCGACGCAGTGCGAGATGCTGCGCCTTCTGATCCGCAAGACCGCCTGGCAGATGGACCAGATGTCCAAGCCCGAGGTCGAGCGGCGGCTGTCGGACAAGGTGTCGATGTGCAATTACTGGGCGAACCGGCTGTGCTGCGAGGCGGCCGACCGGGCGATGCAGGTGCACGGCGGCATCGGCTATTCGCGCCACAAGCCCTTCGAACACATCTACCGCCACCATCGCCGCTACCGCATCACCGAGGGCTCCGAGGAAATCCAGATCCGCAAGGTGGCGGGCTGGCTGTTCGGGTATATGGGGCCCAGGAAGCAGGAGTTCGCGGCCCTGGAGGCGGGGTATCAGGGAAACAGGTTTGGGGTGCGTGACGCGGCGGAATAGGGCCCGCCCGGAGCGCCGGTCTCCCGACCGGCCCGCCCCCGGGGCGCGCATCACCGACCTTATCGCCCCGTGCGACCGAAGTGCCGATCTGGGGATCGGCGTTCCGCCGGAGGCGGGGTATGCCGGGAACAGGTTGGGGGTGCGCGACGCGGCGGGATAGGCGCGCCCGTAGCGCCGGTCTCCCGACCGGCCCGTCCCCGGGGCGTGTATCGCCAACCTTACCGCCCCGAGCGGCCGAAGTGCCGATCTGGGGATCGGCGTTCCGGGACGGCGCTGAAAGGGATACGGGTGAACAGGTTGGGGGTGCGCGACCCGGCGGAATAGGCGCCCCCCGGAACGCCGGTCACCTGACCGGCCCGTCCTGGGGCGTATTCCCGACCTTACCGCCCCGAGCGGCCGAAGTGCCGATCTGGGGATCGGCGTTCCGGGACGGCGCTGGAAGCGGGATACGGGTGAACAGGTTTGGGGTGCGTGACGCGGCGGAATAGGCGCCCCCCGGAACGCCGGTCTCCCGACCGGCCCGTCCCCGGGGCGCGCATCACCGACCTTACCGCCGCGTGCGGCCGAAGTGCCGATCTGGAGATCGGCGCTCCGCCGGAGGCGGGGTATGGTCGCCACAGCACGATGGACCGGCCGGGAGGGGGGAACCTGTGGGGGAGCCAGTGAACCTACTGTTCAGACGAGCGGACCTGGTGCGCGATCGTGACGTGCTCAAACGCTTCAATCTCGAATATCTGAACTGGATTGGAGAGGCCGTGCAGGAGCGGTATCGGCTCTCACTGCCGGACGTGTTGGGCACGTCAATTGCAGATTACGTCGATGGCGCGCTGGAGAAGCTTTGCAACGGCACCCCGCCGAGTGGCGTCTTCTACCTCGTGCTGGATGGCGAGACCGCGGTTGGTATCGGTGGCCTTCGCCGTGTCAGCGATGGTGTGGGCGAGATCAAACGCATCTACGTCCCCAAGACGGCGCGCGGCGGTGGCCACGGGGCAAGGATTTTGGATCAGTTGATCGACGATGCGCGTTCATTCGGCTATCGGGAGGTCGTCCTCGACACGGGTCCGTTCATGTCTTCAGCTCATCGCCTCTACGAAGCTGCGGGCTTCGTCGATATTCCCGCTTATGCCGAGGCCGAGGTTCCGCAGGCCTTGCACCACGACTGGCGCTTCATGCGGCTGAAGTTCAGCTAGACGCGGGATTCTGAGGGGTGTCCGATCCTATCGCCGTTCACGCTATCGGCGTTACTCCGGCATGGGTGAAGTCCTCGCCCTTGTAGAGGAGCTGCCGCCGGCTGTCGACGGCCAGCGCATAGCTGAAGCAATCGCCGAAATTGAGCCCGGCTCTGTGGCCGGAGCCCTTGCCAAAATCGCGATACGCCTCGCGGGCGATCCTGGCCTGCGCGGGCGACACCGGCTCGACCACGATTGTGTTCGCAACGAGGAAATCGTCAAACGCGCGGCTGAGCGCGGGATTGCGGCGCGAGTCGATGACGATCCCGGCCTCCAGATAGGTCGCCGCCGATATCGACACGGCCGGGGCGCTGGCAATTGCAGCCATGAATGCGGCCGCCTCCGGCTCGCTGGTAAGGATCGCGACCAGCGCCGACGTATCGATGATCATTTCGGCATGCCGAGATCGTCATAAAGCAGCGCGGCATGGTCGGGCAGGCAGTCGGGCCCGGCCATGGCCGAGAACGCGGCAGCGGTCCGCTTCAGTGTTTCGAGCTTGCGCGCAGCCTCGCCCTCGCGGGAGGTTGCGGCGAGTTTGTCCCGGAGTGCCATGGTTACGGCTTCAGTCATGGAGACTTCCAGCCGCTGCGCCAACGTCGCTGCAAGCGCATGCGTCTCGGGATTCTTGATGTTGAGGCTCATGGTAGATATCTACCGCAGCCAGGGTGTAAGTCAACCTTGACGCGACCGCCGTACCCGTCAGCGTGAAAATCTCACCCTCAGGAGCACCAGGGGAGTACTGTTCAGCGGAAATTTCGGCTCTCCGCCGCCGGGAGAACACTTGATGCGGCAGCGGCCGGACCGCGGGCCTCCGGGCCCGCCCGGTGCAAGCTTGTGGAAAGGGTGCGGGCACGGAGGCCCGCGCGCCGTTCGCCATGCGGCAGGCCCGGGCGCTGTGAAAACATCGGTGCCACTTGGGTGCGGTGATGGAATGGGTATAGTCGCCACAGCGCGATGGAGCGGCAGGGAGGGGTGAACATGGCGAGCGTGGCGCGGATGGCGTTGAAGGGCATGCTGGCAGCGGCGCTGGGCGTGCTGGCAGGCACCCCCGCCCACGCCGACGAACGCGACTTTGCGCCCTCGGCCAACGTCGTCCATGCCGGCGGCACCGACACCGTGGTCGTCACCCGCGACCCGGACACCGACGCGGTGGGGGTGCAGGTCGCGCGCGGCGGGCGTGTGGTGGCGGAGAACCCGGTGTTCGCCTCGGCGCTCGAGGCGCCGGCCGTGCGGGTGCTGGCGAATGGCTCGGTGGTGGTGCGCGCCACCTGGACCGGCATCGGCCGATCGCCCTGGGAGGAACACTACACCCTGGCGTTCCGGCGCGGCACCTGGGTGGTGGCCGGTTACACCCGATCGGCCTGGGACCGCCTCGACGGCACCGGGCGCACCTGCGACCTGAACCTGCTGACGGGGCGCGGCATCGTCACCGACGAGCGCGGCCGCGAACGGCGGGTGCGCGCCTCGCTGCGGTCGGTGCCGCTGGCCGACTGGCGCGCGGTGACCGACCTGCCGCGCGAATGCGGCTTTCCATGAGCACCGACCCCGTCGCGCTGGCGGTCGCGCTGATCCGCAGTCCGTCGGTCACCCCGCGCGATGCGGGCGCGCTGGACACGGTGCAGCGCGCGCTGGAGGGGCTGGGCTTTGCAGTCCGCCGCCTGCCCTTTGGCGAGGTGGACAATCTCTATGCGCGTCTGGGCACGGCCGCGCCGAACCTGTGCTTTGCCGGACATACCGATGTGGTGCCCGAGGGTGATGGCGCGGCATGGTGCGTCGATCCCTTTGCGGGGGCGGTACGCGAGGGCATGCTGGTGGGGCGGGGCGCAGCCGACATGAAGGGCGCGATTGCCGCCTGGATCGCCGCCCTGGCGCGCCATCTCGAGCGTCACGGGCCACCGCCGGGGTCGCTCTCGCTGCTGATCACCGGCGACGAGGAGGGCCCGGCGGTCGACGGCACGCGCCGCGTGCTCGAGGTGCTGGCCGAGGAGGGCGAGCGGATCGACCACTGCCTGGTCGGCGAGCCCACCAATCCGCGCGAAATGGGCGAGATGATCAAGAACGGGCGCCGCGGCTCGATGAACGCCTGGATCACCGTGCGCGGCCGCCAGGGGCATGTCGCCTATCCCGCCCGCGCCGCCAACCCGATCCCGGCGCTGCTGGACTTCCTGCACGCGGTGCGCGCGCGCCGGCTGGACGAGGGCGCACCCGGCTTTCAGCCGTCGAACCTCGAGGTCACCACGGTCGATGTCGCCAACCCGACGATGAACCTGATCCCGGGCGAAGCGCGAGCACGGCTGAACATCCGTTTCAACACCGCCCACACCGGGGCCAGCCTGACCGCCTGGCTGGAGGCCGAAGCCGCGCGCGTCGCCGACAGCTTCGAGGGCACGGTCGAGCTCAAGGCGACCGTCTCGGGTGAGGCCTTCTTTACCGAGCCCGGCCCCTTCACCACCCTGATCCAGGACGCCGCCGAAGCGGTCACCGGGCGGCGGCCCGCGCTGTCGACCACGGGCGGCACGTCGGACGCGCGCTTCATCCGCGCCCATTGCGAGGTGGCCGAGTTCGGCCTGGTGGGCGCCACCATGCACCAGGTCGACGAGGCGGTGGCGGTGGCCGACATCGAGACCCTGACCGCGATCTATGCCCGCCTGATCGACGCCTATTTCCGGCGTTTCTGAACCGGCTGCGCCGCGGCGCGGACACGACTGCACACCCACCGGTTGCGCCGCATGGACGCCGCGCGGGAAGGGCGCTAACGCGTTCGTGATCAGACAGGGTGACCGCGGGTCACCGGGAACCGTCCTCTCATGGCCCAGGCCGAAAGCGCCTCAGCGTCCGCCTCCAAGGCCGCCCCCTCCGAAGCCCATAGGCATCCCTCCGGCGGCGCCCATGGCGGGTTCTGGACGCTGGTGCTGGGCTCGGTCGGTGTCGTCTATGGCGATATCGGCACCAGCCCGCTCTATGCGTTCAGCGCGTCGCTGAACACCGAAGGCGTAGGCACCTCGCCGGCCGAGATCATCGGCATCGTGTCGCTGATCCTGTGGGCGCTGATCCTGATCGTCACGATCAAGTACGTCTTCATCCTGATGCGGATGGACAATGACGGCGAGGGCGGGTCGATCTCGCTGATGGCGCTGGTCGAGAAGGTGCTGAAAAAGCGCACCTGGCCGGTGCTGTTGCTGGGCATGCTGTCGTGCGCGCTGTTCTTTGGCGACGCGATGATCACGCCGGCGATCTCGGTGCTCTCGGCGCTCGAGGGCCTGCGCGCGGTGCCGGGGGTGGGCAATGCCATCGACCCCTACATCCTGCCGATGGCGGTGGTCATCTTCATCGGGCTGTTCGCCATCCAGAAGCGCGGCACGGCGGCGATGGGCAAGTGGTTCGGCCCGATCACCCTGGTCTGGTTCGCCACCATGGGCATCCTGGGCCTGCTGTCGATGCTGCGCCAGCCCGAAGTGCTGATGGCCTTCAACCCCTGGTTCGCGATCAATTTCCTGCTGACCCATGGCGGGGCGGCCTTCGTCGTGCTGGGCGCGGTGTTCCTGGCGGTGACCGGGGCCGAGGCGCTCTATGCCGACATGGGCCATTTCGGGCGCAAGCCGATCCAGTTCACCTGGGTGGCGCTGGTGCTGCCCTGCCTGGCGCTGAACTATCTGGGCCAGGGGGCGCTGATCCTCGAGGCTGGCCAGAAGATGGAGAACACCTTCTTCATGGTGGCGCCCGAATGGTTCCGGCTGCCTTTGGTGATCCTGGCCACCATGGCCACCGTGATCGCCAGCCAGGCGGTCATCACCGGGGCCTATTCGGCCACCCAGCAGGCGATCCAGCTGGGCCTGCTGCCGCGCATGCGCATCGAGCGCACGTCCGAAACCCGCGCCGGCCAGATCTACATGCCCCAGGTCAACACCATGCTGCTGGTGGGCGTGCTGGTGTTCGCGCTGGTCTTCCAGTCCTCCAAGAATCTCGAGGCCGCCTACGGCATCTCGATCACGGGCGTGATGCTCTGCTCGACCGTGCTGGCTGCGATCGCCATGCGCCGGCTGTGGGGCTGGTCGATGCCGCTGACGGTGGCGGTGGTCGGTCCGATGTTCCTGCTCGAGGCGGTGTTCCTGGCGTCGAACCTGCTCAAGATCGCCAATGGCGGCTATGCGCCCCTGCTGCTGGCGGTGGCGGTGGTGGTGCTGATGTGGACCTGGAACCGCGGGTCGAAACTGCTGAGCATCCGGACGCGTCGCGACAGTGCGCCGATGGCCGGCCTGTTCGAGACGTTCGACGCCCATCCGCCCACGCGCGTGCCGGGCACCGCCCTGTTCCTGACCGCCGACCCCGAGAGCGCGCCGCCCGCCTTGCTGCACAATCTCAAGCACAACAAGGTGCTGC
>DBAV01000069.1:7349-7521 GCA_002291875.1 Hyphomonadaceae bacterium UBA1001
CAAGCACAACAAGGTGCTGCACAATCGGATCATCATCCTGACCATCCGCACCGACAAGACGCCCCATGTGCCCGAGGAGCGCCGGCTGGAGGTGACCGAGCTGCGCGAGGGGGTGCTCCTGGTCACGGCCAATTTCGGCTTCATGCAGACGCCCGACGTGCCGGCCGCGCTG
>DBAV01000063.1 GCA_002291875.1 Hyphomonadaceae bacterium UBA1001
AACAGCCGTCATCCCGGGCCGGTGCGCCAGCATCGGACCCGGGACCTATCCCCTGCTGTTGCAAGAGTAACCCCAACTCCCCCCTCCGCCCTTCGGGCACCTCCTCCGCGAGCGGGGGAGGAAACCGCGGGAACACCTTTCCTCCCCCATTCATGGGGGAAGTGGCCGCGCAGCGGCCGATGGGGGGCCAGTCCTGCACGCTCCAGGGATGGGTCCCGGACACCGGTTCGCTCTGCTCACCGGTTCCGGGATGACGGGGCGTTTTTCCATCGAAAGCCGGCGGGCTGGCCGGAGTGCGGGCAGGGTCAGACGCTGACCCGCGCGGGGGTTGCTGCGCCCAGGGCGCTGCGGACGGTGGCGGCGATGGACGCAGCGTCGAGGCCAGCCTGGGCCATCATCCTGGCGGGCGTGTCCTGGTCCTGGAAGATGTCCGGCAGGGTCATGGTGCGCACCGACAGGCCCCGGTCGAGCAGGCCGTCCTGGGCCAGGAAATGCAGGACGAAGGCGCCAAATCCGCCGACCGCACCCTCTTCGACGGTCACCAGCACCTGATGCTCGCGCGCCAGGCGCCGGATCAGGTCGTGATCCAGCGGCTTGGCAAAGCGGGCATCGGCGACGGTGACCGAAATGCCCTCGCCTTCCAGGGCGTCGGCCGCCGCCAGCGAATCCGCCAGCCTGGTCCCGAAGGACAGGATGGCCGCGTGCGTGCCTTCGCGCACGATCCGCCCGCGCCCGATCTCGAGCGGTTCGAGGTCATCGGGCATGGGCAGCCCCAGACCCTCGCCGCGCGGATACCGGAAGGCCGAGGGCCGGTCGTCGATCTGGGCCGCGGTGGCGACCATGCGTGCCAGTTCCACCTCGTCCGCGGCCGCCATCACCACCATGCCCGGCAGTGCGCCCAGATAGCCGACATCGAAACTGCCGGCATGGGTGGCCCCGTCCGCGCCCACCAGGCCCGCCCGGTCGATGGCAAAGCGCACCGGCAGGCGCTGGATGGCCACATCGTGCACCACCTGGTCATAACCGCGCTGAAGGAAGGTGGAATAGATCGCCGCAAACGGACGCAGTCCACCGGCCGCCAGCCCCGCCGCGAACGTCACGGCGTGCTGCTCGGCAATCCCCACATCATAGGTCCGCTCGGGGAAGCGCGCGCCGAACACATCCAGCCCCGTTCCCGACGGCATGGCCGCAGTGATGGCCACGATGCGCGCGTCGCGCTCGGCCAGGTGCACCAGTGCGTCGGCGAACACGCGCGTATAGGCGGGGGCCGCGGGCTTGGCCTTGGCCTGCTGGCCCGTCGCCACGTCGAACTTGACCACCCCGTGATACTTGTCGGCCGCTGCCTCGGCAGGGCCATAGCCCTTGCCCTTCTGGGTGACGACATGCACCAGCACGGGCCGGTCGTCGATCGCCTTGGCATTGCGCAGGATGGGCAGCAGGGCGTTGAGGTCGTGGCCGTCGATCGGCCCGACATAGTAAAATCCCAGCTCCTCGAAGAAGGTCCCGCCCGTGGCAATGCCGCGGGCATAGTGCTCGGCCTTGCGCGCCGCATTGCGCAAGGGCCGGGGCAGCACGCCCGAGGCTGCCTTGCCGGCCTTGCGCAGCTGGCGATAGACGCCGGAAGACACCAGATTGGCCAGATAGGCGCTCATGCCGCCCACGGGCGGAGCGATCGACATGTCGTTGTCGTTCAGGATGACGATCAGCCGGCGTGTGGTGTCGGCGGCGTTGTTCATCGCCTCATAGGCCATGCCGGCCGACATCGATCCGTCGCCGATCACCGCGATCACATGGCCGTCGCGCCCGGCCTTGTCGCGCGCGGCACAGAACCCCAGCGCCGCCGAGATCGAGGTGGCCGCATGCGCGGCGCCGAAGGGGTCGTATTCGCTCTCCGAGCGCTTGGTAAAGCCCGACAGCCCGCCGCCCTGGCGAATGGTGCGGATGCGATCGCGGCGCCCGGTGATGATCTTGTGGGGATAACACTGATGGCCGACATCCCAGATCAGGATGTCCTCGGGGGTTTCGAACACATGGTGCAGGGCGACGGTCAGCTCGACCACCCCGAGCCCGGCACCCAGATGCCCGCCGGTCTGGGACACCGCGTCGATGGTCTCGGCGCGCAGCTCGTCGGCCAGCTGGCGCAGCTGGTCGTCGCGCAGGCGCCGCAGGTCGGCCGGAAAGGTGACGGTGTCCAGGAGGGGTGTCGCGCTGGTCATGTGATCGTGCCGGCCCTTGATCCTTGATGTGCCGCCCGATGGGCCGGCACGGGTGTCATGCGTTCCGGTCGAGGACGAACTCGACCGACTGTACAAGATAAGAGGCGCGTTCGCCAAACATCGCCAGATGGCTGCGCGCCTGGTGCGCCAGCAGGCGGACCCGGTCGCGCGCGCCCTCGACCCCCAGCAGCGTCACGAAGGTGGCCTTGCCGGCGGCCGCGTCCTTGCCCGTCGCCTTGCCCGCGACCTCGGGCGTGCCCTCGACGTCCAGCAGGTCGTCGGCGATCTGATAGGCCAGCCCCAGATCATGGGTGAAGCGCGCGATCGCCTGACGGGCCTCGTCCGAAGCGCGACCGATGATCGCACCGGCATCGGCGGCAAAACCGATCAAGGCGCCGGTCTTCAGTCGCTGCAGGCGTGTCACTGCCGCAAGGTCGTCGGCCACCTCGGTGCCGACCATGTCGATCATCTGTCCGCCGACCATGCCCTGAGGCCCGGAGGCGCGAGCAAGGCCATGCACCAGAGCCACCCTTATGCCGGGATCCTGATGGGTATCGGGATCGGCCAGGATCTCGAAGGCGAAACTCAGCAGCCCGTCACCCGCCAGCACGGCCGTTGCCTCGTCATAGGCGCGATGCACCGTGGGCTGGCCGCGGCGCATGTCGTCATCGTCCATGCACGGCAGGTCGTCGTGCACCAGCGAGGCGCAGTGCAG
>DBAV01000239.1:0-668 GCA_002291875.1 Hyphomonadaceae bacterium UBA1001
GAAGTTCCTGCGCTTCCTGATCGACGAGGTGATCCGGCACCATCACCAGGCGCAGGGCGAGCAGACCGCCCCGCCTGGTGCGCCGGCGGGAGGCGGGGTCTGACATCGCCGCGAGCACCGCTTGCCGGGCCTTGGCGCGCATGGCAAGGACGCGCCATCTTCGTGCCAAGGGAGGCAAGATTCATGGCAACGCTGGACGAAATCACCACCCAGATGCGCGCCGCGGTCGGCGACAATTCGGGCCTGGGCAAAAAGCTGAAGTTCGACTTTGGCAATGACGGCAAGATCTTCATTGACGGCGCGTCGACCCCCAACACCGTCAGCAATGACGATGCTGCGGCCGACTGCACCATCAAGGTCGCCAAGGACGATTTCGAGAAGATGGCCGCTGGCGCGCTCGACCCGACGATGGCGTTCATGCAGGGCAAGCTGAAGGTCGAAGGCGACATGTCGATCGCCATGAAGCTGGGCCCAATCCTGCAGAAGGCACGCTGAGTTGATGGAGTTCGTGAATGTCGAGGGGAACCCCGTTCCCGTCGGCGCCGAACTCCTCGAACTGCGCGGGCGCGCGGGGGTGACCCTGCGCGCCCTTTTTGCGCCCGCGGTCGGCATGCCGGCACGCGGCACCGTGATCGTCTGCAACGGGCGCACCGAATTCATCGAGAAAT
>DBAV01000239.1:982-1541 GCA_002291875.1 Hyphomonadaceae bacterium UBA1001
GCACCGAATTCATCGAGAAATACTTCGAGGTGATTGCCGAGCTTCAGCAGCGCGGCTTCGCGGTCGTGACCATGGACTGGCGCGGGCAGGGGCTGTCGGGGCGCATGCTGCCCGACCGCCTCAAGGGCCATGTGGACAGCCTCGACGATGCGGTTGCAGACCTCGAATCACTGGTGGGCATGGCGCGCCTGAAATCCTTGCTGCCACGTCCATGGGTGGTGCTGGCGCACTCGATGGGCGGAGCGATCGCGCTGAGGGCCCTGCAGACCCGCAGGCTGGTCGCCGAGGGTGCGGTGTTCTGCGCGCCGATGTGGGCGATTGCAGGTGTGACGCCCTTCCAGGCCGGGGCGGTGCGGTTTGCCGCCGGGATCGGCTTTGGCGCGCAATGGGCGCCCGGTCGCCGCGGCGTCGCGCCCGGCACCGAGCCCTTCAAGGGCAATCCCGTCACCCATGACGAGCGGCGCTATCGCCGCAACCAGGAGTTGATCGCCGCAAATCCCGACCTCGCGCTGGGCCATCCGACACTGGGCTGGGTGGCGGCCGCGCTGGAATCGATCCG
>DBAV01000239.1:1880-2066 GCA_002291875.1 Hyphomonadaceae bacterium UBA1001
TTTGCCCGCCCCGGCGCGCTGCAGCATCTGGTGCTTCCGGTGCTGGTGCTGAGTGCGGGCGAAGAGGTGCTGGTGGACAACCGCTCGCACATCGATGTCGCCGCGATCCTTCCGGCGGCTCGCCGGATCGAGATCCCCGATGCGCGCCACGAGATCCTGATGGAGGTGGACACCGTGCGCGCGGTG
>DBAV01000239.1:2384-3093 GCA_002291875.1 Hyphomonadaceae bacterium UBA1001
GGTGGACACCGTGCGCGCGGTGTTCTGGCGCGAGTTCGACGCCTTCGTCCACGAAATCGCTCCGCCGCGCGCGGTGGCCTGAACGAGCGGGAGGCGGGATGCGCGCACTGGACTGGAAACGCCTCACCGCCTTTGCGTTCCCCGCCGCGCCGCTGATGGCGCTGACGCTGCCCGCCACGGTCTTCCTGCCGCCTTTCTACACCGAGGTGGTGGGCCTGTCGGCCGGCGTGGTCGGCGTGATCTTCATGATGGCGCGGATGTTCGACATCCTGGTCGATCCGATGATCGGCGCCATGCAGGACCGGTATTCGCGCCCGCTCGGCATGAGTCGGCGGCGGGGCTGGCTGGTGATCTTCGCCGTCCTGCTGGTGCCGATGGTGTGGACGGTGTTTCACGCCGCGCCCGGAACGCCTGTGTGGCTGGCCACGCTGACGATCATGGCGATGTTCACCCTGTTCGCCGGATGCATGATCGCCCACCTGGGCTGGGCCTCCGAGATCGAGCCCGACTATGACAAGCGCGCCAAAAATCTCGGCGTCATGCAGATGCTTTCGGTGGCGGGCATGCTGCTGGTCATCACCGCCCCCGTGGTGACCGGCCAGACCGCACCGGACGAGCGGGTGCACCTGATGGGCCTGCTGCTGACGATCGCGCTGCCGGTCACGGTGCTTCTGGCGGCGCTGTTTGCGCCCGAGCCCGAGGCGCCGCC
>DBAV01000239.1:3412-3777 GCA_002291875.1 Hyphomonadaceae bacterium UBA1001
CGCCCGAGCCCGAGGCGCCGCCCGAGCCGCATGTCGGCCTGCGCGAGAGCCTGAGGGTGATGCGTGCAAACCGGCCCTTCCGCACCTCGCTGATCATCGATTTCGCATCGGGCTTTGGACCGGGCGTCACGGGCGCGCTGTTCCTGTGGTATTTTTCGGTCGTCCTGGGCATGGGCAATTATTCGACCCTGCTGCTGGTGGTATATTTTGCCACCGGGGTGTTGGGCATGCCGGTGTGGATCTGGCTGGCGACCCGGATCGGCAAGAACCGGGCGCTGACGGTGGGCGCGCTCTATGGCAGCGCCTGCCTTCTGCTCGTGCCCTTCATCCCGCCCGGCAATGTCCTGCCGGGGGCAATCGGCATG
>DBAV01000118.1 GCA_002291875.1 Hyphomonadaceae bacterium UBA1001
GCTACGGCTCCGGCTACGGCTCCGGCTACGGCTACGGCTGCGGCGACGGCTTCGGCGAGTGAAAACCAGTCGGCGCGCGCGGATTTTCCGCGTGCGCCCGTCACACACAACGCGGCGCGGTGCCGGGAGGGGAGATGATATGAACGAGCCCGAGATTTTCGCCCGCCTCGCCGCGCTGAACGCGGCGCTGGTGCACAATCTGGGCGCGCAGCCGTGGCTGCCCGCGGCCATCCTGATCGAGGCCGACGTGCGGCTGCATATCCGGGGCCTGCGCAAGAACGGCGGCATGCCTGACACGCTGCTGCTGGCGAAAGGCGCATCCATCGCCACCGTCCTGGCCGAGGCCGAGGCGTTCGTCGCCGCGATGCCCGACCCCGAAAAGCGGGCGGTCACCGAATGGCACCGCAAACTGGGCAACGTCATTGACGAGGGCCACGCGCTGGCGCTGCCCGACGATGTGATGCGCCCCCTGCGCCAGGGGTCGCGGGCGATGACCGAAAACTTGCTGGCGGCGCCCGAGGTGGCGGCATGAGCGCGCGCGCTGACGCCCCGCGCTATCGCGCCGGGGAGGTGATCGAGGCTGACCTGACGTTTGACGACCGTGGTTTCTACCTCGAGGCCCGGGGCATCTACGACCTTTGGGGTCGCCTGATCGGGGTGCGCATTGGGGGCGGGCTGTCCGGGTTCAGCGGGCTTGAACTGACGCCCGGCGCGCTGCGCGAAGTATTGGAGATGCTGGGATATACCGGGGGCGCGTGGGACTCGGACCTGTGCGGCGTGCGCTTGCGGGCCGAATTGAACGCGATGAGCGACCACCGCCTCGAGCGGGAGTATACGGCATGACTCCCGCGCTGAACCCCCAGGACCGGGCGGACTCCGCCGCCCGCTTTGCCGAGGTGCAGGCTGCGGCAGTCCTGGCGCTCACGACGCGCGCCCCCGTCGCCGATCTGCCGTTCGACGCGCCGCAGTGGGCTGTCGCGGTTCGCGCCGCGCATGGCGATCAAGGCTGCCTGGTCCTGATCAACGCGCTGCTGAACGCAATGGCAGCGCGGAAAGGGGGTGTGCGGTGAGCGCGGCTATGCACCCGGTTGATCTGTTCCTCGCGCTGATCCTGTGCGGTCTGGCGATCCTGTCGGCCTACGCGGCGGGCCTGGGGTCCGGGGCCGAGTCCTGGATGGCGCTGGGGTTTTCCGTCGCCCTGCTGATCGGCGCGCTGTTGGTGCTGGCATGACCCGCCCCGGCCCGATCCTTGCCGCCGTCCTGCTCGCCCTAGCGTTCGCCTGGGTCGGGCAGGCCCTGACCCTGGCGCTGAACGTGCCGATCCATGAGGTGCCGTGGTGAACGTGCAGACCGAAATCGTGCAGCCGCACGCCAACATCGCTATCGCCTTGGCGGCGGCGCAGGCCGAGATGGGCAAGGCGGTCAAGCAATCCGCGAACCCGGCGTTTAGGACCAAATACGCCGACCTGGCCAGCGTGATCGACGCGTGCCTGCCCGCCCTGACCAGGCACGGGATCGCGCTGACCCAACCCGTTGTCCGCGAGGGCGACGAGTTGTGCGTCGAAACAACGCTGATTCACGCGAGCGGCGAGCGGCTGTCGTGCAGCCTGCCCCTGATCCTGGGCAAGCGCGACATGCAAGGGCTGGGCTCTGCGATCACGTATGCCCGGCGCTACGGCCTGATGTGTATGGCGGGCATTGCCCCGGAGGATGACGACGGCAACGCGGCTGTCGCATCCGCGCTGCCCGCCGCTCCTGAGGCGCAGTCCGTCAAGCCCGCAAAGCGCGAGCCCAGCCCGGCCGATCATGCCATTGGCGCGCTGGCGGCTGCGGCGAGCCTTGATCATCTGGCGGCAATTTGGCGCGACCTGCCTGTTGCCGTCCGGGCGCTGCCCGAGGTGATCGGGACCAAAGACAACCGCAAGCGCGACCTGCAACCCGCACCTGCCGACGACTTGGCGGGCGATCAAATCCCTTACTGAGGATCCTCACATGCGCCCTCCTCCGCCCATCGGGCACAACAACCCGCCCGACCCCCTGGACGACGCCCTGGCGCCCTTCGGCGACACAATCACCGAGGCCGAGAACTGGCTTGATGGGAGGGCTGTCCAAACCGAGGCTGAAATGCGCGCCGTTGATGCGCTGCTGTCCGAGGTGAAGTGCGCCGAAAAGGCTGTGAGTGCCGCCAAGGACAGCGAGGCCAAGCCTCTGCACGACGCGTGGAAGGCCGCGCTGGCGCGCTACAAGCCTACGCTGGAGGACCTTGACCGGATCAAGCGCGGTCTGGTCGCGGCGGTGGATGCGTTCAAGAGAAAGCTGGCGGCTGAGCGCCAGGAGGCTGAGCGCCGCGCGCGGGCAGAAGCCGAGGCCAAGGCGCGGGCCGCTGCTGAGGCTGCGGGCGCCGCTGATCTGTCAAACATCGACGCCCAGAGAGAGGCCGCACGGCTCCAGAACGAGGCCGAGATTGCGCAGATGGAGGCGGCGCGTGCCAGCAAAGCCGCGCACGTCAAAGGGCTGCGCACGACCACGTTTTATGAGGTCACGGACCACCGCGCGGCGCTGCACTGGATCGCGAAGAACGACCGCGATGCGGTCACCGCCTTTGTTGATGGGTATGCGCGGCGCCATCATGCGGCGGCTAACATCGACGGCGTGCGGGTCTGGCAAGAGAAGGTGGCGGTGTGATGCCCAGCCTCAACAAGGTCATGCTGATCGGCAACCTGGGCCGCGACCCCGAGGTCCGCACCTTTCAGAACGGCAACAAGGTCGCGAACCTGCGCCTGGCCACCACCGAGTCGTGGCGTGACAAGCAGTCGGGCGAGAAGAAGGAGAAGACCGAGTGGCACGCGGTCGCGATCTTCAACGATGTCCTGGTCAAGGTCGCAGAGCAGTATCTGCGCAAGGGCTCCAAGGTCTACATCGAGGGGCAGTTGGAGACGCGGAAGTGGCAGGATCAATCCGGCCAGGATCGCTACACGACCGAGGTGGTTCTGCGCGCCTATGGCGGGGCGCTGGTCCTGCTGGACGGCCGTCAGGGTGATGACGGCCGAGATGACCGGCCCGCCCGTTCTGCGGCGCCCGTCGCGTCCGTCCGGTCAGTTCCGGACATGGACGACGAGATTCCGTTTTGACCATGATCCGCGCGCGCGTCATCGCCCCCGGCACCCTGCGCCTGCTGTCGAACAGGCTGCCCGACCTGGCCGAGGGCGAGGTCGTGGCGGTGACGATTGAGCGCGGGCGCAGCGAGGCCAGCCACCGCCACCAATTCGCCTGGCTGCGCGATGCCTGGGCCAGCCTGCCCGAGGCGGCGCAGGGCGCGCCCTGGGCGGAGACGCCCGAGACGCTGCGCAAGCACGCGCTGATCGCGGGCGGGTATGCGCAGTCCTACACGCTCGACTGCGGGGCCAATGCGACGGCGCAGCGCATCAAGGCGGCGCTGGTGGCGGCTGAGGCGCGCGGGCACGGCTACGCGGTCAGCCAGGTGCGCGGGCCGCTGGTGACGATCTGGACGCCCGAGTCGCAGTCTGTGCGGGCGATGGGCGGGCAGAGGTTTGAGCAGAGCAAGGCGGCGGTCCTGGATTGGGTCGCCGCGCAACTCGGGGTGAGCCCCGATGACCTCAGGAGGTCCGCATGACGACCCTTCGCCTTGTCCCGCCCGCGCCGCGCCTGGTCGCGCCGCCCGATCCGCCTGCCGCGCTGCGTGCGGGGCTGATCGTCCGCCCAGGCGGGCAGTGGCTGCGCGAGGAGGCGACCCGCGCGGCGGCGTGGTCGCGGCTGCGCGCCCTGCGGGCCGAACGGCTGCGCGCGTTGTGGCCCACCGGGGGGGATGCGGCGTGAGCGAGGATCAGATGGCGACCGACCTGGACAGGCTGCTGGCGCGCGATGAATGGCTTCTGCTGCTGATCCACGGCGCCACGCCCGAGGAAGCGGCTGCGATGGCGGAGGCAGCGGAGTTCAGTTTCAACGGGCCGGGCGTCGTGGTGCCCTGCCGCAAATGCAGCAACTGCGGATGGAGTGCGAGCGAATGACCGTCTACACCCCCGAACACCAGGCCGCGCTGGCCGAGTTTCTGGCCACGCACGAACTCGCGTGCGGCGTGGGAACGGAGCAGTCCCCGTGCAGCATCGCGGCGGTGAATTTCGTGCTGACCGGGCGGGTTACTGACGACCGCCCCGAGTGCATGTCGGCCGTCATCCACAAGTGGGTGATCCTGATGCAGGACGCGATGCCCAAGGCGCTGCGCAACAGCCCGGCCTGGAAGGGCGCGCTGTTGGTCGCGCCTGGCACCGGCACCGACCCGGCGAACGAGGCTGAGCGGCTGGCGCTGATCCTGGATTGGATGTGGGGCACGGTCCTGCCCCAGGTCCAGGCAAAGGCTGACGAGAACGGTTTCGGCCGTCAGTGGCGCACGATGTGCGAAAGCAGGACGGCGCAAGCGGCGGCGCGGGCGGCGCGGG
>DBAV01000169.1 GCA_002291875.1 Hyphomonadaceae bacterium UBA1001
GCGGGTCCTCGGCGGGCAGCAGGGTCAGCAGGCGCTGCCAGAGCGGGGCGGCGCTGGCCGGCTCGGGGCCCTGGGCGGCGGCGAGCGCCAGATAGAACACCGGGACCGGGTCCTGGGGGCGGGCGCTGGCCGCCGCTTCGAACAGGGCCCGCGCCTGGGCGCCGACGGTCTGGTCCTCTAGCGCGACCAGCGCGCGCCCCAGGCCCACCATCGCATCGACATTGTCGGGGTCGCGGCGCAGGGCGGCCTGAAAGGCACGAGCGGCATCCGCATCGCGGCCGCCATCGGCCAGCAGCGTGCCGATGAAGACGTGCGGGCGCGGGTCGTCGGGGCTGCGTTGGGTCTGCTCTTCCAGCAGGGTCAGCATTTCCTCGCGCGTCATCGCGCCCGGATCGGTGGCCGCCTTGGCCTGCAGCTCCAGGATGCGCCCCTCGCGCGGCTGGCCCGGCATTTCGGGCTGTCCGACCAGCAGATAGACCCCCAGCGTGGCCAGGGCCGCGCCGCCCATGCCCGCCAGCAGCAGGCGCGGCGGGGCGCTGTCGGTGCGTGCGCGCCGGACCGCCAGCAGGATCCAGATCACGGCGAAGGCGGCGGAAAGGCCCGCGAGGGCGAACAGCAGGACCATCATGCGGGCCCCCTCTGCCCGAGGCCGCGCCCAATGCAAGCGGACAGGACGTCACGGCTGCGCAAGGGCGCCCCTGTCACACGGGATTTCGTGAATCGGGTTTCTTGACGAGCACCGGAGGATGCGCCTATCTCCGCAGAAAGTTGGGGCAAGTTTGATGATCCGTTCCGAGCTGGTGGCGGCGGTGCGCGCCGCGTGTCCCGACATCGACGCGCGCACGGTCGATGCCGCCGTGGACGCGATCTTCGAGACCATCTCGGCGGCCCTGGCCGAAGGGCGCCGTGTGGAATTGCGGGGCTTTGGGGTCTTTGCCGTGCGCGACCGCGAGGCGCGCAGCGTGCGCGTGCCGGCCACCGGTGAGGTCATCGCCGTCCCGCCGGGCCGGATGGTGCGGTTCCGTGCCGGCAAGGCGCTGCGAGAGCGCATGAATGACGGATCGGCGGATGGCTCGGAGCCTTGAAGGGCGGCGAGTCCTGAACGAAGGCTGAAACAAACAACGATTCAGCAATCATCGTAATATTCGTCGTAAGACTTATAATACTGATTGTGAACCATGATTTTCTGTCATGGCTGATGTGAATTTAACCTTGCCGAAATCTTCACTGTGCTTGTTTCCCTGCGTCGACGGAATGGTCCGCGACATGGGGTCAGGCCGGACGGGACGACAGATCCCGCCAGGGCCGGAAACGGGGTCCACGCGACCCGGCAAGGGGAAGTGTCATGGCGTTCACGGACGTCGAAGTGCAAACCGCGCGCGAAGGCGCCAGCAGCACCGTCGGAGCGACGGGCCGCGACCTGTATCGTCTCGGCCTGATCTGCGCCAGCGGACAGGGCGGGCCGGTCGACCTGGTCGCCGCGCACAAATGGTTCAACCTGGCGGTGGCGCGCGGCCTGGGTGCGGCACGTGACAGCCGCAACGAGGTGGCCAGCCTGATGAGCCGCGAGGAATTGCAGCGCGCCCAGCGGGCCGCGCGCGAGTGGCTGAACCTGCACTGAGGTCGGGGCGCAAGGCGCCTTGATCATGCCCGCATGCGGCCTGATCGTATCGCCGGCCGCGTGATGCGGTCCTGAAGGGTGCATGCCGCGATGCAGCTGTCAGCGTTCTGGACCGAGCGCGCCCTGACGCCGGGCGAGCGCGGCCTGGTGGCCGAGGTGTTCGCCGACGCTCTGCCGGGCGCCCCGGTCAGGCTGGTGGCGACCATGCTGCCGACGCGGTTCGCGGTGGCCACCCCATTCGACAGGGTCGTGTTCCTGAGCGGGCGTCGCACCCTGCCGGCCGACTTCAGCACCGAACCCGTGCCGCTGCAGGGATGGTTCGTCCATGAGATGACCCATCTGTGGCAGGTGCGGATCGGGGTGCCGATCGTGCTGGCCAAGTTCGCCGCCCTGGGCCGGCGGGCCTATGCCTGGTCGCTGCGTCCCGGTCGTCCGTTCCTGGATTACAACATCGAGCAGCAGGCCGAGATGACCGCGACCGCCTTCCGGCTGCTGCGCGGGCAGACCGTCCATCCCGACGCCGCCGCGCTGCACGTGGTTTTTCGCGCCGAGGCGATCGCAGGCCGCGCGCCCTGGGTGTTCACCAGATCGCCGCATGGTTCGCCTGCCCCGCAGGCTGTGGTATAGAAATCCGATGGTTCCGCCCGTTTCCCGTTCGCATCGCCGTGGCGGCGTCCGCTTGGCCCGAGCGGCCCTGCTGGTGCTGGCCTGCGCATGTGCCGGCGCGGCGGGCGCCTCCACGCCCCAGCGGCCCGGGCCTCCTCCGGCCGGCCTGCATCCGGTGTGTTTCGTCGCCGACGCCGGCCCGCGCGCGCCGGCCTTCCAGCAGACCCTGTGCGAGACGCTCGAGGCGGCCCTGCGGGCGCGCGGGCACGCCGACGTGTCGGTGGCCCGGGTGGGTGACGACCGGATGGCCGACCCGGCGCGCCTGTTCGTGGTGGCCAGCGTGCGCGACCGCGCGCCGCTGATGGCCGTTTCGCTGCAGGTGTGGCGGCGCGGCGCCGCTGCCGACCGCATCATTCCGCTGGCCCCGATCATCGTGTCGGATGACGTGACCCCCGCCGAGCTGGCGCAGGCGCTGATGCCATTGCTGCGCGAGCTGGGCCTTTGAGGTTCCGCCGTCCGTCAGGCCTGGCCGTGCCGCGTCTGGATGGGCTCTGGCCCGGCCCGCTGGATCGGCCCGCCGTGGTCGCGCGCCATGCCAAGGCGGCGCTGTGGGCCGGCGTGGTGGCCAATGTGCTGGCGCTCTCGCAGCCGGTCTACATGCTGCACGTCTATGACTATGTGCTGACCTCGCGCAGCCTCTCGACCCTGATGTGGCTGACGCTGATCGCCCTGTTCCTGTTGGCGGTGCAGGTGACGCTGGACCATTTCCGCTCCGAGATGCTGGCCGCGATCGCCGACGAGGTGGACGAGCAGGTGCGCGCGCGCGCGTTCGAGGCAGCCTGGCGCGGTACCCGCCAGCAGGGCGTGATGGACCGGGCCAAGTTCACCGCGGACCTCGACGCCATACGCGGTTTCCTGACCGGCCCGGGGGCGGGGGCGCTGATGGACCTGCCATGGACGCCGGTGTTCGTGGTGGCGCTGTTCCTGCTGTCACCCTGGCTGGGGCTGTTGTGCCTGCTGTTCGGGGGGATCGTGCTGGCACTCAGCCTGGCGGCCGAGCGGCGGGCCCGCCCGCGCATCCATGCCGCCGGGGTCGAGCAGCGGCGCGCCTCGGCCATCGCCGAGGATGCCTTTCGTTCGATCGACGCGGCATCGGCCATGGGCTTTGTGCCGGCCCTGCTGCGCCGCTGGGGTCAGGCGCTGCAGGCGTCCAACGATGCCAGCATTGCCGCGCGCACCGATGCGGGCATGACCCAGGCCATCATCAAGGGTGCGCGGCTGTGGCTGCAGGTCCTGCTGCTGGGCGTGGCGGCATGGCTGGTGCTGGCGGGCCAGATCACGGCGGGGGCCATGATCGCCGCCTCGATCGTCGGTGCGCGCGCGCTTCAGCCGCTGGACCAGACCGTGGGGGCGCTGCGCTCGATCACCCAGGCGCGGCTGGGCTGGCTGTCGCTGGGCGAGATGACCCGCAACGGCCCCGCAGAGGGCCCGGCGACCGGCACCACGGGTGGACCGGTGACGGCCTTGCCGCGCCCGACCGGCGAGATCGCGCTCGAGGATGCCAGCTTTGCGGTGCCCGATGCCGGCGGCGAGCGCCTGCGGCCGCTGGTGCGGGGGGTGTCGCTGCGGATCCCCGCGGGCGCATTCGCCGCGATCGTCGGCGCCTCGGGGTCTGGCAAGACCACGCTGGCGCGGCTGATGGCCGGCGCGGTGGCGCCATCGGCGGGGGCGGTGCGCCTGGATGGCGCGGACCTGGCCGGGGCCAGCTGGGCGGACGAGGGCAGGCCCTTCCAGCCGGTCGGCCTGTTGCCGCAGACCGCCCAGCTGCTTTCGGGCTCGGTGGCCGAGAACATCCGCCGGTTCGGAGCGGCCGACGATGCCGGGGTGATCGCGGCTGCGCGGCTGGCCGGCGCACACGACATGATCCTGCGCCTGCCGGCGGGGTATGATACCGACGTCGGCGAGGGCGGCACCTGGCTTTCGGGCGGCCAGCGCACGCTGGTGGCGTTCGCGCGTGCGCTCTATGGCGACCCGGCCGTGGTGGTGCTGGACGAGCCCTTCAACGCGCTGGACGGGCCGGGTGAGGCGGCCATGGCCAATGCCCTGCGCCAGCTGCGGCTGCGCAAGCGCACGGTTGTGATGGTGACCCATCGTCCCGCCCATGTGCGCGGCTTCGACCTGTTGGGCGTGATGGCGAACGGACGGCTGGAAAAGTTCGGCCCGCTGGCCGATATCCTGCCCCAAATCACCAACCCCGCGACCGCTGCGGGCCCGGCGGGTGCAACCGGCACGGTCCAGCGCGGCGCCGGCTTGCCCCAGGGCGGGACACCGCCATGAGCAGCGCGGGCGCCCCCAATCTGCGGGTGATCGAGGGTGACGGGCCGATGGCGCCGCCTCCTGCGCCCGTCCTGCCGCCACCCGACGAGCCGCCGGCCCGGCGCCGCGACCCCGCCCAGGCTTTCACCGGCGCGCGGATCGCCATCGCGGTCGCCTTTGTCGGATTTCTGGTCTGGGCCATCTTCGCGCCGCTGAACCGGGGGGCGATCGCACCGGGACGGCTGGACGCCGATGCCCGCCGCGCGGTGGTCCAGGGGGTCGAGGGCGGGGCGGTGCGCGAGGTCCTGGTGCGCGAGGGCGACCGGGT
>DBAV01000244.1 GCA_002291875.1 Hyphomonadaceae bacterium UBA1001
GTTCGCTTTGCTCACCGGTTCCGGGATGACGGGCCTTCTGTCTCAAATGAGAACCGTCCTCCCGGGCCGGTGCGTCAGCATTGGGCCCGGGATCCATCCCGTGAACCTGCAGGCGCGCAGCCCCCCAACAGCACGCGAGGCGCCGCCCGCAGGCGCCCGCTTGCCGCCTTGCCCCCCCGACGCCATAAGCCGCGCTCGAAATGATGGGTGCCCGATGAAATTCCCGCTGTCCTGGCTGCGACGCCACCTCGAGACCGAATCGGGCGTGCCCGCGCTGGTCGAGGCGCTGACGATGATCGGCATCGAGGTCGAGGGCGTCGAGGATGCCGGCGCGCGGCTGGGCGCCTTCAGCGTGGCGCGGATCGTCGAGGCGGTGCAGCATCCCAATGCCGACCGGCTGCGGGTGTGCCAGGTGGACACCGTCGATGGCCGCCGGGAAATCGTTTGCGGGGCACCGAATGCCCGCGCCGGACTGGTCACGGTCTATGCGCCGCTGGGCACCTTCATCCCGGGCAGCGGCATCACGCTCGAGGCGCGGCCCGTGCGGGGGGTGGTGTCGAACGGCATGCTGTGTTCGGCCGCCGAACTGCAGGTGGCCGACGAAGCCGACGGCATCCTGGAACTGGACGAGGGTCTGGCCGTCGGCACGCCGGCGGCGGTGGCGCTGGGGCTGGATGACCCGGTGTTCGATGTCGAGGTGACGCCCAACCGTCCGGACTGGCTGGGCGTGCGCGGCATTGCGCGCGACCTGGCGGCCCGGGGTTTGGGCCGACTGCTGGACGCGCCGGACATCACCGTGCCCGGTCGGTTCGCCTGCCCGGTGCGGATCGCGCTGGATGCGCCCGAGGCCTGTCCGCTGTTCGCCGGGCGCGTCATCCGCGGCGTGTGCGATGGTCCCTCGCCCGACTGGCTTGCGCGCCTGCTGCGCGCGGTGGGACTGCGGCCGATCTCGGCCCTGGTGGACATCACCAATTTCCTGTCCCTCGACCGGGCACGCCCGCTGCATGTCTATGACCTGGCCCGGCTGAGCGGGGACACCGTGCATGCACGCCTCGGCCGCGAGGGCGAGCGGTTCGAGGCGCTGGACGGGCGCACCTACGCCATCGATCCGCGCATGTGCGTGATCGCCGATGCTGACGGCCCGCTGGGGCTGGGTGGGGTGATGGGGGGAGCATCCTCGGGTGTCGGGGGCACCACCACCGACGTGTTCATCGAAAGCGCGTGGTTCGACCCGCTGCGCACCTTCCAGACCGGGCGGGCCACCGGCATCGTCTCGGACGCGCGCTACCGCTTTGAACGCGGGGTGGACGATGGGTGGACGGTGGCGGGGCTGGAGGCCGCGACCGCATTGATCCTGGACATCTGTGGGGGCGAGGCCTCGGACATCGTGGTGGAAGGCGCGGTGCACCCTCTGCCCGACGCCATCGATTTTGGGGCACCGGACGTGGCGCGTCTGACCGGCATGGATGTGGCGCCGGACGCCATCGCCGCCATGCTGGAGGCACTGGGCTGCACGGTTTCGGACCGTGAGGGTGCGCGCATGGGCGTCAGCCCGCCCTCATGGCGGCGCGATCTGCGCGAAAGCGCCGACCTGGTCGAGGAAGTGGCGCGCCTGCATGGCTTTGACCGCCTGCCGGAGACGCCGCTGCCGCCGCTGCCCGGACGCGCCCCGCTGGCCGTCAGCCCCCTGCAGCAGCGTGGGCGCCTGGCGCGGCGGGCACTGGCGGCGCGCGGCTTTTCCGAGGCGGTGACCTGGTCGTTCCTGAAGCGCGCGCACGCGGCGGCGTTCGGCGGCGGCGATGCGGCACTGGTGCTGGCCAACCCGATCGCGGCAGACCTGGACTGCATGCGTCCCTCCATCTTGCCCAATCTGGCGGCCGCCGCCCAGCGCAACGCCAATCGCGGCCAGCGCGATGCGCGGCTGTTCGAGGTCGGGCCTGTCTATCTGGGCGACGCCCCCGATGCCCAGCGTCTGGTGGCGGCGGCCCTGGTGATGCCGACGCCGGCGCGGTCGTGGGCCCCGACCCTGCCGGTGGATGCGATGGCGATGAAGGCGCTGGCGCTGGACGTGCTGGAGACACTGGGGGTGGCAACCGCCACGCTGCAGACCGGGGCGCCCGATGCGGCCCATTGGCATCCCGGGCAGGCGGCGACCCTGCGCATGGGGCCCAAGGTCGTGCTGGCCGGTTTCGGCGCGCTGCACCCCGCCGCCCTCAAGGCACTGGACATTGACGGGCCGGCCTTCGGCGTCGAAATCGTGCTGGATGCGATCCCGGCGCCGCGCGCACGCGGCAAGGCGCGCGCCCCGCTCGAGCGGGCGGACCTGATGCCGTTGACCCGCGACTTTGCCTTCGTCCTGCCCGACGCGTCAGAGGCGCAGGCCCTGGTGCGGGCCATTGGCGGGGCTGACAAGGCGCTGGTGGCCGATGTGACCGTGTTCGACGTCTATCGCGGCAAGGGCGTGCCCGAGGGCGCCCGGTCGCTGGCGGTGCAGGTGACGCTGCAACCCCGCGAACGCACCCTGACCGACGCCGACATCGAAGCCGTCTCGTCCCGCATCATCAGCGCCGCCTCAAAGGTGGGCGCAACGCTGAGGGCCTAGCCCCACGCACCGTCGCAGCGCGGGAGGGTCGGGGGGGTGAGGCGAAACGCCGTGATCCTCTCTCCAACCCTTGAAAAACCCGCTCGCGCCACCCTCACGGCGAGGGAGGGTCGGGTTTT
>DBAV01000285.1 GCA_002291875.1 Hyphomonadaceae bacterium UBA1001
CGGGCCGGTGCGAAGCATCGGTCCCGGGACCTATCCCCTGATGTTGGGATTCATGCAGCAATGGCCCAGTGGCGGTTTTGCGGTTGCTGGAATAAGCTCGCGGGACAGGTCCCGGCTCTGCGCTGCGCTCCGGCCGGGATGACGTTCCCTTTTTTATCCACTCACTTCGCGGCCGTCATCGCGGGCCGGTGCGAAGCATCGGTGGAGGTGGCCGAAGGGCGGAGGGGGGATTGGGGGAGATTGGTGATCGGAGGCGCGCGGACTATGTCGGCAGGTGATGGCCGCCGCCAGGGCGGCCCCCGGCAATGGACGGATCCGGCATGCCCTTGGACCTGCACCCCTTTGTGATGTACTGGATCGTGGTCGCCATCACCACGGTGCTGGGCCTGTTCGCCGGCCTGATGGCGCGCGGCGGCGCGGTCATGCTGTCCCGGCTGGTCCTGGTGTTCGTCAACGCGCTGCTGATCGGGGTGCTGGTGCACGCCTTCATGAACGGGCGCGCCTCGGCCGAGATCGAGGTTCTGTTCACCCTGCCCTTCGGTCAGCTGACGGTGGTGGACCTGTTTGTCGGCTTTGTGTTCGCCGCGGTGGTGATCCTGGCGGTCGAGCGATCGATCCTGATGGGCCTGCTGATGACCATCCCGCTGTTCATTCTGGGCAATGTGTGGCTGGGCATCTGGCTGGTGCTGCGCCTGCCCGAGCTGTTGCGGCGGCTGCGTCCGGCCCCATCCGACACCCCGGCCCCGGCCCCGGCCGCGCTGTCCGCCACGCCCGCAGCCGACCCCCAGGCCACAGGCTGACCCGAGGCCTGCGCACGACGGGCGTGTGCTGCATCCGTCGCACCCGTGCCGGCGTTTGCGTTCACGCGTGCGTGGGCTAGGGATGCGACATGGAAAACCTCGCCACGGTCGTGAACTGGATGATCCCCATCGCCCTGGGGGTGGTGTTTGTGGTGCTGATCATCGGGCTGGTGGCGTTGTTCCGGGGCGGAGATTTCGGGCGCTCGTGGTCGAACCGCATGATGCGCCTGCGGGTGCTGGCACAGTTCGTGGCGGTGCTGGTGCTGCTGGCCGCCTATGCGCTGCACCGCCAGCTGAACACCTGAAGGGCCCGCCATGGTCGTGCTGAACCGGATCTACACCCGCACCGGCGATGGCGGCACCACGCGGCTGTCCACCGGGGCCGAGGTGCCCAAGCACGACGCCCGCGTCGAGGCCTATGGCACCGTCGACGAGGCCAATTCCGCCATCGGGGTGGCGCGCCTGCATGTCGCGGCCGCCGGGGATGGCTGGCTGGACGCGGCCTTGGGGCGCATCCAGAACGACCTGTTCGACCTCGGGGCCGACCTGGCCACCCCCGAAGACGGGCGGGCGCTGGAGTGGACGCCGCTGCGTGTCGTGCAGGCTCAGGTCGACCGGCTCGAGGCCGAGATCGACCACGCCAACGCGGCCATCGCGCCGCTGGACAGTTTTGTCCTGCCTGGCGGCAGCGCGGCCGCGGCCCACCTGCACGTCGCGCGCACCGTGGTGCGTCGGGCCGAGCGGCTGGCCTGTGCCCTGGCGGCCATCCCCGGCGAGGCGGTGTCGGGCGAGGCGATCCGGTATCTGAACCGGCTGTCGGACTTTCTGTTCGTCGCCGCGCGGCGTGCCAATGACGACGGCGCGCGCGACGTCAAATGGGTGCCCGGCGCCCATCGCTGAGGCTTGATTTCATCCGGCCCGCGCCTGACATCGGGCAGGCCCGCCCACGGACACTGCCGCCATGCTGAACGAGAGCTACACCTATGTCCCCGCCGCCGACGCCTCGCGGCGCGAGTCGGGCCAGATCAAGCTTTATGGCCCCGAAGCGCGCGAGGGCATGATGGCGGCGGGCCAGCTGTCGGCGCGGGCGCTGGACATGCTGGCCGGCGAGGTGCGCGCGGGCGTGACCACCGAACATCTCGACGACCTGGTGCGGACCTTCATCCTGGACCATGGCGGGTTGCCGGCGACCCTGTTCTACAAGGGCTACACCCATTCCAGCTGTATCTCGCTGAACCATGTGGTGTGCCACGGAATCCCCGGCGCTCGCGTGCTGCGCGAGGGTGACATGCTGAATATCGACGTCACCGCGCTGGTGGACGGATGGCATGGCGACACCTCGCGCATGTATGCCGTGCCGCCGGTCAAGCGCCGGGTCGAGCGGCTGATGGACGTCACGTTCGAGGCGATGTGGAAGGGCATCGAGCAGGTGCGCCCCGGCGCGCGCATGGGCGATATCGGGGCCGCGATCCAGCGCCACGCCGAGGCCCAGCGCATGTCCGTCGTGCGCGACATGGTCGGCCACGGCGTCGGCCGGGTGTTTCACGACAACCCGAACGTGTTCCACTACGGCAAGGCGGGCACCGGCCCGGAAATGCGGCCGGGCATGATCTTCACCATCGAGCCGATGGTGAATCTGGGCAAGCCGGGCCTGACCATCCTGCCGGATGGCTGGACGGCGGTGACACGCGACCGCGAACCCTCGGCCCAGTTCGAGCATTCGGTCATGGTCACCGAGGACGGCTATGAGGTGTTCACCCGCTCCCCCGCGGGCCTCGACCGCCCCTACACCCTCCACACCGCATCCTGACCCCCCGTCATCCCGGCCGGAGCGCAGCGCAGGGCCGGGACCTATCCACCACGCTTACGGGGCTGGGTCCCGGATACCGGTTCGCTTTGCTCACGGGTTCCGGGATCACGTTCCTTTTCTCTAATCAAAGGCCGTGTTCC
>DBAV01000259.1 GCA_002291875.1 Hyphomonadaceae bacterium UBA1001
AAACCTCCTTCATGATGATCAAACATAGCATGTAATAGATAAAAAGTCAACAGCCGACGGCGTGCCCGGCGGCCGAGGCCGGTGCCGCAAGCCACAGGAAGTGGACGGCCAGGGCCGAGAGGCCGACGGCCAGGAGCGCGGCCTGCAGGGCGTCGCGGCGGCACCAGAAGGCGGCGACCGCGCAGGCCGCGCCGATCCACCCGCTGCTGGCCGCGACGGCGTCCGCGGCGGTCACCGCGGGCCGGGCCCGGGCGGGGCTGGGGCCTGGGCCGCGACCATGTCGGCGTAGAGGTCGAGGCCCCCTCGCCCGGCGGGGGTGATGGCGTAAGCATGTAATAGATCAAAAGTCAACAAATAACGCTATTTACCAGCGAGACGTACCCCGCTTCGGTAAGCTGTGTTGCACGTAAAGCCTGCGCTCCGTTCAGTTTCGCTCATTTAGCCCTCCGTTTGCCCGTCTAACCGTCGTCCCGGCATCCGCCGGAATCACGGCATGCCGGTGTCGTCGGTCGCCGATTCGACGGCACGGCGCGCGGCAGACGCCGCAGGAGCGACAACGGTCGGGCTGGCGGGCGGCCTGGGCTTGGCGGAACCCTCTCCGGCGCGCGGTTCCGGGCCTTGCCGTCGCCCCCGTTGCCACACCACCGACGGCCCCGGGTCGAGGTGCGGGTTCTTGTCCAGGTGCCGGGCGACGACCGATTCAAAGGCGGACTCGACGGCGCTGCAGCGGTCGCCGGTGACGTCGGAGAAGGCGGGCGGTGCCGCGTCGCCGTCGGGGCCGGGCGGGTGGCGGAACAGCGCGGCGACCGTCTCCGGGGCGACCGCCGCGCACGCGTCTGCCAGGGCGTCGACAACCGCTTCGAGGCCGACGACCAACGCGAGGCGGTGGGCGGAAACCCGCTGGGCCTCCTCCGCGATGCCCAGCGCCGCCTCCGCCCGCCCCTCGGCGTCCGCAGCCCGCTGGAGGGCGTCGGCCTCGGCCGTTCGGGCCGCCGCGAGCGCCCCGGACATCGCCCCCCAGGCCTCGGCCACCCGCTGGTCGTGGGCGCCCGCGTTCTCGCGCCACGCCGCGTCGATGCGGCGTATCTCCTCGTCGGCCTGACGGCGGGCGCTCTGGGCGGAGGCGCGAAGCTGGTCGATCTGGCGCAGGAGATCGCGCTGTCGAACCGCGAGGGCGACGATCTGCTGGCGGAACGACTCATTGTCCTCCCGCAGACTCCTGTTTCGGCCGACCACCTCGTGGACCAGAAGGCGCATCGACTGAAGGTTTTCCGGGTCCGGCCCCGGGGGCTCGGCCAGCGCCTCTTCCCGTCGGGCCATGAGGCGCGCCATCATCGCCGTGCCTACGGTCTCGGCCAAGCCGCCGCATATGGCCGCGGTCGCTCCGACCACGGCCTGCGTGTCCCTTATGCTCACCCGCTCTGCGCTCCCAGCCGTTCCGATCGGATGTCGACGCGGGCACGCTTGCACGCCGCATCGGCCGGGGCAACAACGGTGGAACGCGAAACGGCGGCGGAGAAGATCCCGCCGAGCGCCGGTCCGCCGTGTCGGGGGCTTTCCCGCCGGTGGTCAGCCCACCGGCGCGCGGTTCCCCAAAGCCCCTTCGGGGCTGTCCGCCAGGGGCATCGCGAAGCGCGCCGTCGCCTGCGCCACCACGGAAGGGTCCGCCCCTTCGCGGATCACCGCCCAGGCCGCGTCGCACTCCGCCTGCCATCGGGGCTTCTGCGCCTTGGCGAGGGCGGCGAAGTCCGCCTTGGTCAGCCTGCCAGCGGCGACGTCGGCGATGATCCGGTCCGCGGTCTCGCCGTCGGTGCGCCACAGATCGGCGAGGAAGGCGCTGTTGGGACGCGGCGGGTGCCACACCTCCGACTTGCCCGCTTCCGGCGTGGCCCACCACCAGCCTTTCTCGACGGCGTGCAGCGGCACGCCCGTGATCGCATCCGCGAGGTGCAGGCGCGCCAGATCCGCCAGTTCGGGGAACCGCTCGACGACCCGGTCCAGATCGGCGCAGAAGGCCGCCTCGATGCGCCGGGTGCCGCCGCTCTCCGTGCGCTCCCGTCCCACGTCGGACGCCGCCAAGGAGAAATGCGGCACAAGATGACCGGCGATGTGGTGAACCATCGCCCGGACGACGAACTCCGAGAGCCCGTCTGGGTTTGGGGACCGCCCTTCCCGCTGGGAAAACGTCTTCTCGGTGTCCCCGGCCATGCCCGCCGCCCCCAAAGCTTTCTCCGCCCATTCCGCGCCTGTCCGGCGAAAGCAAGACGGCGCGGCAAACCCCGCTTAGCGCGGCCTCCCGGGGGTGGCGTGCGGTGACCCGAAAAACGCCTTGTCCACGGCGTCCCGATCCGGAAGGACAAGCGGTTCGCCAGAACGCAGCACGAGGATGATCCCGTCGTCGGTGTTCGGATCCTGGATGGCGTCGATGATCCGCGGCGACCGCGTGTCGATCTCGAAGACGGGCCCGTACCAAGATTCCGCCTTATCGCGGCGGTCGGTCACGAACAGGATCCCAACGGCGCCGCCGAGTTCGTCCGGCGTCCGGATGCCCGTTCCCCAGGGCGGCGGATGGCCCGCGCGGAAGCCGAGCCCCTCGAAGACCGCTTTAGCGCAGGCGTGACGGGCGTCGCAGCTACCTTCGAGGAACTCGCACATGTCCTCGAAGGCGTCCGAACCCTCGGCGACGCGGTCCCAGGTGTCTCAGTCCACGACCTTCCATTGCCGCCCCTCGATGGCGGGCGGGCAGGGGCCGAGCAGGGGTTCCGGATCGAACGTGCCGTGGAACATGACCGGCGGCAGCAGGCCCGTGAACCGCCCCGGGTTTGTC
>DBAV01000167.1 GCA_002291875.1 Hyphomonadaceae bacterium UBA1001
GCGACATCGCCCCGATCCGCGAAATCTGCGACCTGGCGGACCGCTATGGCGCGCTGACCTATCTGGACGAGGTGCACGCGGTGGGCCTCTATGGTCCGCGCGGCGCGGGCGTCGCCGAACGCGACGGGGTGATGGATCGCATCGACATCATCGAAGGCACGCTGGCCAAGGGATTTGGCGTGATGGGCGGCTATATCGCCGCCGATGCGGTGATCGTGGACGCCATCCGGTCGATGGCGCCGGGCTTCATCTTCACCACTTCGATCGCGCCCGCGATCGCCGCCGGGGCGCTGGCCAGCATCGAGGTGGTGTCCAGCACCCCTGCCCTGCGCAACGCCCACCAGGAGCGTGCGGCCCGGCTCAAGCAGCTTTTCGCCCAGGCCGGCCTGCCGGTGATGGCCACGCCCACCCACATCGTGCCCGTCATGGTCGGCGACCCGGTCCGGTGCAAGGCGCTGTCAGACGCGCTGCTGCGCGATCACGGGATCCACGTCCAGCCGATCAATTTCCCGACCGTGCCGCGCGGCACCGAGCGGCTGCGCTTCACGCCGACCCCGCTGCACACCGACGAGATGATGGAGCATCTGGTGCATGCGCTGCGGACGGTCTGGGACGAGGTCGAGGTCGCCGCCGCAGCCTGACCCCCCCCCGGACCGCGCGCCTCCGTGCGCGCACGACCCACACACCGCATCGCCCTCGACCCAAAGGAAACCCGGGCGCAGAGGCCCGGGCTCCGACGACAGCGGCCGCGGCCTGCCCCCCCACGGACCGCGCGCCTCCGTGCGCGCACGACCCGCACACCGCATCGCCCTGAGCCCAAAGGAAACCCGGGCGCAGAGGCCCGGGCTCCGACCACAGCGGCGAGATTCGCGTGCTCAGTTGCGGACCTGGGTTGACGGCGGGGCGGCGCTGGCGGTGTCCTGGCGCGGGACAAAGCGGAAGATGCGGCCCGCCCGCTCGTCGGTCGCCACCCAGATCGCCCCGTCCGGCGCCTCGACCCCCTCGCGGCACCCGGGCCCCCACGCGCAGCGCGGTCTCGCCCGCCGGCCGGCCCTGGGCGTCGAGGTCGATGCGCCGCACGTCCTGGGTGATCAGCGACGCCGAAAACAGGTCGCCGCGCCACTGCGGAAAGCCGGCGCCCGAATGCATCATCAGCGCGCCCGGCGCGGTGGCGCCCTGCCAGACCATCACCGGGTCCACCATGCCCGCGCGCGTGCGTTCGGTGGTGATCTCGGGGCCCAGATATTCGCGCGAATGGGTCACCAGCGGCCAGCCGAAGTTCGCTCCGGCCACCAACCTGTTCAATTCGTCGCCACCCAGCGCGCCGTGCTCGTTCGACCACACCGCGCCGTCAGGGGCGACAACGATGCCCTGCGCATTGCGGTGGCCCCAGGACCATACCGCGGGGTTGGCCCCTGCGCGCCCGACCAGCGGGTTGTCACGCGGCACCGTGCCGTCCGCATTCAGCCGCAGCACCTTGCCGAAGGCGGTTCCCGGGTTCTGGGCCTGGTCGCGGATCGGGGCATCACCGAACATGATCGGCGGATTGCCGCCATCGCCCACCGTCATCAACAGCGTGCCATCGGCCATCCACGCCAGGCGCGAGCCGAAATGCGCGCCCCCGGTCTTGGTGTCGGGGTTCTCCCACAGCACCTGCACGTTCGACAAGGCGCGCCCGTCAAAGCTGGCGCGCGCCAAGGTCAGCCGGTTGGCCTGCGCCGTGCCCGTCGAATAGGTCAGATACACAAGGCGGTTGGTGGCGAACTGCGGGTGCAGCGCGATGTCCAGCAGCCCGCCCTGCCCCTGGTCGAACACCGCCGGCACGCCGGCCACGGGTTCGGCCACCAGACGCCCCTCGCGGATGATGCGCAGCCGTCCCGGCCGCTCGGTCACCAGCGCCGATCCGTCCGGCAGGAAGGCGATCGCCCACGGATGCTCGAGCCCCTCGGCCACCAGTTCGCGCCGCGCGTCCGCAAGGGCGGGCACATCACCGACCGAGATCACCGGGGCCGCCATCGGTGCGGGCGGCGAAGCCGATGCGGTGGTGAGGGATGCGGCAAGGGCCAGCACGAGGGCCGATGCCCCCGCCAGTGCGGTGATCTTCATGGTGTCCTCCCGGTGCGATGCGCGCGAGGTGTCGCGCACCCGCGTCCGCGACAAGGCCGGAAATGGTCCGGTAACGCGTTCGCGATGCAGCGCGTCCGGCGCGCGGTGCCCTCGCACGCGGGGCACATCCTGCGCTTGCCGCGCGCGCGCAAACCCTCCATCACGCCGCCGTGACCGCTCCAGACGACACCGATCCAACACTCCCGCCCGTGTTCGATCCCGAAGGCTCGCATACCCTTGCCGCCGCGCGTGCCCCGCGCCCGCGCGATGCGGCCACCCTGGTGCTGGTGGATCGCAGCGGCGCCGGCGATCCGTGTGTCCTGATGGGGCGCCGCTCGGCCGACGCGGTGTTCATGTCGAACAAGTTCGTCTTTCCCGGCGGGCGGGTCGAGCCGGCCGACGCGCGCGCACCGGCCTTGGCCGAGCTGCACCCGCGCGACCAGGCGCGCCTTCGGGCCGAGGGTGCCCGCGGGCGCCGGGTGCGCGCCTTTGCCCTGGCCGCGGTGCGCGAGACCTTCGAGGAAACCGGCATCCGGGTGGGCCGGGCGCTGGGCGCGGACAGCCCACCGCCGCGCACGGCGGGCCTGGGCGCGGACTGGCAGCGCCTGCTCGAGGCACGGATCGTGCCTGACCTTGGCGCCCTGGCCTTCCTGGGGCGGGCGATCACCCCGCCGGCCCGCACGCGCCGCTTCGACGCGCGCTTCTTCATCGCGTTCGCCGACGAGGTGCTGCACGCCCCGCCCGCGCCCGAGGACGGCGATGAACTCAGCGCGCTGGCCTGGGTGGGGCTGGGTGCGGCCCGCAGCCTCGACATCCCCAATGTCACACGCTTCATGCTGGACGAGGTGACCCATTTTCTCGAGCTGGGCCGCGAGCGCCACCGCCCGGCCCTGCTGCGCTGGAGCCGCGGCGGCCACCGGCTGGAGCGCCTGCCATGACGGCGCCAGCCGAACCGGGCGGTGCGGTCGTTGCGCGGCTCTCGACCCTGCTGTGCGGGCTGTCGGCGGCCACCGGGTTCGGTCTGGCCGCGCCCCTGTTCGCGCTGAACCTCGATGACCTGGGCGTGCGCGAGGATCTGGTCGGCCTGATCGTCACCATTGTCGGTGTGGCCGGCATCGTCTCCACGCCCCTGGTGCCGTGGCTGATGTCGCGGCTGTCGGTCAAGGTGGTGCTTGGCGGGGCGGCCCTGTCGACCGCCTGCGCCTTCATCGCCTTCTCGCAGGCGGGCGAGAGTGTCTGGGCATGGGCGGCCATCCGGTTCTGGTTCTCGTGCTCGCTGACGGTGATGTTCGTCACCGCCGAGGCCTGGCTGCTCGAGCTCGCGCCCACCGTGCGGCGGGGGCAGTGGATGGGCTATTACGCGGCCAGTTTCGCCGGCGGGTTCGGCGTCGGCGGGGCGATTGCCGCGTGGCTGGGGCATACCGGGCCCTGGCCGTTCGTGGCCGGCGCGATCGCCGCCCTTGTGGCGCTGCCGCTGCTGCTCGTGCCCTCGCCCGGCGCCACCCGGCCCGAGGGCGAGGCCGCGCGCCCGGCCGCTCTGATCGCGCGCATCCGCGCCGCACCTTTCCTGTTCATCCCGCCGATCGCCATGGGCGCGATCGAGACCGCCGCCTTCAACCTGTTTCCGATCTGGGCCCGCCGCGAGGGGCTCGAGGATGCGGTCGGACCGCTGATGATCACGGCCGCCGCCGCCGGAAATGTGCTGCTCCAGACCCCGCTCGGCATGCTGGCCGACCGGATCGGGCGTGAGCGGGTGCTGCTGCTGGTCAGCATTGTGGGCATTTTCGGGCCGCTCGCGCTGATGAATGCTCCGGGCCTGATGTGGGTCTATGCGACGTGTTTCGTGTGGTCGGGTTGTGTCACCGGCCTCTACACCATGGGTCTGGTGGGCCTGGGCCAGACCTTCGACACGCGCGCGCTGGCGGCCGCCAACGCCGCCTTTGCGGCCTGCTATGGCATCGGACAGTTCGTGGCCCCGGTGGCGGGCGGGGCGGCCATGCGCGCCATGGGCCCTGATGGCCTGTTGTGGGTGTTGTCGGCGGTCGCCGTGCTGCCGCTGGCGACCACCCTCTACAGCCTGTCACGCCGCCGCACCGCCTGAGCGGGCGCAGGGCTGAGGCCCGGCCCGGGGCTCGAGGCAGGCGCCCCGAACCCCCGGGCGCACGTCAGGCCCTGCCAGCCCGCCACAGCACGAAGGCAAAGATGTCCGCCCACTCGGCGTCGGCCTGGGCGCGGGTCGAGCCCAGACCATGGCCGGCATCGAACGCCACGCGCAGCGCGAACGGCCCCCCGCCGGGATCGGCGGCTCGCAGGCGCGCCACCATCGTGCCCGAGTGCCAGGGCTCGACGCGCGGATCGGTCATGCCGTGGGTCAACAGCACCGCCGGATAGCGCGTGCCGTCCACCACATGATGCAGCGCGTCCATCGCCTTCAGGCCCGCAAACCCCTCCTCGGTGGTGACGGTGCCGAACTCGGCGATGTTGGGCGGGCCGTTCTGGCTGAACTCGGCCCTCAGGCTGTTCAGCACACCGACCCGCGGGATGACTGCGCAGAACAGGTCCGGCCGCTCGGTCAACGCACGCCCGGCCATGATGCCGCCGGCCGACGTCCCGCTCAGCGCCATCTTGCCCGCCGAGGTGAAACCCTCGCGCACCAGGTGTTCACAGCAGTCGATCGCATCGCGCCAGGTGTTGGGCTTGGTCGCCCCCTTGCCGCCCCTCCACCAGCGCCGCCCATACTCGCCCCCGCCGCGCACATGGGCGGTGGCCAGCGTGCCACCGGCCTCGACGAAGGCAAAGCCGCGGGTCCAGAACGCGGGCGAACTGGGGATCTGGTAGGCGCCATAGGCCTGCACCAGGGTCGGGCTCGAGCCGTCCCTTGGCGCGTCCTTGCGCCGGATGATCGAGAGCGGCACACGCGTCCCGTCCCGGGCGGTCGCATGGGTGCGGATGGCCTCATAGACGCTGACATCGATCGGCGCGCGCGGCATCAGCCCGGTGTCGGTCATCGTGCCCTGGCGCCCGTCCAGCGACAGGATGCGCGTGGGCTCGAGCCAGCTGGTGAAGTCCAGCAGCAGGCCGTCATTGTCCGCACTGGCATACATCGGCGCACTGCTGCCATCGGCGGGCAGCGCGATGGTCGTGATCGCCGAGCGCGCGCCGTGCGCACGCCGGCGCAGGCGGGTATAGCCCCCGTCCATGTCGAACACATAGAGCGCATCGCGCGCACCCGAGATCGTCTCGATGCCGACCTCGCTTTCGGGCACCACGGTGCGCGCGCGCGCCAGCGAGGGCCGCGAGGCGCGCGTGTGCAGCACCTTGCCGTTCTCGGCGTCCTTGGTCGTCAGCAGATAGAGGTCGTCGCGGATCAGGTCGGCGCCCACCACCTGGTCCTCGACCGAGCAGACCCGGCGCCAGCGCGGGCGGCCGGCGACCACGTCACGCAGCGGCGCGGTCCAGAGCGGGTTTTCGCGGCGCACACCGCCGAACACCACGGCAAGGGCGGTGCGCGAGCCCGGGACCGCCATGATGATGGGAAACTCGTCGCGCGGCACCGGCACGTCGGGGAACATGTCGCCGCCCAGCATGCGCACGTCGCTGGCCGGGTCGGTGCGCAGCCGGTGCAGCCAGGTGGCGCTGTTCATGTAGTATTCGATGGTGCCGCGCGGGGCGCCCTGCAGGCGGTGATAGAAAAAGCCCGACCCGTCCGGCAGCCAGGACGGCGAGGCGTATTGGGTGCGGTCGATCCGCTCGGGCAGGATCTCGCCCGTGGGCACATGCACCACATGCGCCACCGAGTCTTCCGACCCCGCGGCCGACAGGCCATAGACCACATGCGACCCGTCGGGCGAGGCGCGCCACCAGTCCAGCGAGACGTGTGCGCCCTCGATCCGCATCGGTTCGGGATCGACCAGCAGGCGGTCGGTGCCGCCCTCGCGCACGAACAGGGCGACCGTCTGGCGGCCGGCTGCGCGGCGGGTGAAGAACAGCCGCGCCCCCGCGCGCTGGACGCCGGTGACGATGTCGAAGGCGCCGGTCAGCTCGCTGACGCGCCGTTCCAGCGCCGCCCGGCCCGGAATGGCGTCCAGCATGGTGCGTGCATGCTCGGCATTTGCGCGCATGAAGGGTTCCCAGTCCGGATCGGTCGGGGTCTCCATCCAGCGATAGGGGTCGATGACGGTCTGGCCGAAAAAGCTCTCGGACACCGGGGCGGTGCGCGCCAGCGGGCCAAGCGGCACCGGCGCCATCGCGGCCGCGCGCGCCTGCGAGAGCCCTGCGCCCGCGGCCGCCAAAAGGGTGGCCGTACCGCAGAAAAAGCCCCTGCGGCTGAGTGCATGATCCATGTCTGTCCCCCTACGTCCCACACGATCGGGACACCCATGCAAGACCGCCCGCGGCGCGCTGTCAACGACCCACCGCCCCGACACCGCGCGCGCCCCCGCGCCTGCGCACAATAACTGCGCTCTGGCCGACATGACGGCCGTGCGTTTATCAAAAAAAGGGACCGTCATCCCGGAACCGGT
>DBAV01000243.1 GCA_002291875.1 Hyphomonadaceae bacterium UBA1001
GTGTGCTCTTCCGATCTGGCGGCGAGCTTCTGGTCATATTCCTCGCGGCTTATCGCCTGCTGTTCGAGCAGCTGGCGCGCGCGCGCCAGTTCGGCGGCGGTGACATCGGGGCGCGCCAGCAGCCAGGCGGCGGCCTCGGCCTCGGGCGGGGTCAGCGGCATGGCGCCGGCCTCGGACTTCAGCACCCAGTCGGCGCCGCGGCGCACCGGCTTGGCGCCAGGCGCCAGGATGCGGAAGCCGCCGGCGTCATCGGGCGTGTCGCTGCTGGGCGCGGCCAGCCCGCGCCAGGCCAGCAGGTCGTTATGGCCGCGATTGTAGCGGTAGCCCGCGATATAGCCCTCCAGCACCGAGAGCACCTTCGGGTCCTTGCACAGTTCCGCGAGCTTCTGGCCCAGTTGCCCCACCTTCTGCGTGAGTGCGAATTTCGCCGCCGCCGTCCCATCCTGCCGCGGCAGGGCCTGGCGGAAGCTGGCCTCGTAGAGCACGCGCTCGAGCAGGATGTTCATCAGGTCCATCCCCAGCACGGCATGCGTGCCATAGGCGATATGGACCGAAGACGGCGCCTCGGCCAGCGCGTCATGGTACCAGCCGCGCGGCAGATAGAGCAGGTCGCCGGTCTTGAGCAGCACCTTTTCGCGCAGCCTGCCCTTGGCGGATTCATGGTGCGCCTGGTCCTGGGCGCGGAACACCGGGTGCGGGATGGGCCATTCGGCGCGGCCTTCCCAGATGTTCCAGGTCTTCTCGCCCTCGACCTGCACGGCCCAGACCTCATGCGTGTCGTAATGCGCCGGGAACGCCTTGTGCGACTGCCAGGAGATGTAGACATTGGCCTGCGCCTTGCCCAGGCCGGCCGCCTCCAGGGCATCCGAGACGGCCTGCATGCCAGGCGTCAGGCTGTCCACATCGTTCAGCACCACCGAACAGCCCTGGCGGACGAATTCCGCCACCCGCGCGGCCACCGGCTGCATCACCTGCTGCGCATCGCGCGACAGCGCGGAGGTGCAGTATTTCTCGGGCGGCACCGCGATGCCGTCCTCATACATCTTCAGCGAGTGGGACGACCACATATGCGTCATGTCCAGCAGCCGGTTGATGTGCCGCCAGGACAGCACCTGCGCGAATTTGGCCGCACCCCCTTTGATGTGGAGCGGCTGCTTGTCGTGGTATTCCGCGAAGAAGGTGGCCAGCGGAATCGGCGCGATGAGCTCTTCGAAGGTCATCGGTCAGCCATAGCCGAAAACAGCGCGGCGCGGAATCGCGTTCGGACGAATGCCAGGCCCCGGCCGGGCAGGGTTGGGCGCGACGATGCAGGCGGGTGCGTCTGACGGATGGCCACCGCCCGCACCATCGCCGAGACACGAATTCATCGAGATGGCCTTCGCCCGCGGATGCTCCTGGTACGGCAAGGTGGACCTGACTTGTGCGGGCGGACGCGTCTGCGGCATGGTGCGGCAGATCGCGGGGTGGTTGTGCGAGGTCCTGCCTGGGCTGGCGCGCCGCTCCGGTTCACCCGCAGGAGACGGGCATCATGAGCCGCGAGAGAATCAGCGCGATATGCCGCGCATTGCCAGGAGCGCAGCTCTCCGACCCATGGGGCGGCGGGCATGATGCGTGGAAGGTCGGCGGCAAGATGTTTGCCTGCATCGGTGCAGTGACGCCGGGTGTGTCGGTCAAGACCGACAGTATCGGGACGGCCGAACTGCTGGTCGAGGCCGGTGTCGCTCGCCGCGCCCCGTATTTCCACAAATCCTGGGTCAACCTGCCCTTTGACGCAGCGGACGATGTCCTGAAGCACCGGTTGGCGGAATCCCACCGGCTGGTCGTGCAAAGCCTGCCCAAGAAGGTGCAGCTGGCGCTGAAATAGCTGTTCAGCGACCGCTGCGGAACACCACGATCCGGGTGGGCGCCCCCCCCGCCCGCCGCAGCTTGCGTGCGCGCCACCACAGGATGCCGCCACCCAGCAGCGCCGCGCCGAACAGCATCCAAGGCTCCGGCACCCAGGCCCAGAGCGTGACGCCGATGGCGCTGAGCCCCGCGCCCGCCAGGATCACGCGCGCCAGGCCAAAGCGTGCCTCCAGCGCGGGAAAGCGCGCCACCAGCATCGCCCCGCACAGGAAATGCGCGGTGATGGCCGCCGAGATGAGCGAGACGGGCCAGCCCCGCGCCTCGTGCAGCGCGGCCAGGTAGACGCCAGGCCCGTAGAAGCCGAGGCCCCAGGCGCAGAAGGCCGTGAGGAACCCCGCCCAGACCGCGCGCCAGCCGTGGAAGGGCGCGCTCACGACATGCGGATCATCGCCGCCGCGCGCTCCGCCGTCATCAGCACCGCGGGGTGGATGTTGGAGGAGGGCATGAAGGGGAACACCGAGGCATCCACCACGCGCAGCCCCTCCACCCCCTTCACCCGAAGCTGGGAATCGAGCGGCGCGGCGTCATCCTCGCCCATGCGCACCGTGCCGCAGGGGTGATAGACGGTGGTGCCGCCCTCGCGGAGGTAGGCGAGCATCGCCTCGTCGCCCGACACCGCCGGGCCGGGGGACATCTCCTCCTCCACCAGATCGGCGAAGGGGTGCGTCCCGGTGATGCGGCGCGCGAGCTTCGCCGCCTCCAGCATCACGCGCACGTCGTTCGGGTGCGTCAGGTAGTTGGCCTGGATGCGCGGCTTGTCCTCGACATTCGGGCTGCGCAGCGTGATCTCGCCGCGGCTGTCGGGGCGGCATTGGCAGAAGTTGAAGGTGAAGCCCGGATGGCGATGCAGTTGCGCGGCCGAGACACCCTTGGGCGCGTCCAGCGTGAAGTTCACGAACTGGAACTGCACCTCCGCCTCCTCCGAGCCGGGCAGCACGCGCGCGAAGAGGCTGGCCTCGGAGGCGCCGACCGTCATGTGGCCGCGCCGTGCGAGCGCCCAGTCGAGGCCCATCTTCGCGACCTTCAGCGGGTTCGCCATCGTCTCGTTCAGCGTGTCCGCCGGCTTCGTGCGGAAGGCGAAGCGGACCATGAAGTGGTCCTGCAGGTTCTTGCCGATGGCGGGGATGTGACGGCGCGTCTCGATGCCGTGCGATTGCAGCGCCGCGCCGTCACCGAGGCCCGAGAGCATCAGCAGCTTCGGGCCTTCGATCGCGCCCGCGCTGAGGATTACCTCGCGCCGCGCGCGATGCGTCTCCTCCGCGCCGTCCGGCCCGCGCACCGCCACGCCCACGCAGCGCTCGCCCTCGAAGAGCAGGCGCAGGCCGAGGCGTTCCGTCCACACGCGCAGGTTGGCGCGGCCCAGCGCGGGCTTGAGGTAGGCGACGGCCGGTGACCAGCGCCGCCCCCTGTGGACGTTGAGCTGGTTGGGGGCCACGCCCTCGAACCAGGCGGCGTTGTTGTCGGCGTTGCGCGGGAAGCCCAGCGCCTCGCAGGCCTGCACGAAGGCCTGGCAGCCGGGGGTGGGACGCGGCACTTCGGCGATGCGCATGGGGCCGTCCGTGCCGCGGTATTCGCTCGCCGGGCCGTCGAAGGTCTCGAGCTTGCGGAAGAAGGGCAGGCACTCGTCATAGCCCCAGCCGCGCGCGCCGGCCTGCGCCCAGCGGTCATAGTCGCGGGGGCTGCCGCGCAGGAACACCAGCCCGTTCACGCTGCCCGAGCCGCCGATGACGCGCCCACGCGGCCAGTACACCTGGCGGCCGTTCAACTCCGGCTCCGGCTCGGTCTGGTAGTTCCAGTCGAACTTGCGGGTGACGTAGAGCCGCGCGAAGCCCATGGGGATGTGGATCCA
>DBAV01000015.1 GCA_002291875.1 Hyphomonadaceae bacterium UBA1001
GCCAACATCCGCATCAAGAACGCCGCCGCGCCCGGCACCGAGGGCGGGGTGACCACCTTCGTGCCCACCGGCGAGGTGATGCCGATCTATGATGCCGCGATGAAGTACCAGCAGGCGGGCACGCCCCTGGTGATCTTCGCGGGCAAGGAATACGGCACCGGCTCGTCACGCGACTGGGCGGCCAAGGGCTCGCGCCTGCTCGGCGTGCGGGCTGTGGTGGCCGAGAGCTTCGAGCGCATCCACCGGTCGAACCTGATCGGGATGGGTGTGCTGCCGCTGCAGTTCGATGCGGGCACGTCGTGGGCGTCGCTGGGGCTCAACGGGGCCGAGACGGTGTCGATCGCGGGCGTGACGTCGGTCCAGCCGCGCCAGCGCATGACGCTGGAGATCACGCGCGCGGACGGGTCGGTCGAGCGTGTCGGCGTGCTGTGCCGGATCGATACCGAGAACGAACTGGACTATTTCCGCAATGGGGGCATCCTGCACTACGTGCTGCGGAACCTGGCAAAGGCAGCGTAACGGACCGCCAGTCTCCCGACTGGCCGTTTCGGCAATGCCGGTCCGGGGACCGGCGGTCCGGTGCGGCGTGACGGACCGCCAGTCTACCGACTGGCCGTTTCGACAATGCCGGTCCGGGGACCGGGTGCCCGACTGCAACCAGCAGGTGGACAGCTTCCAGCCAGGGTCGTGACACGCGCCCCGTTCTCTGTATGTTCCGAACGCGGAGGCGGACATGCAGACTGGATTTTGGCACCGGGGTTATCTTCCCCACCTGAACGCGCCCGTGTGGCAACATCTGATCTTTCGCACCGCCGGCAGCTTGCCTGCGTCGGTGCTTGAACGGCTGTCAGGTCTGGACCCCCAACGCCGCCGCCAGGCCGTGGATCACGCACTGGACCGCGGCCGCGATGGACTGCGTCTGGAAGGGGCGGACGAGTACGGGTTGGTCGTTGAGGCGTTGATGCATGGACATGGCCGTCGGTATCGGCTGGACGCCTGGTGCGTGATGCCGAACCATGTGCATGTCCTGCTCGAGCCTTTCGGCGGCAGTGACCTTGGCACCATCGTCCATAGCTGGAAGACCTGGTCGGCGCGGCGCATCAATGCCGGGCGCCGGCGTGTGGGGGCGTTCTGGTCACGCGACTATTTCGACCGCTTCATCCGCGAGGACGAAGCGCCGGGGGCCTGTGCCAGCTATATCCGTCAGAACCCGGTGGCCGCCGGTCTGTGCGCACGGGTGGATGACTGGCCGTGGACCTCGAAGGTCTGCGCGTAACGGACCGCCAGTCTCCAGACTGGTCGTTTGCGCATTGCCGGTCCGGGGACCGGCGTGACGGAGCGCCAGTCTCCCGACTGGCCGGTTCGGCAATGCCGGTCCGGGGACCGGTGGTCCGGTGCGGTGCTCAGATATCGCCGAAATGGCGCAGGGCGGCGGGGGCGATGATGTCGCCCCATTCCTGGACGAAATGGCCGCCGTCCGGAATCTCGAGGGGCGGCGGGCAGCCCCTGATCCCGGCCAGAACGGCACGCATCACCGGCGGGCCGAGGACCGGGTCGGCCATGCCGACGGCGGCGAAGGTGGGCCCTGACCATGCCTCGCGCCACCATTCGCGGGCCTGACGCCCGATCGCCGCAAACGGATCATCGGGCGTGATCGGCACCAGTTGGGGGAAGCGCCGGACGCCCGCCTTGTAGCGAGGGTCGGGAAAGGGCGCGTCATAGGCCGCGATTTCCCCGGGCGACAGGTGCGGCGTGCCGCGTGCGATCAGCGCCCCCACCGGCAGGTCCGGCGTGCGCGCGGCATAGTCGCGCCAGGCCATGAAGCCCTCGCCCGGGGTCGCGCCGGTTGGGAAGGCGGTGTTCATGATGACCAGGCGTGCAAAGCGCTCGGGCATGTCGACCGGCAGGGTCAGGCCGATCAGCCCGCCCCAGTCCTGGACCACCAGCGTCACATTGCGCAGGTCAAGGCGGCGGATGAAGGCCAGCAGCGCCCCGCGATGAAACTCGGCAGTGTACACCGCATCGTCGACCGGCTTGTCGGATCGGCCAAAGCCGAAAAAGTCGGGTGCGACCACGCGCGCTCCGCTGCGCACGAAATGCGGGATCATGCGGCGATACAGATAACTCCAGCTGGGCTGGCCATGCAGGCACACAAAGGTCTGTGGCGCGTCACGCGGCCCCTCGTCCACCCAGTGCCAGCGCAGCCCCTCATGGCCGGCAAGATCCTCGAGATAATGGGGGGCAAAGGCAAAGCCGGGCAGGTCGGCAAAACGTGCGTCCGGCGTGCGCAGCACCGCGCCAAACCGTGGATGCTGCAGCATGTCCATGTCCCACCCCGTGCCCGAGCCTCCCGCAAGCCTTAGCAAGCCGGGGCCCGCGCGCAAATCATCCATCGCGCGATCACCTTCGCCCAACCGATCAGTGGGCGGCGAGCACCTCGGCCGAGACCGGCTGGGGTGTGCCGGTCTCCGGGGCGGTTTCGATGCCGACCGCGATGTCGGCGGCAAAGGCCCCGTCACGGAACGTCCAGCGTGTCACCGTGCCCGAGTCCCTGTCGAGATCGACGACGACAAACCCCAGCCCATCGCCCCGCTCGCGCGAGGAGGCGAGCGAGGGCGCGGTCACCAGCAGCGCATCGCCGCGGCGCGTGCAGGTGAACTTGTGGACATGACCACTGAGCACGATGGTGCGCGCCACCCGGCGCAGCAGCTGCACGCCCCGCACCCCGTTTCGCGTGCGTGCCAGCAGCGGCGAGCCCTCTGGCGTGACCGGCGGATGGTGACAGGCGATCACACGCCAGCCATGGGGCGCGCCATCGGCCGCGTCCTCGATCGCCTGGAACAGATCCGACATCGACCACACGCCCTGCGACCAGTCGGGGCGCAGCTGGATCGCGCGCGCGGAATTGAACGCGACGACGGCGGCCCGCCCCTCGGGCTGGCGCCAGCGGTCGAGCAGGCCGAGCCGCCGAAACCGCCCGAACGGACGCACCAGCCGCGAATGCAGCGAATAGACCGGCGTGTCGTGATTGCCCGGACAGGCGACGATCGGTGCCGTCAGGCCGGCCAGCCAGCGGGCGGCCTCCTGGAACTCGCGGCGGCGGCCCGCCTGGGTCAGGTCGCCGCTGACGACCACACAGTCCGCCCCAAGCGCGTTGACCTCGCGCAGGGCGGCCGCCAGCACTTCGGGGTCGGTATCGCCGAAATGGATGTCGCTGACGTGGACGATCTTCACCATGTCCGACGCTCCGAAGGCCCCCAGACCAGCCCGCAATCATCCTGATACACGATCTCGACGCCCGAGGGCACCGCCACAGCCTCGCCATCCATCAGGGCCGGCAGGACATCGACATCGCCTTCGACACGGATGGCGCCGGTGGACTGGATGATGGTGGCCGCCCGGCGGCGCCAGCCACCACCGAGCACGCTGGGCGCGAAACCCAGCGCATCGCCCCAGCCGCGCCAGAGCGCCCCGGCCGCCTCGAGATTGGCCGGACGCGCCTGCGGGGCAAGTCCGAACGCCGCATCGATCGGGCCCACCGCCACGATCGCACAGGTGACCGGCACACGCTCGGGCCCCAGCCGCACCGGCGAGCGGAACAGGAAGGGCGCCATCTCGCGCCAGCTTCGCCAGGCGCGGCCCCACGCCCGCAGACGCAGGTCCTCGCGCAGGCGGCCCAGCCGCATCGGCTCGCCAAAGCCGGAGGCACAGAAAAACCGGTGCTGCCCTGCAATCCCGCCTGCAATCGAGCGGGCGCTGCCATGCGCGAGGGCGCCCAGAATGGCGGTCATGTCGGTCGTGCCCCATGCGGCCGCCGCGATCCGGTTCAGGGTCCCGCACGGCAGAACCGCGGTGGGGATGCCGCGCGGTGTCAGGATTTCCAGCGCCGTTCGGGCGCTGCCATCGCCGCCGGCCAGGGGGATCACGTCCGGCCGGGTGTCGGCGGCCCGCTCGATCGCGTCTGCCAGGCCCGCCGGGGTCGCCAGCCGGATGTCGCCGGC
>DBAV01000281.1 GCA_002291875.1 Hyphomonadaceae bacterium UBA1001
AGCAGGTCGGCGCCGGGGCCGCCCATCAGCTGGTCCGCCCCCTCGCCTCCGCGCAGCGTGTCGCCCCCCCCGCCGCCGCTCAGCAGGTCGTCGCCGGCAAGGCCGAGCAGGCTGTCGGCGCGCGGCGTGGGGTCGAGACGGTCAGCACCCAGGCTGCCCTCCCGCGGCAGGGGCGCCTCGGTCACGCGCAGGTTGACCGCCTGGCGGGCGGTGGCGCCCCCGGCGTCGCGCACCTCGACGAGCAGCTGATAGGCGTTGTCGCCATTGGCATCGAGCGGCGCGGCGAAGACCGGCGCCGTCGCGAAAGCGAGCGCGCCGGTCGCCGTGTCGATGGTGAAGCGCCCCGCATCGGGCCCGCCGGCGATGCGCCATGCCAGCGCCTGGCCCTCCGCGTCCGTGGCCTCGGGCCGCAGCACGGGCCCGCTCACGCCCTCCGTCACCTCGATCACGCGCCGGGCGCCGCCGAACAGCACCGGCGCCTGGTTGCCTGCCACATTCTCGAAGGTGACGTTCGTCTCGAGCACGCGCACCCGGTGCTCGAGCGGAAAGCCGCCCGTGGCGCCGGTGATGAGCAGATGCGCGAAGGGGCTGCCGCCGAGCGCCGTCTCGATGATGCCGCCCTGGCGCGTGTCCTGCTCCGCCCCGTCGAGGCTGTAGCTCAGCGTGCCGGTCGCGGCGTTCCAGCGCACCTCCACGCGGTGCCAGGCGCCGTCTTCGAGGTTGGGCAGGGCATGGACGCCGCGCTCGCCAAAGCCGAAGCCCGGCGTGTTGGGGGCGTGGATGGCGCCGTGGTCGGCGTCGATGTCGGTGCCGCCATTGTTCCAGGTGTCGAACTCGATGGCGACGCCGTTGCGCAGCCCGGCGATGCCGAGCTCCCCGCCCGGCCGGCCGATGGCGCGCAGGCCGAAGGGGTCGTTGTGCAGCACGAAGGCCGCGCCATCCGCCCCCGCCGCGTCCTCGTTGCCGAAGTTCAGCTCGAAGACGACGTGCGCGTCCCGCCGCAGGTCCACCCGCGTGGTGGCGACCACCCCGCCCGCGCGCCAGGTATCGGCCGGGGTGAGCTGGAACTCGGAGGTCGCGGCGTCGAGCAGCCGCGCCGCGCCGATGGGGGCGAGCTGCTGCAGCGGCGGCACGAAGGGCGGTGCCGGGGTGATCGACAGCCGCGAGACCTCGCCGGTGAAGATGTTGGCCGCGTAGATCCAGCCATCGGGCCCCTGGCGCAGATGGATCAGCCCGGGCACCTCGCCGAGGTAGCGCACCGCCGCCCGGTCGGCCACATCGACCGAGAAGAACTCGCCGCCCACGAAATCCGTGAAGAAGAAGTCGTTCTGGAACTCCGCGGGATAGTGCGGCCCGGTATAGACCACGCTGCCGCCGATGATGGCCTGGATGCGGAAGCCCCCCTCCGCCCCGTCATGGCTGAAGGCGCGCAGCGAGGGGGTGACGATGATGCTGCCCGCCGCCACCGTCCGCTCGGCCGCCGCGGCATCCGCGAAGTCGCGGTAGCCGGGGGTGCGGGCGAGCGTGCCGTCCCCGCCCTCGAACCAGGGCCAGCCGAAATTGGCGCCCGGGCCGCCGATGTTGATCTCCTCCCACGCCGTCTGGCCGACATCGGCGATGACGATCTCCCCCTCCGGCCCCTTGGCGAAGGAGAAGGGGTTGCGCAGGCCGAGCTGGAACACCTTCGCGCGGTTGGAGTCGAGATCCACGCCCTCGACCGCGAAGGGGTTGTCGGGCAGGCCGAGCCCCGTGATGGGGTCAAGCCGCAGGATCTTGCCCGACAGGCTGTCGAGGCTCAGCACATCCGCCGCCCGCGGATCGGGGAAGTTGAAGGACACCGCATCCCCGGTGGCGAGGTAGAGGGCGCCGTCGGCGCCGAACATCATGTGCCCGCCGATGTGCGAGACGCTGTCGGCCTTGATGAAGTCCTGCTTGATGCCGTTGATGACGTCCGACGGGTTGCCGGGGGCGAGGAAGCGGTCGGAGGCCGTCTCGCCCGCATGCACCGGGTTCGTGAAGTCGAGCGCGCCGCCGCCGCTCACGTCCACGAGGCCGCGCGCCGCGCCGCCCAGCAGGACGACGCCGCTGCCCGGGACGATCTGGCCCGTCGCCTGGTCGAACAGGAAGCGCTCTAGCACCGCGTAGCGGTTGCCCGCGCCGTCCGGTCCCGCCGCGCCGGTGAGGCCCGCCGTCTCCGGCGGATCCACCGCATAGTAGAGGTAAACATAGGGCGTGTTCGCGAAGTCCGGATGCAGCGCGAGGCCGAGCAGCCCGCGGTCGTCGTGGTCGTTCACCCGATCGCTGATGTCGAGCAGCGTGGTGACCTGCCCGGTGTCGAGGTCGCCGAGCTTCAGGCGGCCATTCTTCTCGATGATGAAGAGGCGGCTGGGGTCCGAGGGGTCGAAGTCGAAGCGCACCGCCGCCTCGAGCCCGCTCAGCACCGGCGTGAAACCCAGCGTGTAGTCCGAATAGAGCACCGCCGGCGGCGGCGGGTCGGCCGGCGTCTCGTCATCGAGGATCGCGACGCGGGTGGTGCGCGGGGCGAGCAGCGCCGCGCCGTCGGCGGAGACGAGCTGCACCGTGAAGCGCTCCGTCCCCTCGCCGAGCGCGTCGTTCAGCAGGGTGACGGGAATGAAGGCGTTGGCGCTGCCCGCCGCGAGGGTGACGGTGCCGGTGGTGGCGAGGAAATCGAGCCCGGCCTGGGCCGTGTCGCCCGTCATGGTGAAGGTGACGGTGACGGCGTGATCGAGCGCGCCGGCGCGACGGACCTCGATGCCGATGGTCCCGTCCGTCTCGCGCGCCCGGCGCTCGGTGGTGGCCAGGAAGACAGAACTGCTCAAGGCGCCACTCCGTTCCACTCGTCTTTCTGGCCAACCGAGTTAACCGCAGGTGCAGGCGCAGGCAACAGACGAATGTTGAGCGAAGGGGAGGAAGTTTCTTTTTTGAACGTTTCCGGTGCGGGATTGGCCGTCCCCGGCCGATGGTCCGGGGACGGCCAGCGGGGACGGGTCAGGCGCGCAGCACGGCCGGCGGCTCGGTCCGCTCGCGCTTCACCAGCAGCTTGTTCAGCGCATGGACATAGGCGCGGGCGGAGGCGACGATGGTGCAGGTGTCCGCCCCCTGCCCGTCCACCAGCTTGCCCTTCTCCTCGAAGCGCACGGTCACGCGCGCCTGG
>DBAV01000094.1:0-2697 GCA_002291875.1 Hyphomonadaceae bacterium UBA1001
CCGATGCTGGCGCACCGGCCCGGGATGACGGCCGTGAGTTGAATGAAAAATGGGCCGTCATCCCGGAACCGGTGAGCGCAGCCAACCGGTATCCGGACCCATCCCCGGAGCGTGGTGGATGGGTCGCGCCGCCTACTCCGCCGCGTCGAGCCAGTCTTCCATCGGCGGGCACGAGCAGACCACGTTGCGGTCGCCATAGACATTGTCCACCCGGCCCACCGGGGCGAAGTACTTGTCCATGCGCGCGGTGCCCGCCGGAAAGGCGCCGTCCATGCGGGGATAGGCGCGGTCCCAGGCGTCATCGGCCAGGTCGAGCACGGTGTGGGGGGCGTGGCGCAGGGGGCTGGCCTCGACCGTCAGCCGGCCGGCCTCGATGTCGGCGATCTCGCGCCGGATGGCGACCATGGCAGCGATGAAGCGGTCGAGCTCGGCCTTCGCTTCGGATTCGGTCGGCTCGATCATCAGGGTGCCGGCGACGGGAAAACTCATTGTGGGGGCGTGGAAACCGTAATCGATCAGACGCTTGGCAATGTCGTCCACGGTGACGCCCGCGCTGTCCTTGAAGCCGCGCGGGTCGATGATGCATTCATGCGCCACCCGGCCACGTTCGTTGCGATAGAGCACGGGGAAGTGCTCCTGCAGCCGCACCGCGACATAGTTCGCCGCCAGGATGGCCATTTCGGTGGCCCGCCGCAGGCCCGCCCCGCCCATCATCAGGATGTAGGCATACGAGATCGGCAGGATCGATGCCGATCCCCATGGCGCGGCCGAGACAGGACCCACCGGCGCATTGCCGCCATCCAGGAAGGGATGGCCCGGCAGGAATGGCGCAAGGTGGGCCTTCACCCCGATCGGGCCCATGCCCGGCCCGCCGCCGCCATGCGGGATGCAGAAGGTCTTGTGCAGATTGAGGTGGCTGACATCGGCGCCATAGTCGCCGGGCCGGCTGAGCCCGACCTGGGCATTCATGTTTGCGCCGTCCAGATAGACCTGGCCGCCATGGGCGTGGACGATGTCGCAGATCTCGCGGATGCCCTCTTCGAACACGCCGTGCGTCGAGGGATAAGTCACCATGCAGGCGGCCAGATGGGCGGCATGCCGCTCGGCCTTGGCGCGCAGGTCGGCGATATCGACATTGCCCGCTGCGTCGCAGGCGACCACAACCACCTCCATCCCCACCATCTGGGCCGAGGCCGGGTTGGTGCCGTGCGCCGACGAGGGGATCAGGCACACCCGGCGGTGTCCCTCGCCGCGGGACAGGTGCCAGCCGCGGATCGCCAGAAGGCCCGCATACTCGCCCTGGGCGCCCGAATTGGGCTGGAGCGACACCGCGTCATAGCCCGTCACCTCGCACAGCCAGCGCTCGAGATTGGCGAACAGCTCGGCATATCCCTGCGCCTGCTCGCGCGGGGCAAAGGGATGCAGCGCGCCGAACTCGGGCCAGGTGACCGGCACCATTTCGGCGGTCGCGTTCAGCTTCATGGTGCACGAACCCAGCGGAATCATCGCGCGGTCGAGCGCCAGGTCGCGATCGGCAAGGCGGCGCATGTAGCGCAGCATCTCGGTTTCCGACCGATAGCGGTGGAATACCGGGTGGGTGAGGAAGGCCGACGTCCGGGCGAGGGCGGCCGGCAGGCCCGGTGCGCCCTCGGTCGGCAAGGTCGCGCCGAAGGCGGCGGCGGCATCCGCCAGGATCGCCTCCGTGGTGGCCTCGTCCAGCGACACGCCGATGCGCCCGCCTTCCATGGGGCGAAGGTTGAGGCGGCGGGCGCGGGCGGCCTCGAGGATGGCGCCCTGGCGGTCGCCAGCCTCGATCGTCAGGGTGTCGAAAAAGCTGTCGTTCGCCAGCGAGAGGCCCGCACGGCGCAGGGCGGCGGCCAGGCGCGCGGTCCTGGCATGGACCTGGCGCGCAATGTGGGTGAGGCCCTCGGGCCCGTGATAGACCGCGTACATCGAGGCCATCACGGCCAGCAGCACCTGGGCGGTGCAGATGTTCGAGGTCGCCTTGTCGCGGCGGATATGCTGCTCGCGCGTCTGCAGTGTCAGCCGATAGGCGCGATTGCCGCGCGCGTCGATCGACACCCCGGCCAGCCGCCCCGGCAGCGCCCGCTTGTGGACGTCGCGACAGGCAATGTAGGCCGCGTGCGGCCCGCCATAGCCCATGGGCACGCCAAAGCGCTGGGTCGATCCGATGGCGATCTCGGCGCCCAGCTCGCCCGGCGGCGTCAGCAGGGTCAGGGCCAGCGGATCGGCCGCCACGCAGGCGATGCCGCCCGCCACACGCAGCGCCCCGATGGGCCCGCGCAGGTCGCGGATACGGCCCGTGGTGTCGGGATACTGGAACAGGGCCCCGAACACCGCGCCCGGATCGAGGTCGGTGTCAGGGTCGCCGACCACCAGCGTCCAGCCCAGCGGCTCGGCGCGCGTGCGCAGCAGCGCCAGCGTCTGGGGGTGGACCCCCGCATCGACGAAGAACGCGGTGGCGGCGGACTTGCCGACCCGCTGGGCCATGGTCATCGCCTCGGCCGCGGCGGTGGCCTCGTCCAGCAGCGAGGCATTGGCGATGTCCAGCCCCGTCAGGTCGGCCACCATGGTCTGGAAGTTGACCAGCGCTTCCAGCCGCCCCTGGCTGATTTCCGGCTGGTAGGGGGTGTAGGCCGTGTACCAGGCCGGGTTCTCGAGGATGTTGCGCAGGAT
>DBAV01000094.1:3037-3387 GCA_002291875.1 Hyphomonadaceae bacterium UBA1001
GTTGCGCTGGATGACGCCCGGCACGATCGTGCCGTGGTAACCCTGCCCGATCAGCGAGGTATACACCTCGTTGCGCGCAGCGATGCGGCGCAGTTCGGCCAGGGCCTCGACCTCGGACATGCCCTCGCCCATCGACGCCAGCGGGCCGGCCTGACGGATGCCCGCCGGCACCGTTTCGGCGATCAGCTGCCCGAGGCTCTCCACCCCCACCGCCCGCAACATGGACTCGGTTTCGCGCGGGGAGGGGCCGATGTGCCGACGCTCGAAGGTCAGGGCGGGGTCGTCGGCGAGGAAGGGGGTCGGTTCGGCCATGGCATGTCCTTGAAGCGAAGGGTTGGGGCGGGGGTCGG
>DBAV01000098.1 GCA_002291875.1 Hyphomonadaceae bacterium UBA1001
GCGCCCGCTGCGCCCGCGGGCGGCGGCGGACGTGCCCCGCCCATTCGCTCGAGCAGACGGGACCGGAACCGTTCCAGCGTATCGGTCTGTGCCAGCTTGCGTGCCACTTCGCGCAACTCGAGCCCGTCGGTTTCCACCGACGCGGTGACCACTTCAAAAGCCGGCCCTTCGGGCGTGCGCGCCATCGCCGCATTCCACGACTCGCGCAGCCGCGCCAGTCCGGATCCATCCTGTGCAAAGCGCATGGCGACAGCCGCGCGCAGCAGGAATTGCTGGTCCTCTTCGTCCAGGTCTTCGGGTCGCCCGCCGCGCAGCACCAGCCGCTCGAACGCCGGACCGGCACGCTCCCACTGCCGGGTGCGCCAGAGGATGTCGGCACGCAGCCGGTCCGCTTCGGGTGTCTGGTCTCGTTCCAGGACTTCGAGGGCGTGGTCGAAACGGCCGACACCGGCCAGGGCCGACGCTTCGTGGATCCGCCGCTCGGCGATCACACTGGATGGCAGGTTGGCCTGGCGCGTCGCCGCCAGCGCGCTCAGCGCCTTGGCCGGCTCGCGCGCCATCAGATACACATTGGCCAGGTCACCGGCGATCTGGGCAGCGCCCACTCCCTCCAGGCGGTTGTCCACCTGGTGCTGCAGCAATTGGGCCGCCTGGTCCAATAGGTCGAAACCGACCAGCCGACCAGCCAGCTGACGCACCATGCGGTCACCGTCGGGGCCATAGGGGGTCAGGTCGGCGAACTCGTAGAACAATGCCAGGGCGGGGATCGGGTCCAGCTTGGCGGCGCCATCATCCAGGAACAGGCCCACAAAGGTGGCCTGCGCCTCTTCGCGCAACATGCGGGCGGTCTGGTCGCGTCCGAACCGCGCGGCGGTGTCCTGCATCACGTTCAGCGCATCGCGATGGCGGCCCAGTGCCACATAGGCACGGCCCAGCTCGCGCACGGTCTCGATCTCGACGATGTCGCCGCGCCAGCGAAAGCGCAGTGCCTCCAGGACCTCGACCGCCTGGGCGGGCGTTGCCTGACCTGTCTCGCGGCGCAGGCGGATCGCCTCGAAGGTGGCGCGGACGGCTGCTGCCTCGGCGCGGCCGGCGGCGATCTGGTCAAACAGGGCCAGGGCCTCTTCGGTGCGCCCGCGAGCGGCCAGAGTGCGCCCACGTGCCACCATGGCCATCGCCGCGATCTCGCCGGGTGCACCCAGGCCAGCGGCCACCTGAGCGTCCACCTCAGCGCCCGAAATGTCGTTCAGGGCCAGGGCGGTTTCGGACATCACCGTGTGAAAGCGCGCTTGCCAGCCGGTCGGATAGGCGCCGATCGCCTGCCGACCACGCTCGAACGCCCGACGCGCATTGATCCAGTCGCGCTCCTGTGCGTGCAGATATCCGCGCCACAGCTGGGCGGACGGGTCGGCGTCCAGCAAGGAGGCGGTGATGTCGGGACGCGCCGCGTCGAGCCGCCCCATCATCAGGTTGGCCACGCCGCGCATCAGGCGATACTCGGGCTCGTTGGGCAGGGTTGGCTGGCCGATGGCTGCGGCCCGAAGCGCCCCCAGTGCCTCGGGCGCCAGCTCCATCGACAGGAGGAATCGCGCCAGCCGCATGCGTGCGTCCGAACGCGCCCCATCCTCGAAGCCCTCGGCGGCGGCGGCACGTTCCAGCTGCATGCGCATGGCGCTGGGGCTGGTGCCGCCCATCGCGCGCCAGTCCGAGAACGGAAGCAGCCCGGGTTCGGCGGGCCCGGCGGCACCGGCCGGCCGCGCCGGAATGGCGCCCGCGGTCATCAGCGTGCCGGCACGCCCGACCTTGAGGTGGCCTTCTTCGAACACCGCTTCCACGCCATCGGCGCGCGGCTGGACCGCCGCCCCCAGCGCCGAGGCCAGCAATACCGCCTCGACAAACGTCCGGCGCGGTCCGGATCCCACCGGATTGCCGGGAACCAGGCCGACCAGAAGGGTATCGCCCGCCGATGGGTCGCTGACGCGGTGGACCACACCTGCGCGCCCGAAGGCCACCGCCAGCGGTGCGTCGCGAACCTGCCCATCGCGCGAAACTTCTGCCACCGGGACCACGACCGGCGCGCGCGGGGAAAACGTGAAGCGCCAGGCGCCGGCCAGCCGCTGCGGGGTAACCACCACCTCCGGCGGCACCGCCACACGCAGCCCGCGATGCCCAGGCCCCGAAATCACGGTCCGGTCGGTCCAGGCGCGGCCCTGCACACGGGCAATGCCGCCGATGTCGATGTTCGGCTCACCATCGAAAACGATGAAGATGGCGTCGCCGCGCTTGAAGGCGGCGGCCGCCGGCGGATTGCGAAACGGGAACTCGATCGCAAAGCCACCCGGGGCCTCGATCACCGACGCGCGCACCGCCGTGCCGGCTGGCACGGGCGCCGACGCTGGAACGATGGTGGCGGCCGGCGTACGCGGCGGAACCGCGGCTGGGGCCACGGGGGCAGACGCGGATGGAACCGGAGCGGCGGCGCGGGCCGGCACGGCGGGCGCTGGCACGCTTGTCGAGGGCTCGGGCGCCGCAGCGGCCTGCTGTGCCGGGACGGGCGTGATGTCGACGATCGTGCGCCCCCCTTCGCGGAAGCTGCGCACGCGCGTTCCCGCCGCCAGGCGGACCTCAACGGCCAGGGCCTGCCCCTCGCGCGAGGTTCGAACCGCTGTCTCGACCAGTGGCGGGGGGAAGACGCGCAGATCGGTGAGGTCGATATCGGCAGCCGCCGAGAAATTCAGCGTAACGCGCCCGTCGGCGGGGCGGACGGCGACCGTGGCACCGCGCGGCGGCGTGATGGTCAGCCGGGTCCTGTCCTCGCTTCGGGCGGTGATGATCCGTGCAACGCCGCGTTCGCGCTCGATCTGGGCCCCCTCGGTCGCGGGCGGCGGGGCCGGGGGGCGG
>DBAV01000013.1 GCA_002291875.1 Hyphomonadaceae bacterium UBA1001
ATCGGACCCGGGACCTATCCCGTGCGGGTTGGGAGTTTGAAGTAAGCGGCCACTGGATCAGCGTTTGGGGATAGGTCCCGGTGCTGCGCTGCGCTCCGGCCGGGATGACGGTCTGGAAGTTCAAGACAGGAATATCATGCTGATATGCAACTGGGCTGACCGACAAGAATCGACCCCCCGTGCGCCCTGAACACCCTCACGCGGGCACCCACGAAAAAATCCCGGCCACGCGCGAGCGCGGCCGGGGAGAGCGTGTGGATTGCGTGACTCTCAGGCTTCGTGAAACTGCTCGTCGAACACGTCCATCAGCATCGCCAGGACCGCCGGGAGGCGCACCGCCAGTACGCCGGCCACCACCGCGATCACGACCGCCACCAGGGGCGAGCGGTCGACAAACCGTCGCGCGACGTTCGAAGCGCGCTGGATCGGGTTGGGATGGTCGGACCGTGCCTCGGGATCGCCCGAATGGCGCCCTTCGCCGCGGTGGAGGCGGCGCGAATGGTCGCTGTCGTGACCGTCCTTCTTGCGCATGCGTGCGGCAAGAATGCCTGCAGGGATCAGGAACAGCGCGGCGACCAGCAAAGGTGCGTGAACAGGATCAACGACCCGCTCGAGCACCCGCGCCAGCCAGACGCTGAGCCAGACAATGCCGATGATCGCTGCGGCGGCGAGGGCGACGAATCCCGCCCCCGCCGCCTGAGCTTCCTTGATCCGGGAGCTCAGGTTGAACATCAGCGACGGCCGCCGGCCAGCATCAGGCCGACCAGCACGCCGACGGCCGCGGCGATGCCCAGCGTCATGCCCGGACGGCTGCGGACCTGGGTCTGGACCATGTTCATCGCCTCGTGGCGGTACTGGTCGAACGACTGCGAGGCGTCGGCCAGCTTGGCCTTGGCTTCGGTCTTGATGTTGCTGGCCAGGCGCGAGACGTCCTGCTTGACGTCGCGGGCCGAGTCCTTGAGCTCGCGCGAGGTTTCGCGCGCGGTGATGCCGACGTCGTTCATGCCGCCATTGCCAGGGGTGGTGTTGATGCCGGTGGTGGCGTTCGCCATGGGATGTCTCCTCGTGGTGGATCGAGGCAAGACGGGCCCGCTGCCCGTTTGCTGCGCCGGAAACGTCGCGATGCGGTTCGGGTTCCAGCCCGCGCGGAACCGAGTGCAGGGGCCCGCGTTGGCCGCTGGATTTCCAGCACTCCTTGGTGGACGCCCCTGATGCTGCAGCTGGTTCAACCGCTTGAAGCCCCCACACCCGCGCAGACCGCAATCCTCGTGGTCAATCGCACCGCCGGCACGATCGCCGGCCTGCCGGTCGCCGATGTTGCCGCACGCGTCACGGCCGCGCTTGAAACCATGAGCGTTCACATGGTCGAGATCGGAGGCGACGATACGGCGGCGATTCTCGACCGGGCCCTCGAGGGCGGGGCGCACACCCTGGTCGCGCTGGGCGGGGATGGCACCGCGCGGGTGTGCGCCCGCCACGCGATGAAGCATGACGTTCCGATCATTCCCCTGCCGGGCGGAACCATGAACGTGCTGGCCAAGCGGGTATTCGGGCATGGCGAGCTGGACCGGGCCATCGCCGATCTGGCGGCGCTGCGGCCGGCGGTCCTGAATGTGGGATCGGTCGGGGGTGAGCCCTTCTTCCTGTCGGCGGCCTTCGGCTTTGCCGGACCCCTGGCGCGCCTGCGCGAGGCCATGCGTCCCCCGCGCCGGTTCGATGCCTTGGCTGCAGCCGCGAGCGCGTGTGCGCGGGGGCTGGGCCCGTCGCTGCGCGGGGGGATTGGCTGGCGCGTGGCCGACGGCACCTGGCAGCGGGCGCACACCCTGGCAATCGCGCTGGGTTCGGTGGACCGGGTGGTGGCGCCGGACAGCGCGGCGCTGACCGAACGCGATGTCGCCGTCGAGGCGGTCGCGGTGAACCTGCGCACCGGCTGGGACGTGGCGCGGCTGTCGCTGGCAGCGCTGGGCAAGGGCTGGCGCAAATCACCCGTGATCGAAGTGACGCGCGGCCTGCACGTCGAGCTGGACCTCAGGACGCGCAGGCCCCTGGCCGTGCTGGATGGCGAGCCCATGCGCCTTGGCCGGTCAGCGCGCGTGGACGTGCATGCCGGCGCGCTGAAGATCATGGTGCCTGCCCATCGGCCCTGCGAAAGCCTGCCCCCGGCGGTCTGACCGGGAACCGGGGCGAGCGCGGGACGTTTCACAGCGGGCCCCTCAAGCGGCGGGCTGCCCGCGAACATCGCGGCGCCCCATGGACCCGGGGCTTGCTTGCTTCCTTCCTTCCTGTCCGGAGAGACGTCACATGCGTACAGCCTTTCTGATTGCCGGTGCCGCTGCACTGGCTGCCGCCTGCACCACCACCGGCAATGTCGAGCGCAATGCCGCCACCGGCGCCGTACTGGGCGGGGCCGCGGGTGCTGTGATCGGCAACAATGTCGGCGACGGTGATGCCGGCCGCGGGGCCGCGATCGGCGCCGGTGTCGGGGCCATCGCCGGTGCGGCGCGCGGCTATTCCCAGGACCAGCGCGCCACCGAGTGCGCCCAGAACACGCGCCAGCCGCTGCACCGCGATGCCCGCACGGGCGGTTCGTACTATTATGTACCAGGCACCAACCGTACCTGCTGGTCGGACGGCCGTCCGCGCTGATCCCGCAAGCCAAAGACCATCGCAAGGGGCCGCGCCGCCAGACCGGGGGCGCGGCCTTTTTTGCGTGCGTGGCGCGCTGCGCAGGCACCGCGCGCCTCTCCGGTGACCGCGCGGAACCCCAGCGCCCGGCCCCGGTTCTTGAGGCGGCAGCGAACCGGCTGCCCAAACCTTCATCATCGCGAGGACACGACCATGGCCGCACCGGAAAATCTGGCGGAACTCTATGCCGAGGAACTCAAGGACCTGTGGTCCGCCAACACCATGATGCAGAAGACCGTCGAGCAGATGGCCGAAGCCGCCGAGGACGACCGGCTCAAGGACAGGCTGCGCGACTCGGCGGCCCAGATCGCCTCGCACACCCAAATCCTGCGCCAGCTGCTCGAGCAGGCCGGCGAGGATGCCGCGCCCGAGCACTGCAAGGGCATGGAAGGGCTGACCAAGGAAGCGCGCAAGCATGCGCTGGACGAAGAGTTCGATGAGCCCGCCCTGCGCGACGTTGCGCTGATCGCCCAGTATCAGCGGATGGCCCACTACGGCATCAGCGGTTTCGGCACCGCCGCCGCCCTGGCCGATGCACTGGGCCGCAAGGACCAGGCGAGCCGGCTGCGTGACATCGTCAAGGACAAGTATGGCTCGGACCAGTATCTGACGGATCTCGCCGAACGGGCGGTCAACGTCGAGGCCGCCCGGGCTGCCTGATGCAACAGTATCGGTGGCAGCACGGATCGGGTCGGAACGAAGTGGGCCGAGCGACGTTGCCCCGTCACTTCACAGCTGGACGCGGAACGAACCCGCGATCCGCCTCCAAGAAAGGACTATGGACATGACTTTTCTGCTCGTCATCCTGGTCGGTGGCGTCCTTGGCTGGCTCGCCAGCATCGTGATGCGCACGGACGCCCAGCAGGGCCTGATCCTGAACATCGTGGTCGGCATTGTCGGCGCCTTCGTGGCCGGCATCCTGCTGACCCCGCTGCTGGGCGGCGCGCCGATCACGGCCGGGGCCTTCGACCTGCGTTCGCTGGTGGTGTCCTTCCTGGGCGCGGTGGTGCTGCTGGCGGTGGTGAACCTGTTCACCCGCGGGCGTGTGCGCTGACAGGGTCGCACCACCACCGGACCATTGGGGCCGCGGCGCACATGCCGCGGCCCTTTCGCCGTCAAGGCACCGGGCGCATCAGTTCAGCAGCCCGTACCAGAAGCGCGTGATTTCGTAGATCACCGGCACGCCGACGATCAGCATGAACGGGAAGGTGATCCCCAGCGAGCCGGTCAGATAGATCCCCGGGTTTGCGGTGGGGAAGGTGGCGCGCACCGCCGCGGGCGCGTCGATATACGAGGCCGAGGCCGCGACCGCGCCCAGCACGAAGGCCGAGCCCAGCGGCAGGCCCGCCCAGACCGCCAGAAAGCTTCCCAGGCTGCCATTGATCATCGGCATCACCAGTCCGAAGGTGGCCATGCCGACGCCGACGCGGGCAAAGTCCTTGAGCTGGCGCGCGGCGGTCATGCCCATCTCGAGCAGGAACAGCACCAGCACGCCCCGGAACAGGTCCACGAAGAAAGGCTCGATACGCTCGAAGTTCTGCTCGCCGATTGCCCAGCCGATGAAGAGACCCCCGCCCAGAAGCACCAGGCCCCGCCCGCGCAAGGTTTCCAGCAGGATCGTGCCGATCGAGCCCGCCTCGCCATCCTGGCGGCTCATGGCGAAGCGCCCATAAAAGAGCGCCACCAGGATCGCGAGCTCCATCAGCGCCACAAGACCCGTGACGAATCCCTCCATCGGTGTGCCGCGCGATTCGGCGAAGGCCCGCGCCACCACGAAGGTCACCGACGACACCGAGCCATAAAGGGCCGCCACCCCCGCCGCATTGGGCGTGTCGAACCGCAGGACGAAGCGCGCGACCAGAAAGGCCAGCAGTGGCAGCAGCAGGATCAGCGCAATGGTCACCCCCAGACCGCGTGCAATGTCCGAGAACTGGACCTGCGAGAGGCTCTGGCCGCCCTGAAGGCCGATCGAGAACAAAAGGAAGATCGCGAAGATCTTGATCACCGGCTCGGGGATTTCGAGGTCGGATCGGATCAGAGTCGCAAGGACACCCAGCAGGAACGCCAGCGTGATGGGCGAAACCAGGTTGTTGTAGAGCACTTCGGTCGGCATCGGCGTCCCCTCTTGTTCAGCCGGGTGCCAGTGACCCGCGTGGGGCAAACTGGAAAATCGGAAAAAACGATTGTCGCGATGAGGTTTTCCGCGCGCCCGGACGCCCCCCGATCCGTTGCCGGTCGGCTGTACCCTGTGCGAGGTGGCGCCCGGCACGAAAGGAGTTCATCATGCCCAAAGCACCCTTGCTGGTCACAGCCGCCATGGTCATTCTCGGCGCCTGCACCACGCTGCACGGAGCCCACCCCATGTCCGCGACGTCGCCTGACGCCTCTGCCAGTTCCGAACCGGTCGCCGATGCGGACACCCTTGCGGTCGCGCAGGCCAATTTCGGCCGCTGGGAGAGCGCCCTGGCGACGCGTGATCCTGCGCAGATCGCCGCACTGTTCACGCCCACGGCCGTTCTTGCCCCCACCGTCTCGAACCAGGTCCGAGACACGCCAGCCCAGATCGAAGCCTATTTCGTGGACTTCGTGAAGCTGTCGCCGCGCCCCGAGATCACCGAGCGTGCCTTGCGCCGCCTCGACGAGAACACCCTGCTGGACGCCGGGGTCTGGCGTTTCACGCTGGTCGATGGCGGCCAGACCTCAAGCGTGACCGCACGTTACAGCTTTGTCTGGGAGCGCGTGGACGGGGTCTGGATGATCGCCCTGCTGCACTCCTCGATGATGCCCGAAGGCGCAGATCCCGCGTGAGACTTGTCCGCTGTGCGGTGGTGGCGCGCCTGCCACCGCATGGCGCGACACCGGCCTTCGGGGGCAGGGGGCGGCAATGTACGATGTCGACACGGCATTTCTGCGGACCTTTGTGAAGCTGGCCGAGACGGGCAGCTTTTCAAAGGCGGGCGCATTGGTGGGGCGCTCGCAGTCGGCGGTGTCCGGCCAGATCCGCAAGCTCGAGGAAACCTTTCAGCGCCAGCTGCTGGAACGCGACACGCGGGGCGTGCGCCTGACACCGGATGGCGAGGCGCTGCTGGCGCACGCCCGCGAGATGATTGCGGCAGCGGACGCCATGCTCTCGCGGTTTCGCGGCCAGGCGATGGCCGGGGAGGTGCGGTTCGGCTCGCCCGAGGATTTTGCGACGGCGTTCCTGCCGGACATTCTGGCCCGGTTCGCGGCCGCCCATCCCGATGTCGAGCTTCACGTCAGCTGCGCGCTGACGCTCGATCTGATCCGCTCGTTCGAGGCCGGCGAGCATGACATCGTGGTGCTGAAACAGGCACCGGGGCGGGTGCATCCGGGCGCACGGGCCCTGTTCAGCGAGACCCTGGTGTGGGTGGGGCCACCCGACGAGCTGCTGCCGACCGACTTTGCCGAGGCTGTGCGGCTCTTTGCGGCGCGCGGCCGGGGGCTGCCGCTGGTGATGGCGCCGGCGCCCTGTGTGTATCGCGCGCGGGCGCTCGAAGCGCTTGAGGGGGCCGGGGCGCGCTGGAGCTCGACCTATTCCAGTCCCAGCCTGTCGGGGGTGGTGGCCGCGGTGCGCGCGGGGCTGGGCTATGCGGTGGTGCCCAAGGGCCTGGTGCCGCCCGGGCTGAGCGCGCTGACCGACTGGCCCGAGCCGGCCGGGGTGGAGCTGTGCATCCTGCATCAGGCGCGGGTGCCGCCGGTGGTGGAGGCGCTGGCCGACTTTGTCGCACTGCGGATGAGGGACCGGTCAATGACCGCCGCATGACCGCGCCGCGAACATCGTTGCGAATTGATCGTCCCGCACTGAAAAGGGGGCCGTTTCGGCGATGAAAATCGGCCCGGTGGTCTGGACCGGCTGGCGCTGGGCCTTATAACGTTTTCGTGTCCGGGGTGTGAGTCCCCGCGCAGGGAGTCGTCCAGATGCAAAGTTTTCTCAGAATTGCGGCCTTGAGCGGCGGCGTCGCGCTGATGGCGCTGGCGGCTGCCTGCCAGCAGCAGGCGCCGGCACCGGCAGCTCCGGCGGCCGAACCGCCGGCCGCGACCGCACCCGCAACGCCGCCCCCGGCTGCTGAACCGGCAGCACC
>DBAV01000092.1 GCA_002291875.1 Hyphomonadaceae bacterium UBA1001
GTCGAACGCCATCGTCTATGCCCGCGAGGGCCGGACAGCGGGCATCGGGGCGGGCCAGATGAACCGTCGCGACAGCGCCCGGATCGCTGCCATGCGGGCAGCCGAGGCGGCGGAGATGGCGGGCTTGGCGGAGTCGCTGGCAAGGGGTTCAGTGTGTGCCTCCGACGCCTTCTTCCCTTTCCCGGACGGGCTGCTGCAGGCGGCCGAGGCCGGCGCGAGCGCGATCATCCAGCCCGGCGGTTCGATCCGCGACGACGAGGTGATCGCGGCGGCCGATGCGGCGGGGCTTGCGATGGTGTTCACCGACATCCGCCATTTCCGGCACTGAGGCGCGCCACCGGGCTGTGACCCGTCGCGCCTCGGGGGCTGTGCGACCACCCAGCGGACCGGTCGCGTGTGGGGGCTTTGCGCGGCCGTCGGGTTGTGCTGGAACATTTTGGCAACATCAGGGGGCGGCGATGCGCTTGGCAGACCAGAGTCCAGGTCCGGCGGACATGTTCGTCGCGCCGCCGCCACCCTCGCAGGGCGACCTGATGCGGTTCGAGCCTTCGGCGGCGGAGGCCGATTTCGCCAATGCAGGCGCGCCCGACTGGCGCCGGCTGGGGCAGGGGCATCGCGCACGCCTTCGCGAACGGTTCGCACGGGCGGGGGCCCAGGGGTTCACCGATGTCGAACTGCTCGAGATGCTCCTGGGCCAGGTGGTGCTGCGCAGCGACACCAAGCCGGTCGCGCAAGCGCTGGTCGAGCGTTTCGGCAGCCTGGGCGGGGTGCTGGCCCAGCAGCCCCTGCGGCTTCAGACCGTCCGGGGCGTGGGCGCGGCTCTGGCCATGCACCTGTCGCTGATCCAGGCGGTCGGGGTGCGCGCGGCGCGTGAGGCGGCGCTGCGCGAGGTGCAGCTCTCGGGATACCAGGCCGCCGGCGAATATCTGCGCCAGCTGATCGGCCGTGGCGGGCGCGAAGTGTTCGTCGTCCTGTTTCTGGATGCCCGCAACGCCCTGATCGCCGAGCATCAGGTCGAGGGGACGGTGTCCGAGGCCCCGGCCTATCCGCGTGAAATCGCGCGGATGGCGCTGGAACGCGACGCCTGCGGGGTGATTCTGGGCCACAACCATCCCACCGGACGGCTCGAACCCTCACCCGCCGACATCGCCACCACCAGGCGGATCGCCGAGGCGCTGCGGGTTTTCACGATCGCCTGCCATGACCATTTCATCGTCGGTGCCACCGGCTTTGCCTCGATGCGCAGCCTGGGACATACCTTCTGAGCCGGCACGGGGATGGGCGTCAGTCTCCGCCACCGCCTCCATCACCGCCATCGATCTCGCCCGTGTCGCGGTCGCGACCCGCTGACCCTCCGTCGGCGCCGGCCACGAACCCCGGTTCCGAAGAGCTGTCGCGCGGGCGAAAGTCCAGCACCGCACCATTGATGCACCAGCGGCGGCCCGTCGGCGGCGGACCATCGGGGAAGACGTGGCCCATATGGCTGTCGCAGACCGCGCAGTGCACCTCGGTGCGCGGATAGATCAACTTGAAATCGGTCTTGGTCGCCACGACGCCCTGGCTGGCCGGGCGTACGAACGAGGGCCAGCCCGTGCCGCTGTCGAACTTGTCCTCGCTGCGCCACAGCACGGTGCCACAGCCGACACAGTGATAGTCCCCCGCGCGCTTTTCGGCCTCGTGATTGCCGGGGGTGAAGGCGCGCTCGGTGCCCTCGCGCCGGGCGATTCGATATTGCTCGGGGCTGAGCAGCGCACGCCATTCGGCGTCGGTGCGCGTCACACTGGGAAGGGTCTGGATCGACATGTGTTGCCTTTCAGCACGGGGCTTCGCACCTGCACCCTGATCGGGCAGACTGGCGCGTGCAGGCAATGTCGGCAGCCGGTCACACGGTTGCAAGCCCGACATCGGGGGCCTGGCGAGGGATGTCGGCACCATGCGCCCTGCGATCGCACTCGTTCTGGCCTTGCTGGCGTCGGCCTGCGTCGCGATGGGCCCGCCGGCTGTGCCCGGCACCGTCCTTCGCGACGTCCCGGCTGCCCCTGAACTGGTGGTGCTGGCCGGGGGCGAGGTGACCCTGGGCGCGCCCGCCGACGAGGCCGACCGCCAGCCGAACGACCTCATGCCCCATACCGTGCGCCTGGCGCCGTTCGCGATGATGCGCACCGAGGTGACCTGGACCCTGTACAATGCCTGCGTGGCTGCCGAGGCCTGCCAGCCGGTGACGCCCGAAGACCCATCCTTCGCGGTCGACGAGCGCCTGCCGGTCGTGGGCATCACCCACCGCCAGGCCAATGACTATGCGCGCTGGATCACCGAGGTGACCGGCCGGCGTCATCGCCTGCCCACCGAGGCCGAGTTCGAATACGCACTGCGCGCAGGCACGCGTACGCCCTATTGGACGGGCGAACGGATCACCACGCGTCAGGCCAATTTCGACGGGGTCTATGGCCGCCCCGCCGCGCGTCGTGAAGTGTTCCGGGCCCGGCCGGTGCGCCCGGGCACGCACCCGGCCAATCCGTGGGGGATCTACGACCTGGCGGGCAATGTGTGGGAATGGACGTCGGACTGCTGGCACGAGGGGCCTGAACCCCCCGGACGGCGACTGGCGGTGACGGGGTGCGACCGCAAGGCGCAGCGCGGGGGTTCGTGGAACGGGGTGATGTGGACGCTGCGGTCGGCCTATCGGGTTGCACAGGCGGTTGACGAGGCCGACGACATGACCGGCTTTCGCCTGGTGGCCGAAACACGCCGCCGCGAGCGCTGATGATCGCCGGTGCGCCGGATGGCGGCGCGGGTGGCCTGCACCCGCAGCGGCCGCGCCTGAGCGTGGTGGTGCCCACGCTGGAAGCCGCCGCGACCCTGCCCGCGGTGCTGGAGGCCCTGTGGCCGGCCGCGCTGGACGGGCTGATCGGGGATGTGGTGGTGTCGGACGGCGGTTCACGCGATGGGACGACCGCACTGGCCCGCGAGGCGGGCTGCACCGTGCTGGAGGGCGGGCGCGGACGCGGCGCCCAGATCGCCGCCGGGCTGGATGCGGCGCGCCAGCCTTGGCGACTGGTGCTGCATGCCGACACGGTGCCTCAGACGGGGTGGGAGCGGACGGTCGATGCGGTCCTGCGCAATGCCGTCGCGGCCCGGACGGCCTTTGTCTTTCGCCTGCGCTTTGACCAGTCCGGCCTGATGCCGGCGGCGGTGGCGCGCATGGCCAATCTGCGGACCCGCCTCTTCGGGCTGCCCTTCGGCGATCAGGGCCTGCTGATCCACCGTGACCTGTTGCAGGAGGTTGGCGGGGTCCGAGCGCTGCCACTGATGGAGGATGTCGATCTGGCCCGCCGGCTGGGACGACACCGGATTGCCCTGTTGGCCGCGCGGGTCACCACCTCGGCCGAGCGTTATCGGCGCAATGGCTGGCTGCGTCAGGTGCTGGCGAACCAGATCCTGCTGGCGCGCTTTCTGGCCGGTGCCGACCCCGCCACCCTGGTGCGGGCCTATCGCTGAAATGCGCCCGACACTGATCGTGTTCGCCAAGGTGCCGGCGATGGGGCTGGCCAAGACGCGGCTGGCCCGCGGAATTGGCGAAACCGCGGCGCGCCGGGTGGCACGAGACCTTGCCGCCCACACCGAGCGCGAGACGCGGCCCGCTGGGCGCTGGCGGCGCGTGTGGGCCTGCGCCCCCGATGGCGCATGCGCCGCCGACCTTCCAGGCGTGTGGCCCGCCCGCGCGCGCGGCGAGCGTCAGCCCCAGGGACGG
>DBAV01000134.1 GCA_002291875.1 Hyphomonadaceae bacterium UBA1001
CATGCCCGGCCTCGTGCAGCAGGGCCGCGACCACGCTGCTGTCCACGCCGCCGGACATGGCGACCAGCACCTTCATGACGCGGCGAAGCCCTGCTGCCAGAAGCGCTGTTCCAGCCGCGCCGCCTCGGCGAAATCGCGCGCCAGGGTGGGGAAACGCGCCTGCCCGCCATGGCTGTCGCCCAGCGCGTCCAGCCGGTCCGCCGCCGCGCGGGCGAGTGCCTGGTAATCATCGGAGGCGTACATCTCGATCCAGGACTGGTACGGGTTGCCCGCCATCATCCGCGCCGGGTCGGCCAGGATGCGCAGCGCCACCTCGCCATAGCCCACGGTGCAGGGGGCGAGCGCCACTTCCAGGTCCAGGATATCCCCGTGCAGCCCGCGATCGAGCACCCAGCGGGTGTAGCTGACCGTCTCGACGGTCTCGGGCACCGCCACCACCTGGTCTTCCGACAGGCCCCATTCAGCGCAATACTTCAGGTGCAGCTTGGTCTCATCCAGGATCGCCAGCACCGCGGCCGCCTTGCCGCGCATGGCGGCGAGCGATTCGCCCTTGACCACCGCCAGCGCCTTGGCGCGCGCGAAATGGATCAGGAACAGGTAGTCCTGCACCAGGTAATGCCGGAAGGCGGGCAAGGGCAGGGTGCCGGCCGAGAGCTGCTGCACGAAGGGGTGCCAAGTGTAGCCGGACCAGTCGCGCGCAGCCGCCTCGCGCGGCCGCCGATACAGCCCGCCCGGCCGCCCGTATCTGTCCCAGGCGTTCACTTCGCGGCCGCGGGCAGCTTCACCACCAGCCCGTCCAGCGCATCGGTCATCACGATCTGGCAGCCCAGGCGGCTCGTCTCCTGCAGGTCGAAGGCGAGGTCGAGCATGTCCTCCTCATCCTCGGTCGTGCCGGCGAGCTTGCCGAACCATTCGGGCTCCACGATCACATGGCAGGTGGCGCAGGCCAGGCTGCCCTCGCAGGCGCCTTCGATATCGACGCCATGGCGGTGCGCGATCTCCAGCACCGAGAGGCCCAAGGGCGCCTCGACTTCCTTGCGCGACCCGTCGCGCTCGATGAAAACCATCTTCGGCATCAGCGACTCCAGTGCAGCGGTTATTCGGCGGCGCGCGGCCGGGCCATGCAATGCGCCCAGGCCTCGGCCAGGAGTTCGGCGGCCTGTGCGGCCTCGGCGGGCGAGGTAAAGCGCCCCAGGCCCAGGCGCAAGGTGGCGCGTGCATCCCGTTCATCAAGCCCGATCGCGCGCAGCACATAGGATGGCTCGACCTCGGCGCTGGAACAGGCGCTGCCGGTGGAGACGCACAGGCCCGGCGCTGCGGCCATCAGCGCCTGCGCATCCACGCCGCCGGGGAAGGTGATGTTGAGGTTGCCCGACACGCGCTGCTCGGCATGGCCATTGACGCGGATACCCGGCACGCGCGCGGACAGCGCCTGCCACAGCACCTCGCGCTGTCCGGCGATGCGGCCCGAATCCAGCAGCCCCTCGGCGGCGGCGATGCGCGCGGCCTCGCCCATGCCCACCACAAGCGGTGCGGCCAGCGTGCCCGAGCGCAAGCCCCGCTCCTGCCCGCCGCCCGAGAACAGGGGCGCCACCCGCATGCGCGGCCGCCTGCGCACATACAGCGCGCCCACCCCTTTGGGCCCGTACATCTTGTGGCCGGAGAGCGAGAGCAGATCGGCCCCGATCTCCGCCACATCCAGCGCAATGCGCCCGGCGGCCTGCGCGGCATCGACATGCAAGGCCGCGCCCGCTTCCTTCACCATGGCGCCGATCGCGGCCAGGTCCTGGATGACGCCGATCTCGTTGTTCACCGCCATCACCGAGACCAGCAATGTGGGCGTGCGCAGCGCCTCACGCAGCAGGTCGATATCCAGCAGCCCATCGCCGCCCACCGGCAGCACCACCGGCTCGAAGCCCTCCGACGCCAGATCGCGCACCGTCTCCAGCACGCATTTGTGTTCGGTGGCCAGGGTGATGACGCGGCGCGGGCCTTCAGCGCCGGCGAAGCGCGCCGCGCCCTTGATGGCGATGTTGTTGGCTTCGGTCGCACCCGAAGTCAGCACGATCTCCTTCGCATCGGCGCCGATCAGCTCGGCGACCTGCTCGCGCGCCAGTTCGACGGCCTCGGCGGCCGCACGACCCATGGCGTGTTCGACGCTGCCGGGATTGGCGAAATTCTCCTCCCACCAGGGGCGCATCGCGGCCAGCACGCGCGGGTCGGGCGGCGTGGTGGCGTGGTGGTCCAGATAGAGCGGGCGGTTGGGGCGCATGGCGGGTATGTGGCGCGGGCCGCGCCGCGCGGCAACAGCTACTCCCCCGGCAGCCATACCTTGAACACCGCCCCCTGCCCAGGCTCGCTCTCGATGATCAGCTGCCCCCTGTGCCGGATCACGATGTGCTTCACGATCGCAAGCCCGAGCCCGGTGCCGCCGGTGGTGCGCGCCCGCCCCGCATCCACCCGGTAGAAGCGCTCGGTCAGGCGCGGGATATGTTCGCGGGCGATGCCCGGCCCGTCATCCTGCACCGAGAGCAGCACGCCGGGCCGGGCCGGCAGGCGCGCCCCGCCGTCCACCCGCGCCAGCCCGACCCGAATCTCGCCGCCGGGCCTGCCATGGCGCAGCGCGTTGTCCAGCAGGTTGCGCATCACCTGGGAGAGCTGCGTGGCATCCACGCCGCGCAGTTCCAGCGATGCCGGCGTCTCCAGCCGGAACGTCGTGCCGCGCGCAAGCGGTTCGAGGGCCGCCACCTCCGCCCGCAGC
>DBAV01000269.1 GCA_002291875.1 Hyphomonadaceae bacterium UBA1001
ATCGGACCCGGGACCTATCCCCAGAGGGTGCGGTTTTGTGGCGATGGCCCGGCGGTTGTTGCGGTTGCTGGAACGGCCTCTTGGGATAGGTCCCGGATACCGCTTCGCTGCGCTCACCGGTTCCGGGATGACGGAGCTGTTTGTCTGTCAGCTGCCCTGATCCCCGAAGCCCATGACGCCGCGTTTGCACATTCGTTCAAACGGGCGTATGTACAGCCGTGCAAACGGAGACGCTTCATGATCAGGCTGAAGGTCACACAGGTCGGCAATTCCCTCGGCGTCGTCCTGCCCAAGGAGGCTCTGGCCAAGCTGAATGTGGGCAAGGGGGACGAGCTGTTCCTGACACCCGCGCCCGACGGCTATCGCGTGACGCCGCAATATGAGGGCCTCGAGGAACAGCTTGCGGCGGCACGCGCCATCATGAAGCGGCGCAGGTCGGTCCTGCGTGAGCTCGCCAAATGACGGATTGGGTGTGGATCAACCCCGCCGCCGTTCTTGCAATTCATGACGAGCAGATCGCAGAACATGGCGGAGCCGATGGTGTTCGCGATACGGCATTGCTGGAATCCGCACTTGCGCGCCCGCTGAACCTGGCCGGCTATCGTACGCCGGACGTGTTCGCCCTCGCAGCAAGCTATGCGTTCGGGATCGCAAAAAATCACCCGTTCGTCGACGGAAACAAACGCACGGCTCTGGTGCTTTGCGAATTGTTTCTGGAGCTGAACGGGTGGCGCAACGAAGCAGATGACGCGCAGACCCTTGCCGCCACGCTCGATCTGGCCGCCGGCGAGATCGACGAGGAGGGGTTTGCGGCGTGGCTGCGTGACAGTTGTGTCGCGCGCGGCGCGTGACCGGACCCGCGGCCATGCGCCCCTCGGCAGCCCATTTTGAACATGCCCACTTCTGGACCCGACCATGACCTTGACGCTCTACGCACACCCCTTCTCGTCCTATTGCCAGAAGGTGCTGGTCGCGCTGTGGGAGAACGACACCGCGTTCACCTACCGCCATCTGGAAGAGCCGGGGGCGGGCGAAGCGCTGGCGGCGTTGTGGCCGCTGGGCAAGTTCCCGGTGCTGGTGGATGCCGGTCGGCCGATCGCCGAGAGCAGCATCATCATCGAGCACCTGGACCTGCACCATCCCGGTCCGGTGCGGTTCGTGCCCGCCGATCCCGAGGCCGCGCTGGAGGTGCGCCTGCTCGACCGGTTTTTCGACCAGCATGTGATGAACGCGATGCAGGGGCCGGTGAACGAGGCGATGCGGCAGGGGTCTGATCGCCTCGACGAGGCGAAGGCACGCGCGGCGGCGGCCCTCGACACGGCCTGTGGCTGGCTGGAGCAAAGGCTTGCCGGCCGCCCATGGGCGGTGGGTGACGCCTTCAGCATGGCCGACTGCGCCGCCGCGCCATCCCTGTTCTATGCCGATTGGGTGCACGCGATCGACGCCACCCCGTATCCGGGCCTGCGCGCGTACCGGGCGCGCCTTCTGGCCCGGCCGTCCTTTGCGCGTGCGGTGGAGGAGGGGCGCTGTTACCGCCACTATTTCCCGCTCGGCGCGCCGGATCGCGACTGAAGCAGCGCCAGGCCCTCGCCCCGCAGGACGGTGTCAGGGAAGCGTGACCACCGGCACGAAGCCGCCAAAGATCATCCGCTTGCCGTCGAAGGGCATCGGGTTCCTGGTCGGGTCCATGCGCGGGTCGGTGTTGTCCGGGCTCATCATCTTTTGCATTGCGGCATCGCGCGTGGCCTTGTCGGGCCATTCGATCCAGCTGAACGCGATGCTCTCGTCGGGCGTGGCCTGCACTGCGCGCCGAAAGTCGGTCAGCGTGCCGTCCGGCACGTCCTCCTCCCAACACTCGATGACCCGGATCGCGCCCAGTTCGACGAACACCGGATCGATCGCGGTGGCATGGTCGATGAATTTCTGGCGGTTGGCGGTGGGCACCGCGATCACGAACCCGTCGATATAAGGCATCACGCGTCTCCTTCGGCCGTCTTGCCCGACACCAGCGCCTGGACCGCCATCGGCGCGAGGTCCGGCGGTTGCATCACGCCCCGCCTTGCGCGGTAACCAGGTGTACGAGCTTGTCGAGCGAGTCCTGCCAGCCAAGGTAACACGCCTCGACGGGGATGGCGTCGGGGATTCCCGCCTGCTCGATGCGCAGCTCGGTTCCGACCGACACCGCCCGCAGATCGACGGTCACGACCATTTCGCCGGGCAGGCCAGGATCATCAAAGCGGTCCGTGTAGCGCAACCGGGTCGGCCGCTCGAACTCGAGATAGTCGCCGCCAAAACTGTGGGACGCGCCGCTGGCAAAGTGGGTGAAGGCCATACGATGGCTGCCCCCCGCGCGCGCGTCCATGTGCTCGACCCGGCAGGTGAACCCATAGGGCGGCAACCACCACGCCAGTGCGTCAGGCTCGGTGAAGGCCCGGAACAGGATGTCGGGCGCCACAGGCACAACGCGATGAAGATGGACGGTTCCGGGCATTGCGGGCCTTTTGTGGTGGACAGATCGGCGAACGCTGGATCGCCCGGCGTGACCGACGCAATGCCACCGATCTCATCCAACCATGCGCAGGTGGCAACACCATGGGCAAGGTCCGATGTGGTGGCGATACCGCGCCCTGTCAGGGTCAGACCGCCACCACAGAGGCCCGACGCCTCAGGGCGTGAGCCGCTCGACCCGCAACCCGCGCGCCTCGAGCATGGCATTGACGCTGTTGGGACCGGTGAAGTGCAGGGCGCCGCCGGCGACAAGATCGGTCCCGGACCCGTTCAGTTCCGCAACGATCTTGTCGACCCACGCCGCGTTGCGGCGGGTCAGCAGCACCTCGTAGAGTTCAGGGTACCGCGTGAGCATTTCAACACCGGCGACGGCGTAGAGACGCTCCATGTCGCCTACGGCCCACGCCCCCTCCATGTCACGCAGCATCTCGGGGCCGCGTGCTGCCTGGTCCAGGGATTCTGCCAGCATCTGCAGCTGAACGGCCTCGGGCAGTGAATCAAAGAACCGCAGCTGCTGTTCTGCGGTCTCGAACCAACGCAAATCTGCGCCTGCACTGCGTGCGGCGTCGGCCACAGCCGAGTCCACGCTTCTGTTGGGGTCGAAACCAGCCTGAACCAGCGGGACCATGGTGGCCGTCAGCGCCGCCATCCACGGCTTCATGGGGTCCAAAGCCTCCTTGGGCGCGCCGCCGAGGAGTGTCCGCAGCTGGGTCATGCGCTCGGCCGGAATGCGCCTCGACAAGGGGTTCGTGGGGTCGAAGCCCAGGCGCTGTACCAGGGCAATCATCGCCGGATCGTCGGGCGGTGTGATCTCGATCTCGGTCCACACTTCCTGGGTATCGGCCAGCGCTGCACGCACCGCGGGCCCGCCCCAGTCACGCTCTGCCGACAACATGTGGATCGTTCCGTACAGATATACCACCGAATCCGCATCGCGCACTGCCCACAGGGCGGGTTGCGGCGTCGACGAAGCCGCCGTCACCGCGTCGGGCAACGCCCGCAGCGCGGGCTGGGCCGGCGTGGTGGTGCACGCCGAAACGAGGGCCACAAGGCCCGCGAACGCGAACATGGTCCGCAAGGGTCGCTGTTGGCTGGACGGCATGGGCAGGCTCCTGGCTTCGGGCGCAGCCCGAACCCTGTCCTTCTAGGCAGACCCCGCGTGCCACGAAAGCGGCTCACGCGGTTTTCTGCGCCTGGGCCCGCACCTCGGTTGCTGCATGCATGGCCACCCGAGCATTGCCACCGCCGGGGCGATCGCCCAAGCGGATGGGCCAGAGGAGTGACGACCATGCCCATCCTGCGCCTTGCCGATGCCGACGTCGAAGTGCCCGAGTCCGGCAATTGGTGGATTGCGCCGACCGCGGTGGTGATCGGCCGGGTGATCCTGCACGAGAACGCCTCTGTCTGGTGGAATGCCGTCCTGCGCGGCGACAACGAGCCGATCACGGTGGGCGAGAACTCGAACGTCCAGGACCTGTCGATGCTGCACACCGACATCGGCGTGCCGCTGACGATCGGGCGGGACGTCACGGTGGGCCATCAGGTCATGCTGCATGGCTGTACGATCGGCGACGGGGCGCTGGTGGGCATCCAGTCCTGCATCCTGAACCATGCGGTGATCGGGGCGGGGGCGCTGGTGGGTGCGCAGGCGCTGGTGGCCGAACGCAAGGCGATCCCCGAGCGCACCATGGCCCTGGGCTCGCCGGCCCAGCCGGTGCGCGAGATCTCGGAAAACCAGGCGCAGATCCTGAAACTCTCGGCGCAGTACTATGTCGAGAACTGGAAGCGCGCCAAGGCGGGCCTGGCCCCCTCGCGCCACGCCTGACGCGCCCTGGCCGCCGGCGGGGGCAACACAGCCCCAACCACGGCTTCAGCCACGGTTCAGGCGCGGCCTGTCATCACCCTTGCACGTCAACGCCAAGGGAGCGCGACATGACCACCGTACGGACCCTGACCCGGGCCCTCCTGCCCATCGCCGCCTTCGCCGCCCTGGCGGGGGCCGCCCATGCGCAGAATGTCGAGGTGACCCTCTACGAGCACGAGAACTTCGAGGGCGCCTCGCGGACCTTCTTCGGGCGCGTCGATGATCTGGGGCGCGAGAACTTCAATGATGTGGCATCTTCGGTGCGGGTGCGCGGAGGGACGGTCCGGCTGTGTTCGGACTGGCGCCAGGGTGGCCGCTGCGTCACGCTGGACCGCGACACGCGCTCGCTGTTCCAGGCCGGCCTGAACGACGCCGTGTCGTCGATCGACGTTGTCAGCGGGCATCAGGACGGCGGATGGAACCGGCCGCAACCGGGGCGTGGCGGCCTGATCCTGCACGAGGGCTTTGGCTTTGGAGGCCGCGCGATCTCGCTGGACGGGGCGACCCCGAACCTCGTGCACCTGGGCTTCAACGATGCCGCACGTTCGCTCAGCCTCGGCCGTGGCGAGTGGCTGGTCTGCGAGGACGTGAACTATGCCGGCCGCTGCGAGGTGGTGGGACGCGATGTCAGTGACCTGTCCTCGCTGGGCCTGCTGGCACGCATCTCGTCGGCCCGTCCGCTGTCGGCCGGCGAAGGCGGCGGCTGGAACAACGGCGGTGGCGGATGGGGCGGCGATTGGTCGGGATCGGCGTCGCGGCCGGACGCGATCGGGCGCACCTCGGCCTTCTTCACCCGGCCGATGATGGGCGGGCGCCCGGTGTTCGCGGCTGGCCGCAGCGGTGGCGAGTTCGCCGCTGACCGCTTCTGCCGCGCGGCGGGCTTTTCCGAGGCCGGGTACTTCACCACGAATGGTGGTGGCCGCCGCGGGGAGGTTCTGGAGGACGTCCTCTGCGTCCGCTGATCCGTTCGGCAGACCATTCCGGTTCGGGGCGGCCCTGCGGTCGCCCCGAATACTTTCACGTTTACCATTCGTTTTGACTATACTCATTCGCGAAATGTAAAGGGTGGTTGGGGTATCCGGACGGTTGAAGTCATCCGCCCGGAGCCGAGACATGGCCGGACCCATCACCAAAGCCGCCGGCAATCCGCCGAACCGCAAGGAACGTCGTGCCGCCCTGCGGGTCGCCAGGACCCTCCTCGAGAACAGCCGCGCGGTCCTGCGCAATGGCGACGGCAATTTCGCGATCATCTTCGCGCTGTGCCTGGTGCCGATCGCCTCGCTGGTCGGCATGGCGATGGACATGCGGCGCGCCGACATCGCGCGCACCGCCCTCCAGGAGGGCCTGGATGCGGCGGTGCTCAGTTCGGCGCGCACCTTCCTGCAGGAGAGCGGCGAGGACATGGACGACCGTCGCGAGGCGGCCCGCGAGGCCGGCGAAGCGATGTTCAATGCCGTCATGGCCCAGTCGAGCTTCGAGTTCCGCGGCCCGGCCGCCGTCAACCTGACCGTGTCCAATCGCGGCGAGGTCGAAGGCACGGCCAGCGGCGACCTGGAATTGCTGTTCGGCGGCCTGATTGGCCGCAGCAATGTCGTGGTGGGCACCGACGCCGCCGCCGAGGCGGGCGATGGGCGCCGCCTCGAAATCGTGCTGTCGCTGGACAACACCGCCTCGATGTTCGAGGGCGGGCGCTTCAACATCATGCGCGACGCCGCCAAGGGCTTTGTGAACACGGTGTTCGACGAGAGCCAGATCGAGGGCATGACGCGGATTTCCGTGGTGCCCTGGGCCACCACGGTGAACATCCGGATGCCGCGCCCGCGTGACTGGGATGCCAGCCCGGCGGCTGCGCGGTCGCCCGGCCAGGGGGGTACCCGCGGTGCGCCCGCCACGCCCTTCGAGGACAAGTTCAACTATCTGGCCGATCCCGACAATCCTTCGATCGCGCTGACCTCGAGCCGCCGCGACGAACTGTTCGCGCCCACCAGCTGGCGCGGATGCATCCGCTCGGCCAATGGCGAGCGTTCCGTGAACGGGGCGGGCGTGGTGACCGCCAGCCTGACCGACGCGCCGCCGGCGATCATGCGCTGGCCGGCCGCGGTGGTGAAGCCGGAACTGCGCCTGTTCCGCCAGAACCTGTCCCCGCCGCCACCGCCGCCGC
>DBAV01000139.1 GCA_002291875.1 Hyphomonadaceae bacterium UBA1001
GCTGGGCGTGCTGGCGGGGCTCGAGATCATGCGCGCCCTGCATGAATCCGGCACCCGCACCGCCGCCCCCCTGCTGCTGGTGAACTGGACCAATGAGGAAGGCGCGCGCTTCTCCCCGCCCATGATGGGCAGCGGTGCCGCCATGGGCATCTTCACCACCGCCCAGGTGCTCGACACACGCGACGCGGAGGGCACGCGCTTCGGCGATGCGCTGGATGCGATCGGCGCCCGCGGCACCACCCCGCCCGATTGGGTGCGCGGCTGCGGGGCATACCTGGAACTGCATATCGAACAGGGCAGGCTGCTGGAGGATGGCGGCCATGACCTCGGCGTGGTGACGCATGCGCTCGCCCAGCGCTGGTACGAAGTGACCATCACCGGCGAGGAAGCGCATGGCGGCAGCCCGATGGCGGGCAGGCGCGATGCGATGATGGGCGCCGCGCCCTTGATCGCCGCGCTGGAACGCATCGCGCTGGACACCCGCGCGCCGGATGGTGAACCAGGCCGCGCCACCGTTGGGCAGCTGCGCATCCATCCCTCCTCGCGCAATGTCGCACCGGGCGAGGTGTGGTTCAGCGTCGACACCCGCCACGCCGATCTGGCCGCGCTCGACGCCATGGGGGCCGCGCTGCGCGAGGAAGCCGCGCGCATCGCCACCGCCCGCGGCCTGTCCATCGCGGTGACGGATTTCTGGTTCAGCCCGCCCACGCCCTTCGACGCCACGCTGATCGCCCGCTGCGAGGCCGCCGCCACCGCGCGCGGCCTGCGCTGGCGGCGCATCCCCACCGGCATCGGGCATGATGCGGTGTATGTCGCGCGCGGCGTGCCGACGGTGATGCTGTTCACCCCCTGCCATGGCGGGGTCTCGCACAATGAGGCCGAGAGCATCACGCCCGCATGGGCCGAGGCCGGGCTGAAGGTGCTGGCCGATGCGGTGATCGCCACCGCGAATCAGGAGTAGCGCATGCACATCGCCATCGGCGGCTTCCTCCACGAAAGCCATTCCTTCGCGCCGCACCCCGCCGGCTACCGGCAATTCATCGAGACCGGCGGCTTCCCCTCGCTGCAATGGCCGGAGACGATGCTCACCGCCCTGCGCGGCATCTCCGTTCCCGCCGCCGGCGCCATCGCCGAGGCCGAAGCCGCGGGTGCGACCATCGCCCCCCTCGGCTGGGGTTTCGCCAACCCCGCAGGCCCCGTCACGCGCGAGGCCTTCGAGCGCATCGCCGGCATGATCCTGGGCGCGCTGTCGCGGGCCATGCCGGTCGATGGCGTCTATCTCGACCTGCACGGCGCCATGGTCAGCGACGACTTCCCCGATGCCGAGGGCGAACTCCTCCGCCGCGTCCGCGCCGTGATCGGGCCGCACACACCGCTGACCGCCAGCCTCGACCCGCACGCCAGTATGACCCGCGCCATGGTCGAACACGCCGACGCATTGGTCCCCTTCCGAACCTATCCGCATGTCGACATGCCCGCCGCCGGCGCGCGCGCCATGGCGCTGCTGCTGCGCCGGGTGCGCGGCGAACCGGCCTGGGAGAAGGCGTTTGCCGAGCTCGACTTCCTGATCCCCATCACCAGCCAATGCACGCTGGTCGAACCCATGGCGGGCGTGATGGCAGCCCGCGCCGCACTCTCCGAAGGGCTGGCCGAACTCGGCTATTGCTTCGGCTTTCCCTATTGCGACTTCCCCGGCTGCGGCCAGGCGATCGCCGGTTTCGGCCCCGGCGCGCAGGCCGCGGTCAACAAGCTGGCCGCCGAAATCGCCGCGCGTGAATCGGCCTTCATGGGCGGCGTGATGCCGGCCGCCGAAGCGGTGGCCCAAGCCCGCGGCCTGGCCGGTGACAAGCCCGTGGTCATCGCCGACACCCAGGACAATCCCGGCGGCGGCGGTCATGGCGACACCACCGGGCTGCTCGCCGAGCTGATCGCGCAAGGCGCTGAAGGCGCGGTGCTGGCCATCATGAACGACGCCGAATCGGCCGCCGCCTGCCACGCCGCCGGTGTGGGCGCCACGCTGGCCCTGCAACTGGGCGGGCGCAGCGATGGCGCGCCCTTGGCCGTCACCGCCACGGTGGAAAACCTGACCGATGGCCGCTTTACCCTGACCGGCCCGATGGGGCGCGGCAACCCGGCCGATCTCGGGCCTTGCGCCCTGATCCGCGTCGCACCCGGGGTGCGGGTGGTGGTCGTCTCCCGCAAGATGCAGGCGCATGACCAGGCGGTCTTCACCCAGATCGGCGTGGAACCCGCCCAGCAGCGCATCCTGGCGGTGAAATCCTCGGTGCATTTCCGCGCCGATTTCGGCCCCCTGGCGGCAGCCGTGCTGGTCGCCGCCGCGCCCGGCCCGGTGGTGGCCGACCCCGCCACCCTGCCCTTCACATCGCTGCGCCCGGGGCTGCGCCTGCGCCCCGGCGACAACCGGCGCTTCTGATGTACGCCTATGCCACGCTGGGGGCCGCGGATTTCGACCGCGCCTGCGCCTTCTATGACGCCATTCTGGCGCCGCTGGGCATCCGGCGTGACAACACCTGGGCCGAGGGCGGCTGGGCGCGCTACCGCCACCCCGATGGCGGCCCTGCCTTCTACATCGCCCGCCCCTTCGACGGGCAGGCGCCCAGCACCGGCAATGGCAGCATGCTGGCCTTCAGCGCGCCCGATGAAGCCACGCTGCGGGCGGTGCATGCGGCGGGCCTGGCCGCGGGCGGCACCGACGAAGGCGCCCCCGGCCCCAGGCCGCAATATGGTGGTTTCTTCTTTGCTTATCTGCGGGACCCGGAGGGGCACAAGCTGTGCATCACCGTGGGGTTCCCGTTCAATGATCCGCCCTGAACCGGGCGGCGAGGGGGTGGCGCGGCGGCCACCCCCTGACGGCTTCAGGTATTGATCACCTTCAAGGCGACATGGCCCAGAACGCCCACCAGGGCGAAGACGCAGCCCATCAGCACGACGCGCAGGCCCATCAGGGCCAGGTTGCCGGAAAGCTGGCTGGTCTGCGGCGCGGGCTGCGGGCGGCGGGCGGTTTGACGAGTGGCGGACATGAATTCTCCTGTCTGGTTGTACTGACTGTCTCTCAACGCCCCATCTGCTACCGGAAGTTACATGAACATCCAGAATTGGCAAGCTAAGTTGCAAGACATTTGCACGACACCACCACATTCTCATGTTTTTGGACGTTTCTGGCGCCCCGATGGCGCGTATCGCATGCCCTGGATTGTGATTGGCAGAGTCGCCCACAACCCCGGATTGTGCATCGGCGCTTATCGCCCAGACATGAAAAAGGGGCCTTTCGGCCCCTGCTGCACCGCACCATCCGGCCGCGCCGGTCAGGCGATGATCACCTTCCAGGCCACATGGCCCAGCACGCCGACCAGGGCCACCGCGCAGCCCAGCAGCACCACACGCAGGCCGGTCAGGAAGATGTCGCCTTGTCCGCTGGGCGCCGCAGGTTCGTCGAGCCGCGCGTGGCGCCGGGTGCGAGTGTGAGTGCCGCTCATGCGATCTCCTGCTGACCAGATTGGCCGACCCCATCGGCCGCTCGGCATAACCTAGCGGCACCCCGGCCGACTTACAACCCGAATCACCAGAACGCGGCATAATTTTGAGACGAGGATTGTTTTTTGCCGGGGCGCCGGCGGCGGTCAATCGATGCTCAGGTTCAACCGGCGAACCCACTCCCTCTCAAAGGCCGCCCGTTCGGCCGCAAAGCTGCGATAGGCCGCGGGGCCGAGATATTCATCCGGCAAATCCCATTGCGTGATGATCCGCCGGCTCACCTCATCCTCCAGCCCCTTCTTGAAGCTGCGGTGGAAGGTCTCCACCACCTCGGGCTCCATGCCGCGCGGCCCGGCCACGCCATAGGGGCTGGTGACCGACTTGCCATAGCCCAGATCGATCAGGGTCGGCACATCGGGGAAGGCGGGCAGGCGCGTCGGCGTCCAG
>DBAV01000251.1 GCA_002291875.1 Hyphomonadaceae bacterium UBA1001
CCGAAGACAGGATGCGGTTGCATCCTGGCGAGGGCCGGACGAATCCTGCGCGAGAATGCACCGCCGAGCCGACCCGTCCAGTTTTTCCGCAGCCTGTTGACCTCTGCCCCGGCATGGCGCTGCCATGTTCGGCGTGTGGTGACGCCCCATGATCACCCCAGGAGGACGCCGATGATACGATCCGCCATGCTTGGCGCTGTTCTGGTCTGCGCGCTGTCGCACGCGGCCCAGGCCCAACCCGCCGCCGATCCGGTCTTCGAGGCCATCTGCCTCTGCCAGTCCGGCCATGATCCGCAGCGCTTCCAGGCACAGATCGCGGTGACCGATGCCAACCGCGCCGAACTGCTGCGCCGCATCGAGGCCGGTGAGACCGCGCTGCGCCGCCATGTGGTGCTGCGCGGCGGCGCCTGCCCGGCGCGGCCCTGGAACAGCACGCCGGGCTGCGGGCGCAGCTCCATGCAGGTCACCCGCGCCGATGGCCAGTCGGAGACGCGCATGGCCGATGACGTGCTGATCGAGGGTGAACGGCGCATCCGCATCGGCAATACCGGCGGGATTCCGCGCATGCGTGACGAACCGCCGGGTCAGGTGCGCGTCAACCCGGAGGCCTGGCCACGGGTGATGGTGATCAACCTGGGCGGCGTGCTGGTGCCCTGACCGGCGGCTCGCGGCTCAAGCCGCGCGCGGCCAGGGCCTGTTCATATTCGGCCCAGCGCGCGGCCTGTTCATCGCCCAGCCGGCGCAGGTAATCCCAGGGGTAGATGCCGGTGTCGTGCATGTCGTCAAAGACGATGCGCACGGCGTAATGGCCCACCGGCTCCATGCGCATCACGCCCACATGGCGGCGGCCGGCCAGGATCACCTTCTGGCCCGGGCCGTGGCCCTGCACCTCGGCGCTCGGGCTTTCCACGCGCAGATATTCGGCCGGCAGTTCATGGCGCGTGCCATCGGGCCAGGCGACGACCAGCAGGCGTTCCTCCCGCCGGTAGCGCAATTCGCTGGGGGCGGCGCTCACGCGTCGAGCTTGCGTGCCTCGCCGGGCAGCATGATGGGGATGCCGTCGCGGATCGGATAGGCGAGGCCCGCCTGTTCGCTGATCAGCTCGGCGCGCTCGCGGTCATAGCGCAGCGGACCCTTGGTCAGCGGGCAGACCAGGATTTCAAGCAGCTTCGGATCGACGGGGACGGTCTCGGTCATACGCGGCTGTTAGCGCAGTTCGTGCCGCGGCGGTAGCGCGGTTCAGCCATGAATGAAGACCGGGCAGGGCGCCTCGCGCAGCAGCCGCGCGACCGGGCTGCCGAAGATCAGCGACCACAAGCCCCGATCGCCGCCGATGCCGATCGCCAGCAGCCGCGCATGCATGCCGCGCGCCTCGGCCAGCAGCAATTCGGGGGTGATCTCGCCGGGCACGATGCCCTCGGCCGCCGCGCCATGCAGCGTGAGATAGCCCGCCGCCGCTTCGGCCATCGCGGCATCAGGCGCCTGCACCACGCAGGGCCCGCCGGCGGCCAGGCCCAGCTGCGCCAGGGCCTGCAAGGTGCGCTGCGCGGCGGCGCAATCGCCCAGCCCCACCAGCACCGGGCCGTCAGCGCCCTGCCAGCCGGGCGGGACCACCAGCAGCGGCCGCGCGGCATCATGGACCAGCGCGGGGATGGTGGGCGCCAGCCCATCCTCGCAGGCCTCGCGGCCGAGGGTGGAATCGCGGCCCAGCACGATCAGGTCATGGCCGAGGCCGGCGGCCAGCAGCGCCGGTTCGGGGGCGGCATCCAGCGTCAATGTCTCGAAGGCGGTGGCCCCGGCTGCCTCGCGCAGGGCCTGCAGCATGGCCGCGTTCTCGGCCGCCTGGCGGGCGGCAAGCACCGCGTTGCGGTGTTCGGCGAAGGCCGCGGCGCCAAGCGGCGTGGGCTCATGCCCGTCATCATGCGCCGACAGCCCGGCCACCACGAGGCGCGCTTCATGCCGGCGGGCGAGGGCGAGCGCGGCATCGCGGGCGGCGACGGCGCCGGGCGTGTCATCGAGGGCGAGGAGGATGGAGCGCAGCATGGGCCCGAGATTATCGCAGAAGCGGGCGGACGGGAATCGGGTCATGGTTGCTGGAAAATACAACCGACGCGCGTATTTCGGCCCTGAATGCAACTTCTCTTTACTGGCGACATGTCGCAGAATTTGGATTATATAGGGCTGGTTTGTGGCGCATGCTCGCGTTAAATTGTATTGGGGCGGGCATAGGAAGAGGATTGACGGGCATGCAACAGCGAAGGTTCAGGCGCATGATGCGCCACATCGCCGGAATTGGCCTGGCCGCGGCGGTGCTGGGCGCCGCCGGTATGGCACAGGCCAATTCGCTGCGCGAACTGGGCTTCACCGATGGCGTGATCGTCCGCGGTTCGCGCGGCATGCAGGAAATCTTCTTCCCGATGCCGGCCAATCCGCGCAACGCGGAAATCTCGGTGCGGATCAACCCGAGCCCGATGCTCGATGCATTGTCCTCGATGACCATCATCGCCAATGACGTGCCCATCGGCACCATCCCGGTGCGCGAGGGCGAGGCCAATACCGTCATCCCCGTGCCCCCCGCGCTGGCCCGCACCGACTTCCTGCGCGTCCGCTTCCAGGGCGACCAGGCCTTGCAGCGCGACGTGCTGTGCTTCGACAACGACACCCCGGCGGTCTGGAGCCACATCCACCCCGACACCCGCCTGCGTGTCGAGGGCGATGGCGAGGAGGGTGTGGGCGTGGTCTGGCGCCGGCTGGTCGGTCATGTGCCGATCTCGCTGCCCGCCTCGCCCAGCCTGCAGGACATCGAGGCGGCGCTGACCG
>DBAV01000083.1:0-444 GCA_002291875.1 Hyphomonadaceae bacterium UBA1001
ACTGCAGGGGGCGGCTCAGACGCCCGCGCGCTGGTTGCACTCGGCAACCTGCTCGGCGGTCAGCTGGCGCTCGGCGCCACCAAAGCTGACGATGCGGCCGACTTCCTCGGCCAGTGCGCGGCACTGGCGCACCGACACCGTGCGGGTGTCCTTCTGTGCCAGGCAGGTATTGCCCTCGCAGAGCCACACCACCGACGAGGCCACCACGCGGGTGCGCTCGGCGACCGGGCTTTCCAGCTCGGCGCGGAAGATGTTGGGGCTGGCGCCGGCAGTGGCGATCAGGCTGGCGCCGACGATCGCGGCGAGAACGAACTTTTTCATCTGGGTCTCCGTCCCGGAAGGTGACGCATGCGTCACCGAGGCATCTAGAGCGCGGCGGTGTGCGCTGCAAGAGGAAAAGTGAACATTGTTCACTCCACGGACAGGCATCGGTCAGGCATCGGT
>DBAV01000083.1:764-3395 GCA_002291875.1 Hyphomonadaceae bacterium UBA1001
CAGGCATCGGTCAGGCATCGGTCAGGCATCGGTCAGGCCGGGGACAGGCAAGGGACGTGCACCGCCTGAGCGGCCGCTGTCCGCCGCCCCCCCTCCGGCGGCGCGGACCTTGCGCGGCGCGACGGTCTGTGGTGCGCAGGGCCCCAATCGTGGCCAGCATCCTAGCAAGCATCGCGGCCAGGATCGCAGGCGTTTTGGCGCCAACGGACCGGATGCGCACACCGGGGGGCAGGAGAGGGGCATGGCGGTCTATACCGAAGTCGGCGACGCCGAGCTGGATGCCCTTTTGGCAGAGTATGACCTGGGCGCGCCGATCGCATTCAAGGGCATAGCCGAGGGCGTCGACAACTCGAACTATTTCCTGGCGACCGAGCGCGGGCGCTTCATCCTGACCCTGTATGAAAAACGGGTGCGCGCCGATGACCTGCCCTGGTTCCTGGGGCTGATGGAGCATCTGGCCGCGCGCGGTTTTCCCGCCCCCGCGCCGGTTCCGGGGCGGGATGGCCGGGCCCTGCGTACGGTGTGCGCGCGCCCGGCGACCCTGGTCAGCTTTCTGGACGGCATGGCGGTAACCCGGCCCCAGCCCCAGCATTGCCTGGAGGTGGGGGGTGCGCTGGCCCGCCTGCACCAGGCCGCGGGCGACCACGCGCCCGCGCGGGCCAATGATCTGGGGCCCCAGGCGTGGACGGGGCTGTGGGCGGCCAATGCCGCGCGCGCAGCGGCGCTGGGCGACTGGGTGGCCCCGCTGGTCGAGGACACCCTGGCCGCGCTGTCACACTGGCCGACGGGCCTGCCGCGGGGCATCATCCATGCCGACCTGTTTCCGGACAATGTGTTCTTTCGCGACGGACGCTTTTGTGCGGCGATCGACTTTTATTTCGCCTGCAACGACCTTCTGGCGTATGACGTGGCGGTGTGCCTGAACGCCTGGTGCTTTGAGGCCGATGGCAGCTTCAACCTGACCAAGGGGCGTGCGCTGCTGCGCGGGCATGGCGCGGTGCGCACGCTGACCGATGCCGAGATCGCCGCCCTGCCAATGCTGTGCCGCGGTGCCGCGCTGCGGTTCTTCCTCACCCGGCTGGCCGACTGGCAACCGCCCGCGCCGGGGGTCGTCGTCCGGCCCAAGGATCCCATGGAATACGCCCGCAAGCTGGCCTTCCATGCCTGCAGCGTGCCGGGCGACTATGGCGCCTGATGCCGCGCCCGCCCGTGCCCATGTCCCTCTGCGGACGCCGGGGCCGTTCAGCGCGCGCGGCTGGCAAACCGGCCGACCAGATGGTCGATCAGGTCCAGGATGGCGACCATCTCGTCATGGATGCGCCGGGCGTTGGCGGGGTCGGTCAGCGGCCGCTGCAGGTCGTCGGGCTCGAAGGCGTTCTGGCGGCTGAACGCGATGTGCAGGGCGCCGTCCTGAAACGCGCAGCGGATGTCGTTTGCCGCAAAGCGGGTCTCGACCTCCATCAGGCGCTCCATGAAGACCGGATCAACCAGATAGCGCGCCTCGACCTGGTCACTGCCCAGCACCTCGAACTGGCGCTCGAACACGGTGTCGCCCAGCCCCACCCGATCCAGCCGGGTAAAGGCGTCGCGGGCGGCGTTGAACACCCCGCCATCGCGCAGCACCAGGGTCGTTCCTGCGAAGGCGCGCGGGAACACCAGCCGGATCAAAAGGCCCCGGAACAGGGTTCGGCGCCGCGTGCCATTGCGCGTGCGCACGATGCGCACCAGGTGCGCCTCATAGAGCAGATAGGCGCACCCGGCATGGATGCCGGTCACCATGTCCTGGAATGACTGATCGTCGGGATGGGAGTCGACCAGCCACAGCGCCTGGAACGCCTCCAGCGACGGTCCATGGTCGAGGTCGGGGGTATAGGCCGCTCCATGGGGGGCCAGGATGGCCGGCATGATGCCGGCCTTTACCCGCTGACGCAGGCGCAAGAGGCGCCCCTCACCCCCTGAGGCCACTGCCATGCCGGCAAAAAGGCCGAACACCAGGCCCAAAATGACGTCGGCCATCCACAGCCCGATCACCGCGGCGACCGCAACGCCGATGCCAACCCCTGCCTGCCACCAGCGCCGCCGCGCCGCCAGCGTCGCCACGCGCTCGGATTCCATGGCCGCCAGCAGCGGGACCACGCGGTCGCGGAAGAGGGCATCGAAGCCCGATGGACCGGGCGGGTTGTCGGCTGGGGCGGGAGTTATGGGCGGTGAGGGCCCTGCGGGCGAAGGAACGGTGTCCATCTCAGCGCGCGAACTCGACGACATCGAAAACGCTTTCGAGGTGCGGACTGGGCAGATCAAGGCGGGCCGATCCCGGCCCCAGCGCGGTCAGAACGCCTACCGAATCCGCCAGGGTGCCGGTCGGATAGGGCGCGGGGTCTGGATCGCCCTGCACGAAGCTCACCCCCGCATAGAGCCACGTGCCATCCCCCCGCGGGGTCAGCGTGCCCACAAAGCGCTGCGAGCCGGTGAGCTTGCGCACGACATGGCGCCCGTCGGCATCGGCGGGGCCGACCTCGCATGCGAACCAGCCATAGCGCACGAAGGCCAGCAGGGCATCGCCGCGATCGTCCAGTTTGGCCACGCGGCACCGCCACTGCCCCTCGATCGCCCCGGCCCGCGCGTCGGCGG
>DBAV01000228.1:0-6869 GCA_002291875.1 Hyphomonadaceae bacterium UBA1001
CGCGGCCGCCGCCACCGCCGCGCGTCCTGCGCCCACCCAGACCATCGAGGAGGCCGCCGCGGCGGGCGATCCGGCAGCGACCTTCGAGCTGGGACAGCGCAATCTGGTCGGCGCCGACCGTACGCTGGGCGTCACGCTGATCCGGCGCGCGGCCAATCAGGGCTTTCCGCCGGCGCAATACCGCCTCGCCAAGATGCATGAACGCGGCGAGGGCGTGCCGCGCGACATCGCCGAGGCACGCCGCTGGACCGAGCGTGCCGCCGCCGCCGGCAATCGCGCCGCGATGCACGACCTTGGCGTGTATTATGCCAATGGCGAAGGGGTTCAGGCCTCGATGTCCACGGCCGCCGAATGGTTCCGGCGTGCGGCCGAGCTGGGCCTGGCCGACAGCCAGTTCAACATGGGCGAGCTGTTCGAGCGCGGGCTGGGCGTCAGCCAGAACCTGCCCGAAGCCTATGTCTGGTTCCGGATCGCCGCGCGCAATGGCGATCAGGAGGCCGGTCGCCGCGCCCAGGCCATTGCGGCCAACCTGCCGCCCGATCAGGTGGCCGCGCTGGCGCGCCGGGCCGAAACCTTCCGCCCGCGCCCGCTCGATGCCCGCGCCAACGGCAATTACGCCCGCAACTGGGCCACCGCCCCCGCGTCCCCCCAGACCCGCGGCTGATATTCAGAAAAAAGGCCCGTCATCCCGGCCGGAGCGTAGCGGAGGGCCGGGACCTATCCCGCCATCGTTTTCCAGTGCCTGCGAAGCGCGCAGCTGGGCCATTCCACTTCAAATCCCACCCTCAATGGATCGGTCCCGGGTCCGATGCTGGCGCACCGGCCCGGGATGACGGTTGTTGATTTGAGAAAAAGGGACCGTCATCCCGGCCGGAGCGCAGCGGAGGGCCGGGACCTATCCCGCCATCGTTTTCCAGTGCCTGCGAAGCGCGCAGCTGGGCCATTCCACTTCAAACCCCACGCTCGAGGGATCGGTCCCGGGTCCGATGCTGGCGCACCGGCGCGGGATGACGGTTGTTGATTTGAGAAAAAGGGACCGTCATCCCGGTCGGAGCGCAGCGGAGGGCCGGGACCTATCCCGCCATCGCTTTCCAGTGCCTGTGAAGCGCGCTGCTGGGCCATGCCCCTTCAAACCCCACCCTCGAGGGATAGGTCCCGGGTCCGATGCTGGCGCACCACCCCGGTAACGCGGCTGTTCGGTGAAGGGGCGCGGGTCAGGCGGCGCTGGCGCGGGGGGCGGTGACGGCGGCCATGGCGGCCAGCAGCGCGCGCACGTCGATCGGCTTGGCGACGTGGTCGTCAAAGCCCAGTGCCAGATAGCGTTCGCGGTCCGACGCCATGGCGTTGGCGGTCAGTGCGATGATCGGGGCATGGGCATTGGGGCCGGTGCCCTCGCGGATGGCCTGGAGGGCGCGCTCGCCGTCCATCACCGGCATCTGGATGTCCATCAGCACCACGTCATAGCGCCGGGCAGCGGCCAGGGCGACGGCCTCCTCGCCGTGCTCGGCCACGTCGACCTGATGGCCGAACTGGTGCAGCAGGGTGGTGATGATGGTGCGGTTGACCGGGTTGTCGTCGGCGGCCAGCACACGCAGCGCCTGCGCGCCCATTCCGGCCATCTCGGCCTCGTCCGCATGCGGGGCGGACACCGCGCCGCCGATGGCGAACGCGCCCTCCAGCACGAAGGTGGAGCCCTGGCCCTCGGCGGACTGGACGGTGATGCGCGCGCCCATCAGCTCGGCCAGCGAGCGGCTGATCGCCAGCCCCAGCCCGGTGCCGCCAAAGCGCCGCGAGGTCGAGGCGTCGGCCTGGCTGAACTTGACGAACAGGCCCGCCATCTGTTCGGGCGACATGCCGATGCCGGTGTCCTGGACGGCGATGCGCACGCCGACGCGCCCGCCCGCCGGTGCGTCCGCCGACACCGCGATGCGCACCGTGCCGGCGGGGGTGAACTTGATGGCGTTGCCGACCAGGTTGAACAGGATCTGGCGCATGCGCACCGGGTCGATCTCGAGCGAGGGGGGCAGGCTGTCCAGACCCGAAAGCTCGAAGTCCAGCGCCTTGTCCTGGGCCTTTGGCTGCCAGAACCGCCAAGTCGTCTCGATCAGCGCGCCAAGGTCGGTCGCCGTGGGCGCGATCTCCATCCGGCCGGCCTCGATCTTGGAGAGGTCGAGGATGTCGTTGAGGATGTGCAGCAGGGTCTGGCCGCTGTCGATCAGGATTTCGACCTGGCGGCGCTGGTCGTCGTCCAGCCTGGACCGGCGCAGGATCTCGGCCATGCCCAGCACGCCGTTCATCGGGGTGCGGATCTCGTGGCTCATGGTGGCCAGGAACTGGGTCTTGGCGACGATGGCGGCCTCGGCGGCCTCCTTGGCGGCATGCAGGGCGTCCTGGGCGGCCTTCTTGGCGGTGATGTCCACATAAGAGGTGATGCAGCGCGACCAGGGGTCCTCGGACGGGCCGATCGCGCGCACCTCATAGATGACATTGCGCCGCGTGCCGTCCAGCCGCTCGACCACGGTTTCCATCGGCAGGATGCCCTCGCCCGTCTCCCAGCGGTTCAGCGCCGCCTCGAGATCGGCCGCATGACGGTCGCAGACGGGCAGGCGCAGGGGCTGGCCGGTGTCCTCCTCGAGGCCGAACAGGTCGCGCGCCGCCCGGTTGATGGCCAGCGGCGTGCCGCTGAGCGCGTTCAGGTCTGCGCGCGCCAGGATGACGGTGCCGACGTCCTGGACGCCGGCCTTTCGCAGGCCCGTCATCAGGCGCATCAGGCCCGAGGCGTCCCACACCATCTGGGCGATCGAGGAATCCTGGAACAGGGTTGCCCATTCGGCCGCGCGCACCTCGGCCTCGGCCTGGACGCGGCGCTGGGTCTGGCGCAGATCGGTGACATCCACGAAGGTCGAGGCCAGCAGGGTCTCGCCCCCCTTGGCCCCGGGCATGGACCGCAGGGTGACGATGACATCGCGCATCGATCCGTCGGTACGCCGCACCATGGCCTCGAACGGCAGCAGGTTGTCGGCCGGGTTCCAGTCGTTTGCCGCCTGCGAGAAGGCCTGCCAGTAGTCATCGGGCAGGTGCACGGCAGGGTCGAACGCCTGGCCGTCGCCAAGGCCGAACAGGTCGCGCGCGGCGCGGTTCAGAAGGCGCCCCTGGGTGCCCTGGCGTCCTCGGGCCGACAATTGCGCCAGCGACCAGTCGCCCGCGCGGGCCTCGCCCGAGGCGATCGCGGCCTGGACCTCCTCGACCGAAACCAGATTGACGCTGGTCATCTGCGGAAGGGCGGATTCCTCGAACAGGGCATGCCAGTGGGCGCGGTTGCGCTCGATCGACTGCGAGACCGCCCGTTCGGCCTCGCGCAGGGCGGTGACATCCATCAGGGCGATCGAGCACCGCGCCCAGTCCTCCTCGAAACCGGGGAAGGGGCGGGCGCGCACGATGATCTCGCGCACCGCGCCGCAGGGGCGGGTATGGGTGGCGGTGAAGGTCAGCGAGTTGGATTCGGTGAACAGCGTGCCGTCCACGGCGGCCGCGTGCAGGCCGCGCAGCATGGCGGCATCGACCAGCACGCGTCGCCCCTCCAGCACGGCGGCGCGATCGACCCCCAGCAGCTCGGCGGCGGCCTCGTTCAGGGCCTGGATGGGAATGGCGGCGGCCTCGGCGACCGCGCGCTCCCAGTTGCGCAGCAGCCATTCACCGCGCGCCAGTCCCGCCTGCGTGCCCTCGTGATACCAGCCCAGCATGCAGCCGAGGTCGGCCTCGACCTGGGGCAGCACCGAATGGTCGAAGGTCGCGCGTGAGCGCGCCGCCTCGGCCTCGGCCCGCTTGATGGCCGCCAGTTCGGCCGTGCGGGTCACGGTGACGTCGGTGAAGCTGAGGAAGGCGCGTTCCCAGTTGGCATGGCCAGGCACCTGACGCCCGAGCACCAGCACATGCCGGACGCTGCCGTCCGGCCGCATCAGCTCGCCATGCCAGGGACGCTGGTTGGCGCCCCGACTCATGGAATCGAACATCGCCTCGACGGCGGCCGCAAGGTTCGAGGGCGTCAAAAACCAGCCCAGATCGGCGGTGAAGGTGCCGAAATCGCGCTGGCTGAGGCGTTCGAGCGCGGTATTCATGCGAAGCACGCGAAATCGCTTGTGGCCCTCGGCGATGGCCGCCCGCAGCGCGTCACCGCGTGCGCCCTCGGCAAAGGCCCGCATGGACAGGCCCACCAGTTCGGAGAAGTCGGCTTCGAGCATGGCGACAGGGCTGTCGTCGAACCAGTGACGTTGCAGCTCGCGCTCGGCCGTGCGGTCCTCGAACACCAGGGCGCAGCGTTTCAGGTCGCGCGAATGACCCCTCATCGGGGTGCCGGAATGCACCACCGCGCGCCGGGTCCGGTTGTCCGGCAGATGGAAATCCACTTCGATGGGCGGATGGCCATGGCCGCCCAGCATGGTCGCATAGTGGTCGTCGGTCAGCGAGCGACCGACAACGGCATCCACGATCTGGGGCCACTGCGCCGTCAGCAGGGGGTCATCGGTGCCGAAGAATCTCAGCGCGGCGCCGTTGGCGCGGTGCAGGACGATGGTGCGGTGGGCAGCGCGCAGACCGGCGATGTCGGCGGCGGAGGGGGCCGCGCCGCCCAGCCGGGCACGAAGGGCGACCAGCGCGTCGGCCAGGCCGGAAATGTCGGCCTCCATCATCGGCGCGGGGCTGAGCGCGAACCAGATGTCGGAGGATGGGGCATCGGTGACGGTCGACATGCATGCCTTGTACGGCACACAAATCACTTTCCGGTAAATCCTGTCACGTTTTCAGACAGGTTTTCTTCGCGGGTTCGCCGTGGACGCCGGCGCCGGAAAAAATCGCGCAGCAGGGCCGCGGCCTCGGTGTCGCGCACCCCGCCACCCAAAGTGGGGCGCCAGTGACAGGTCGGCTGGTCGAACACGCGCGCGCCGTGGCGCACCCCGCCACCCTTGGGATCGTCCGCCCCCCACACGAGCCGCGAGACCCGCGCCAGCGAGAGAGCACCCGCACACATCGCGCATGGTTCCAGGGTCACGAACACGGTCAGCCCGGGCCGCAGCCGGTAATTGCCCGCCGCCCGGGTCGCCGCGCGCAGCACCAGCACCTCGGCATGGGCCGTGGGATCGGCACTGGCGATCGGGGCATTGCCGGCGGTGGCCAGCACCGCGCCCGATGCCTCGTCCACGAGCACCGCGCCGACCGGCACCTCGCCGGCCTCTCCGGCCGCGCGCGCGGCGTCCAGTGCGAGGCCCATGAAGAAATCGTCGCGCAAACCCGTGCTCATGCGCTATCGCTGGTCACGGACATGACTTCGAGGCAACCCCCTTCTTCGCGCGCCAGGCGCGATCCCGCTTCCGGCGCGACACGCCCGCCACGGCGTCCGCCGGCGCACGACCGCACGCCGCCACCAGCCGCCGGCGGCTGGACACCCGATGATGACGGCCCGCCCGACGAGGCCCCCAGCTTTGTGCCCGCCCCGCGCGGGCGCCGCCGCCGCACCGATGCCGACGCCCCGGTGCGCCCGCTGCCCGGGCCATGGGACCCCGGCGCCGACGGGGGGCTGAACGGGGAACGCATTGCCAAGCACCTGGCGCGGGTGGGCGTGTGTTCGCGCCGCGACGCCGAGCGACTGATCGCCGACGGCCGGGTCAGGCTGAACGGAACGGTGCTGGACACCCCGGCGGTCAAGGTCACCGAGGCGGACATCGTGATGGTCGATGGCCGGCGCGTGGGCGCGCGCGAGGAGGCCCGCCTGTGGCGCTATCACAAGCCGGCGGGCCTTGTGACCACCCACCGCGACCCCCAGGGTCGCCCGACCGTGTTCGAGCACCTGCCGGCAGACCTGCCGCGCGTGGTCAGCGTGGGGCGGCTGGACCTGACCTCCGAGGGCCTCCTGCTACTGACCAATTCGGGCGAGATGGCCCGGGTGCTGGAACACCCCGCCAGCGGCTTTGTACGCACCTACCGCGCCCGCGCCTTTGGCTTCATCGACCAGCACAGGCTGGACCTGCTGGCCGAGGGGATCGAGGTCGAGGGCGTGCGCTATGGGCCGATCCAGGCCGTGCTGGACGCCACGCGCGGGGCCAATTCGTGGATCACGCTGTCGCTGTCCGAGGGCAAGAACCGCGAGGTGCGGCGGGTGCTGCAGGCGCTGGGCCTGCGGGTGAACCGGCTGATCCGGGTGTCCTATGGCCCGTTCCTCCTGGGCCAGCTGGCCGAAGGCGCGGTCGACGAAATCCCGCGCCGCGTGCTGCGCGAGCACCTGGGTGGCAGGGTGCGGCTGGACTGAACGGCAGGGACACGCGCCCCCGCGCCCGCGCGCGTGCAGGCCGGCAGCGCACCGTGGGGTGTTCGCCGGGGGGTGTTCGCCGGGGGGTGTTCGCCGGGGCGGTGTTACCGGTCCGTTTACCTCGACACGGCAAGGAGAGTGACCCTATGAACGGAGCGGGCGTGATGCGCAGGCGCGTGGCGGTGCTGCTGGGCGGATTGTCGAAGGAACGCGAGGTCTCGCTGTCCTCGGGCGCCCAATGCGCGGCTGCGCTGCGCGAGCTGGGCCACGAGGTCATCGAGATCGACGCCGGCCACGACCTGGCCCAGCGCCTGGCCGAGGCGCGCCCCGATGTCGTGTTCAACGCGCTGCACGGCCAGTTCGGCGAGGACGGCTGTGCCCAGGGCGTGCTGGAGACGCTGGGCCTGCCCTATACCCATTCGGGCGTGCTGGCGTCGGCGCTGGGCATGGACAAGGCCAAGTCGAAATCGGTGTTCGCCGCCGCCGGCCTGCCGCTGGCCGAGGGCGTGCTGGCGAGCCGGCACGAGGCCGCCGCCCGGCACCTTTTGCCCCTGCCCTATGTCGTCAA
>DBAV01000228.1:7201-7355 GCA_002291875.1 Hyphomonadaceae bacterium UBA1001
GCCCTATGTCGTCAAGCCGAATGCCGACGGCAGTTCGAACGGGGTATTCATCGTCCGCGAGGGCGCGAACCGCCCGCCCGCGCAATTGCTCGATCCCGACTGGGCATTCGGCGACGAGGTGCTGGTCGAGGCCTTCATTCCCGGCCGCGAGCTG
>DBAV01000228.1:7681-7975 GCA_002291875.1 Hyphomonadaceae bacterium UBA1001
CTTCATTCCCGGCCGCGAGCTGGCTGTGGCGGTGATGAACGGGCGGGCGCTGACCGTCACCGACATCGTCACCGACCGCGATTTCTATGACTATGACGCCAAATATGCCCATGGCGGCAGCCGCCATGTCGTACCCGCCGACCTGCCGCGCGACGTGTTCGAAGCGTGCCTGCGGGCGGCCGAGGGCGCGCACGCGGCGCTGGGGTGCCGCGGCGTGACGCGCTCGGACTTTCGCTATGATGACGCCACCGGGCGGCTGGTCCTTTTGGAGATCAACACCCAGCCCGGCATGAC
>DBAV01000228.1:8295-8470 GCA_002291875.1 Hyphomonadaceae bacterium UBA1001
TCAACACCCAGCCCGGCATGACCCCCACCTCGCTGGCACCCGAACAGGCTGCCCATTGCGGCATGGATTTCAGGACGCTGGTCGCCGCCATCCTGGAGGACGCCTCGTGCCGAAGATGAAGCACGCCGCACCCCCAGAGCCGCCGCGCCGCCGCCGCCGCGGGGCGCCCCCGCCG
>DBAV01000179.1 GCA_002291875.1 Hyphomonadaceae bacterium UBA1001
ATCATCGGCCCCCCGCCCGCCGCACCTCGCGCAGACGGCCCTGCGCAAGGCTGCCCTTGTCGGTGACCTCGCCGCTGGCCAGGTCCGGCGCATCGGGAAGGATCATGGCGCCCATGACCCTCAGCGCCGGCACGGGCGCGCGGGCGTTCCAGCGCGCCAGCGCTGCCGCAACCGCGGCGCGTATTGCCGGATGCCCACAAAGATCGGCGAGGCTGGCCGAGCCGTCGGCAACCAGGGCGCGCGCCGGCCCCTCAGCCAGAAAAACCAGCGCCCCGGCCCGCGGTGCGTTGACACCCGTGATGATCACGTCGCGCGCCACCGGTCCGATTTCCGCCACCAGGCCGGCGCGCAGGCGCCCCGCCTCGACCCAGCCCCCGGACTCAAGCTTGAACGCCTCGGCGATCCGGCCGTCGAACACCAGGCCCTGCGAAGGGTCGGCGGAGTCTGCAAAGCGCACCAGATCGCCCAGGATGAACCAGCCTTCGGGATCGAACACCGCGGCCGTGCGCACCGGGTCGCGCAGATAGCCCGGCGTGATGGAGGGCCCCTTGACCCGCATCTCGAACTGGCCGTCGCCGCGCTCGAGCAGGCGCAGCCGCACCCCCGGCACCGGCAGGCCCAGCAAGCCCATGCGTGCATTCGGCCAGTGCACATTGGTCACAGTCGGGGCGGTTTCGGTCGCGCCATAACCCGCAGCAAAGGTGATCCGTTCGCCAATTGTCGCGATCGCCACCCTCTGGATGCGCTCATAGACCGACTGCGCCAGTGCCGCCCCGCCATACTGAAGGATCCGCACGCGCGAGAAGAAGTTTGCGGCCAGGGCCGCGTCACGCTCGAACTGGTCCGCCAGCAGCGCCCATCCCACCGGCACCGTGTTGTGATAGGTCGGGGCAACCTCGCGCAGTGTCCGGACGGTTTCGGAAATCAGCTGGGGTGTGGCGCTGCCGGGGTCCAGATACAGCGTCGCGCCTATGCTGGTGAAGAAGTGCAGGATGGCATTGGCGCCCAGCGAATGCGACCAGGGCAGGAAGGTGGCCATCACCTGTGGCTCGGCCTCGATCTGGTCGTCGAAGGTCGCGCGGATCATCGCTGCGTTCGACACCAGATTGCGATGGGTGTTCACCACCGCCTTGGGGTCACCGGTCGAACCCGAAGTCAGCAGCAGCTTGGCGGGATCATTCGGTTCCACCGCCTGCAGCGCGCGCTCGAGGCGCACGTCCGGTGCCGCCGCCTCCAGATCGCCAAGCCGCACCCCCCGTCCAAAGGGCGACTGGCCGCACGGGGTGATCACCTGCACCTCCGGCGCCAGCTCCAACGCGTCGAGGGCCCGCGCGAAGGGCTCGAGAGGCGCGCAGAACACTGCCGAAGGGCGCACCAGGTCCGCAATGTACCGCAGCCGGCTGAAATCCTTGGCCAGCGTGGCATAGGCCGGCGTCACCGGACACGCGGCCACGCCGATCATGTTCGCCGCATAGGTCAGGCAGGCATGATCGACCGAATTGCCCGACAGGATCAGCAGCACCTGCCCACGGCCAAGGCCCGCCTCGAGAAGGCCCTGGGCGAGGCGGCGCACACGCGCCCAGCCTTGCGCATAGCTTGTGGTTTGCCACCCTTGGCCACCGGGCGGGCGCTCGGCCAGCCAGATGCCATCCGGATGTGCGTGCGCCGAACGCGCCAGCGCATCGACGGTCAACCCGCCCGGATCGCTCCAGTCATGGGTGTTGACGAATTCCCAGTCACCTTGACCGAGCGGCGTCAGGCGAACCGAGCGTGTTCGCCAGGGCGCAGCCCGCATGGGAATGTCGGAAAGTCGGAGATCGGATAGGGACGTCACGGCCCGGTGCGTCGCGCCCCGAGCGGCGCGCGTCAAGCGGGCGGAATGGCCAGCGTCACCGAAATCGCCGGTGCGGCTGCGGCCGGCGCGGGCTCGACAATGGCGCCGACCAGGCGGATCGCCATCGTGGCGACCAGCAGGACCGCCAGGCGCAGGGCGATGCGGTGGGCCGCTTGCAGCGCGGTCCCGGTTCGGGAAAGAACGACAGCCATGCACGAGGCGGTGCACGAGGCGGGCCGCCGCATCGCCGATGGCAGGCCGTGGAGACCGGATGACCACGCGAAGCTGGCTTGCCGACCTGGAATTCAGCCCCGGAACGGTGCGTGTGCGCAAGACCGGCGCGGTGCTGGCCGTCAATGCCGCGCTGGTGCGCGATGTGACCACCTGGATGGCGTATTTCCTTGCGATCCGCGCCGAGCCGCGCGCACCAGGCGCGGTCAAGGTGCACTGCGTGCCCGATCGCCCCCGCCCCTGGTATCTTCTCTGGCCGGTCCTGCGGCTGGCAGGAGCGCGCATGGTCACCAGCGCGGCCGACGCCGAGATCATGATCGGGTTCGAAGACCGCACACGCTGCACGCCCGGCCCTGCCGGTACGCCTGGCTTGAACCTCAATTGTGTCGACGTGTCCAAGAGCCGCGTCGCCGAGGCATTTGCGCAGGCGTTCGGCTATCCCCTGGCGCTGGACCCGCGGTCCCATCACGGGCCTGCGGTGGAAAAGTCCGAGGAGAACGGCGTCCACGATGGGCGCATCGTCGCCTGCCCGTGCGAGCCCCGGGCAGGGCGGGCCTATCAGCGCCTTGTCGACGCCGAACAACCCGACGGGCTGGTTGAGGACCTGCGCACGCCCACCATTGGAGGCGTGCCGCAACTGGTGTTCGTCAAGCGCCGCACCCGCGAACGTCGCTTCGCCAATGACAATGTCGAGGTGCGCCTGCGTCGCGTGGAAACCGTGTTCACCGCCGACGAGATCGCCGCCATCGGGCGTTTCTGTGCCGCGATGGGTCTGGACTGGGGCGGGCTGGACATCCTGCGCGACCGCACGACACGTCGGCTCTATGTCGTCGATGCCAATAAGACCGACATGGGCCCGCCGGTCGCGCTGCCGCTGCGTGAGAAACTGGAAGCCACGCGCCTGCTTGCGGCCGGCCTTCGGCGTCATCTCGATGCGCTGCTGGCGAGGGCCTGCACGCCGTGATCCCCTATGTCCGCCAGATCGAGGTGGTGCATGGACGCTGTGATCAGGTCAGTCCGATCATCCGCCGCGTGATCGCCGCCAATCCAGGGCCCTTCACCTATACCGGCACCGGGACCTATATCGTGGGGCGCGGCGAGGTCGCGGTGATCGACCCCGGGCCGGACGATCCTGCCCACCTCGATGCCCTTCGCCGCGCGCTCGACGGCGAGCGCATCAAGGTGATCTGCATCACCCACATGCACATGGACCATGTTCCGCTGGCCCGTCCGCTCGCAGCGGTGTTCGATGCCCCGATCGTCTCCGCCGCCCCGCTGGCCCCGGCTGCGGGCGCGGTGTCTCTTGAGGAGGACCACGACGACAGCTTTGCGCCGGATGGCGTGATCCAGGACGGCGACCTGATCCGAGGGTCCGGCTGGACGCTGGAAGCGGTCCACACGCCAGGCCATACCTCGAACCATCTGTGCTACGCCCTGCACCAGGAGAACGCGCTCTTTACCGGCGATCATGTGATGGGGTGGTCGACCACGGTGGTGTCACCGCCCGACGGCTCGATGGCCGCCTACATGGCCAGCCTTCAGCGCGTGCTCGAAAGCGATTATGCCACGCTCTGGCCGACCCATGGCCCGCCCATCCGCGACCCGGCACCATTCCTTACGGCCCTCCTGGCCCATCGGCGCGCGCGAGAGGCCCAGGTCCTGGAATGGCTGGCAAGCCGCGGGCCGGGGCGCATCGCCGATATGGTCCCCGACCTCTATGCGGCCGTCGATCGCAGCCTCTGGCCGGCTGCCTGCCATTCCGTGCTGGCCCACATGATCCACCTGCGCGACCGGCAAGCGGTCCGGCTGGTGGATGGCGCGGGTGACGTCGGGTCGGTCTGGGCGGCCCAGGGCGCGGCCGGCACCCTCAGTTGAGAACCGCGAACCAGCCGTTCAACAGGGCCGCAAAGCTGACCCACGCAAGATAGGGCAGCTGCAGCATCCCCGCGAGCGGCCGCACCTGCCAGAAGGCGCGGATCATCGCGGCAATCGTGGCCCACAGCAGCAGGATTTCGGCAAAGGCAAGCCAAGGCATGCGTGCGCCGAAAAACAGCCAGGTCCACGCCGCGTTCAGCGCCAGCTGCACCACAAAGAGCGTGAATGGCAGCACGAAGGCCCTGCGCCAGCCGGTTCGCCACCACACCAGCGACATTGACACCGCCATCAACATGTAGAGCGGCGTCCAAACCAGCGGAAAGATGATCGACGGCGGGTTGATGGGCGGCTTTTCCAGCGCGCGGAACCACGGATTCTCGTCCCCGCTGGGGGCGCTCGAACCCAGCGCCGCAAAGCCAAAGGTCAGGGCAGCGAACAAAAGGACGCTGAAGGCGGCGAGCAGGCCGCCGCCGGCACGGCCGGGTGGGGTCTGGGCGGGGGCTGTGGTATCGGTCATGCCCGCACTACGCGCGAGGGTGTACCCAGGATCATCGCGGCGCTGAGTTGTGCGCGAGCACGCCCGGCGGATAATCGACGCCCACCAGACAAAGCCCGTCCGCTGGCGCGACCTGCCCGCAGCGGCTGCGATCGGCAGCTGCCAGGATTTCCCCCATCCAGCGCGGCTCGCGCCATCCGAACCCGACCAGGACCAGCGAACCCACCATCGAGCGGACCTGCCGGTGAAGGAAAGATCGCGCTGACGCCCGGACATGCACCTCCTCGCGGCCGTCCGGCAGGACGATGCGTTCGGCTGCCAGGACATCGAGCGTGCGCAACGCGCTGCCGGCCTGGCATTCGGCGTCCCTGAAGGTCGAGAAGTCGTGCTCGCCCAGCAGGAGGGCCGCGCCCTCATTCATGGCGTCCACGTCGAGGCGGCGGGGCACGCGCCATGCCAGCCCGCGATCGACAGTCAGGTCGGCCCGCCGCTCGATCAGGCGATAGCGATACCGCCGGCCGATGGCAGAAAAACGGGCGCTGAAGTCGGGTGCCACCGCGAACGCGTCGATCACGGCGATGGGGTCGGGGCGCAGATGGGCATTCAGCGCATCGCGCAGTCGGCCGGGGGCAAGGGGTTTGGCAAGGTCGACATGGGCGACCTGACCGGTGGCGTGGACGCCCGAATCGGTGCGCCCGGCGGCCACCAGGCCAGAGGCCAGCGGGTCGATTCGGGCCAGGGCCTGCTCGATGGCCTGCTGGACGCTGGGCATGCCCTGCCCGACCCTTTGCCAGCCGCAGAAGGGGCGACCGTCATATTCGATCACCAGGGCGAACCGGGCCATCAGTTCAGCACGGTTCCCGGCCTTGGTCCGCCGGCACGGGCGAAGGCCTCGGCGTCGACCACGCCCCTGCCCTCGCGCTGGACCCGCAGCAGGCGCAGCGCGCCTTGACCGCAGGCGACCGTCATCGCGCCGTCGAGCAGTGTCCCGGGTGGCTGGCCATCGTGCACGCCTGGCGCGACCTGCCCCAAGAGGACCCTCAGGCGGGCCCCGTCGGGCAGCATGGTCCAGAGCCCCGGCTGGGGCGCCATCGCGCGCACCTTGCGCTCGACCTCGGCCGCAGGCCGTGTCCAGTCGATCCGCAACTCGGCGCGATCGATCTTGGCGGCATAGGTCACGCCCTCAAGTGGCTGGGGCTGGGCTTGCAGGGTGCCCGAAACCCAGCCCTCGACCGCCGGCACCACCAATCGTGCCGCCGCCGCGGACAGACGGTCATGCAGCGCACCGCCGGTATCGTGGTCCGAAATCGCCTCGATATGGCGCAGGATCACCGGCCCGGTGTCCAGACCCGCCTCCATGACCATCACATCGACCCCGGTCTCGGCGTCGCCCGCCTCGATCGCCCGCTGGATCGGAGCCGCACCGCGCCAGCGTGGCAGGCGCGAGGCGTGCAGGTTCAGACAGCCCCATTTCGGCGCATCAAGGACAGGCCTCGGCAGGATCAGCCCGTAGGCAGCGACCACTGCAAGGTCGGCCTCCAGCGCAGCAAAGTCGGCCTGGTCGGCAGCGTCGCGCAGGCGTGCAGGCGTGCGCACCTCCAGACCGTGCCGCGATGCCCAGGCGTGCACGGGCGTTGGCCGCTCGGCCTGGCCGCGCCCGGACGGACGCGGCGGCTGGGAATAGACACACGCGATCTGATGACCGCTCGCGGCCAGCGCGGCCAGGGCCGGCACGGCAAAGTCGGGCGAGCCCATGAAAACGATCCGCATGCCGCGCCGTTTGGGCCCGGCCGGGCGCGGGTTCAAGCCCCCGCGCCCGCGCGCGCCCTCAGAAACGCTGCAGCAGGGTCAGCCGAACATCACGTCCGGGAAGCGGCAGGTCATCCTTGAGGAACGACGTTGCCACCCGCCCCTCCTCATCGGTCAGGTTGCGCCCGTCCAGCGCCAGGGTGAAGCCGGTGTCGGCAGGCGACCAGGTCAAACGGGCATTCAGGAAGGTGAAGCCGGCCGTCGGGCGCTCGAAGTCGGCCAGGCGGTCCTGGGCGTCGGTTCGCACCAGCTCGAACCGGCCCCCGAAGGCCCCCAGCGTTGCATCGGCACCGGCGGTGATGGTGAGGGGCGGGATCCGCGGAACATTGCCCGCATTGCGGAACTCGGCCCGCACCGCGTCCACCGTGGCGTCCAGCGAGAGGCCAATTCCTGCCGGTCCCTCGCCATCGGCCAGCGCGGTCCAGCCCAGCATCAGCTCATAGCCAAGGAACCGTGCATCTTCCTGCACGAAGCGGAAGACCGGAAGCTCGTCCTCTTCGGTGCCGTCCGGCAGAAGCCCGATGAATCCCGAAATTCTGGTGTCATAGACCGCCAGTTCGACCCGCCCCCGCTCGCCGCGCCACCGCGCCAGCGCCTCGAGCGACAGGCCCACCTCCTCGCGCAGGTCCGGATCGCCGATTTCAAAGGTGCGCGTGGCAAGGTGAGGGCCATCGGCGAAAAGCTCGATGTCGGTGGGCCCGCGTTCGGTGCGCGACACCGTGGCGCTCAGGAACCAGCCCGAGCCGGGACGCAGGAAGCCAGAGCCCGAGAGCGAAACCAGATCAAAGTCACGCGTGCGGCCCAGCGAGACCACCTCGCGGGTCTCGAGCCGCGCGCCGCCTTCGAACCCGTGCGAGCCTTCGTCCCAGCGCTGGACGACGAAGGCGCCGATGTCACGGGTGCGGGTGGACGGAAGGAATGCCTCCTCGCCCTCGGCCAGGACATCGGTCTCGAAACCCGAGATCCCCCAGGCCCCGGTCAGGCGGTTTTCGAAAAGTCCCGCTTGGCGAAGCTCGAAGCGCGCTTCGGTCCCGGTATTGTCGAAACGAACGCCGACCGCGCCGTCAGGCTCGAGTTCGCTGTGGACATAGTCCGCCCGTGCCAGCGCAAAGCTGGCGGTCTCGATCAGCGACTGGCCCAGGAACCACTCACCCCGGGCTTCCCAGCGATCCTGTTCCAGTTCGATCCGTCCGCCGGGCGTGCCGGCCGGAGCGGGTTCACCGCCACCTGCCAGAACCACAGGTGGGCCATCGTCCTTGCCTGCCATCAGCCCGAAGGCACCGATACGCTGCGGCGACTGGCCGTCGGCGTCCTCCTCTTCCTCTTTCTTTGACGGCACCAGGCCATAATCCGTCTCGAAGCGGTGATAACCCACGCCGATAAAGCCGCGATCGCCGATCCACGAAACGCCGGCATTCCATCCCAGCGATTCCACGAACTGGTTGGGCGCGCGGCCTGCGGCCTCCTCGCCCTCCTCCAGCGGCTCGTCCGCAATGAAGCGATCCGAGCGTGCGCGACCGGGAATCCGATACGGATCAGCGTCACGCCAGCGCACGCCCAGCCCGAACACCAGCCCCCCG
>DBAV01000172.1 GCA_002291875.1 Hyphomonadaceae bacterium UBA1001
CGCAGCGCCTCGGCCGCTTCGGCGAACTGTCCCGACGCCTCGGCCGCCTGCGCGTATTGCACCTGCAGCGCGACGTCGGAGGGGCGTTCGCGCGCCGCCTGCCGCAGCACAGAGAGCCGCCCGGCATCGCCCGAGGAGGCGGCCTCCGCCAGGCGCAATCGGCTTTCCAGCGACAGCGGCGCGTTGCCGGGCCCCTGGCATCCCGCCAGGACCAGCACGGCCGCCATCCAGATACCCCAAGGCCAACCCCGCATCGAGCCCCCCTTCGCGCTCCGCCTTTCGGAACTCTTCCCTATTGGAATGCCGCCCCGCGACCCGCAAGCGCGCTGACGATTCGCAAACCGATCCGCGCCGCCATGGTGGCAGGTTTCCGGCGTGCTGGCGCCTGGGCCCTCACTGGACGAGGCGCAGATTCGCGAGCTGCTGGCCGATCTGCTGGAAGGCAGGGCGAAGCTGGTTCGGCTGCGATACGAAGAAGTAGTTGGCCGGCACGCTCGCGCAGGCCTGGTAGAGGTCGCGCGTGCCCTGGTTCACGGTGCCCGCCGTGTTCAGCACCACCGTGTAGATGATGATGCCCTGGTTCTTCATGGTGGTGCACAGCTGGGCGAAGCGCGCGTTCATGTCCGCGGGCGTCGCGCGGTTGTCGCTGCGCCGGCCGTAGCCCGTGTAGTCCGCGTTGTTGGCGATCGGCGCCGCGCCCGGGCGCAGCCGCACGTTTCCCGTCTGATTACCGGGCGGGCAGGCCACGGGAAAGACGTGTTGCGCCGGCCCCGGCGGGCCAGGCGGGTTCGTCGTCGCCACCGTCGGGAAGGAGGCGGTGTTCACGCCGCCGCTGCAGGAGCCGGGGAAGCCCGTCGGGCTGTCGAACCACTGGTTGTCGCCGTCGGTCATCATCACCACGGCCTTGCGCATGAAGCGGGTGTTGTAGTCGAGGGGCAGCGCGGTGGTCTGCCCCGGGGGCGCCGAACCCAGGTTCCAGGCGGCGCGCCAGCGCGGGCTGAGGGTGAACCACCCGCCCAGCAGGCCGAGGTTGCCCATGGTGCCGCCGCGGAAGCTCGGTTCCAGCGCCTCGATCGCGTTCAGCACCGTCGTCTTGGAGGCGGTGAGCGGCAGCACCCGCGCCCGCGGGCAACCGACATTGGGGCCCACCTGGCTGTTGCCGCGCCAGAGCTGGAAGTCCTCGGTGATCGCGTTCTGCCCGACCGTGTTCGTGGTCCACAGCAGCCGCGCCCAGTCATTGTCACCGGGCACCGGGTTGCCGTTCAGCGTGTAGTCGCCGAGCGTGGAGCGATAGAGGAAGGGCCGGAAGGGCGCCTCGGCCGGGGAATAGTCCATCAGGTCACCGTCGGCGGGGGCGCCCGGGTAGCCGCGCCGCGCCTCGACGCAGCCGCGCCAGGTGGTGGGCGAGAAATCGGCCGTGAGCGTCGCGCGGGCGCTGGGGTCGAGCCAGTCCACCCGGTTCGGGCCGATGTTGAAGGTCGTGGTGTAGGGCACCATCGAGACCCAGAGGTTCGGCACCGTCTCGCGATCGCCGTAGAGCACGTTCACGAGATCCGCCGCGGCGAGGCGCAGCAGGTCGATGTTGCTGTTGCGCCCGTTCACCACCTGGTTCGGCTGGCGCGGCACCGGGGTGAAGCCGCAATTGGGGCCGGTGCGGTTGCTCGGCGTGGAGCAGCCCGTGTCCATCGAGCCGGTCACGTCGAGCACGAGCGCGAGTTCAAGCCCGAGATCGGCGCGCCGTGCCTCCGAGACGGCGCGCGCGCGCAGCTCGGTGAAGCCCAGCAACCGCGTGAAATAGGCGGGGATGGCCGCGGTCGCCGAGACGCGGATCGTGCCGCTGTCGAGCTGCACCGGCGGGTCGAACACCGCATCCGAGCCCATGAAGGCCCGGCGGGTGCCGCCGATGGCCGCCGCCTGCGACTGGCCCTGCGCCGGGTTCACGCCGAAATTGGCCCAGAACATGCCGGCGGCTTCCGCATCGCGCGTCGCGGCCGGCACGCCGACGTTGCGCGCCATGGCGAGCGCGGCCGCATCGAGCGCGGTGTAGAGGCGCGACTGCAGCACCCAGGCGCGCGCCCCGTCGGTGGCCAGCCCCACGAAGCCCGCGAGCGGCACGCCGAGCAGCGCCGTCATCACCGCGATGTTCCCGCGCCGGCCAAGCCTGCGCCAGGGCTGGAGCAGGCTCACGGGCACCCCCCGGTCAAGGTCGAGAGTTCGGCCGCGCGCGGGCGGACGATGGCATAGGTGCGCAGCGGCGCCGGCCCCTCCGTGCCGAAGAAGATCGGGCTCGCCATGATGCGCCAGGGGGAGGTCGCGTTGATGATCTCGACCACCACGACCGACTGCCCGCGCGGCACGCTGAAGCCGGTCGGCAGGGTGGGCCGCCCCGCGACATTGGGCGTGAGCGTGCTGTCCCCGCGCGAGCAGGTCCAGGCGAGGACGTTGCCGTTGCTGGGGTTGGAGACGGCGCTGATCACGGTGCGCGCGCGCGCCCCCGTCGTCCCCGTGTTCCAGGCCGTGTAGGGCTCGGCCACGCTGCGCGCCGCCTCGAAGAAGCCCGCGACCGCCGTGGAGTTCAGCACCTCGGTGCGCGAGGCCGCCTGCGCCGCCGAGGCCGCCGCCTGCTCCAGCCGGTACCACACCCGCAGGTAGGACACCGCCTCCGCCGTCGCGACGAACATCACGACGAGCACGGGCAGGATCAGCCCGAACTCGAGCGCGGCGACGCCCGCATGGCGGCCCGCCCGGCTAGTTCGACGGAAAGGGTTCATTCTGCATCACGACGACGGAGCGGTATTCGAGCCAGCCGGCCGGCACCATGCCCGACATGAAGGGCGAGAGCAGGCTCGAACGATAGGTGACGGTCAGGCGCACCACCTGGTCCGGCCCGCCGAGGCCGGCCACGCCCGCCCCCGGGTTGGCCATGGCGGCGAAGTTCGGATAGGCGACGGTGGTCACCGACAGCCGCGCCGGGTCGAGCGGCATGCCGGTGGTGGTCGCGATGGTGTTGAGCATGAACTGGCTGCGGGTCTGCCCCTGCGGCGCCTCGTTGCCGAGCGAGACCCAGCGCGCCGCCCGGCGCGTGCCGTGATCGAGCGCGGCGGCGGTGGCCCATTGCCAGCCCGTCTCGATCACCAGCATCACCAGCAGGAAGAACACGGGCAGGATCAGCGCGTGCTCCACCGCCGTCGCTCCCCGGCGCCCCAGCCGCATCACATCACCCGCAGCAGGTCGATGAGCGCGGGCCCGGCGGCGACGATCACGAGCACGGGCAGGATGAACAGGATCATCGGCACCGTCAGCAGCACCGGCAGCTTGGCCGCGCGCGCCTCGAAGGCCGTCAGCTGCTCCTGGCGCAGCTCGGCCGAGAGGGTCTTGAGCGCCTGCACGAGCGGCGTGCCGAAGCGCATCGACTGGCCGAGCGTGGCCGAAAGCCGGCGCAGCGCCTCGATCCGCGTGCGGTCGGCCATGTTCTGCAGCGCGCGGCGCCGGTCCGAGCCGATGCGCATCTCGCTGTTGCAGAGCGCGAACTCGGTCGCGATGGCGGGCGAGGCGATGCGGATTTCGATCGCCACGCGCTCGATCGTCGTCTCGAGGGAGAGGCCGGCCTCGGCGCAGATCACCATGAGGTCGAGCGCATCGGGCAGGCTGCGCTGCACCTCGGCGAGGTAGCGCTTGCGCAGATGCCGCGCGACCATGTCGGGGGCCAGCATGCCCACGAGGCAGGCCGCCGGCAGCGCGAAGACCACCGCCGTCTGGCTCGCCCCGCCGATCACCATCGCCGCCCAGGTCAGCACCGGCAGCCCGAAGAAGGCGAGCACCTTCGCGCCGACGAAGACGGCGAGCGCGCGGTCCCCGCGGAAGCCCGCGCTCTGCAGCGTCTGCTCGAGCTCCGTCACCGTCCGCGCGGAGAGCACGCCGCTGCCCGTCAGCAGCCCGCCCAGCCCCTGCAGGCCGCGCAGCATCTGCTCGCGCGCCGTGCGTGGCACATTCGCCTGGTCCACCCCCGCGACGCGCTGCACGCCGAGGAAGCGCTGGGCCAGCCGCGCCTCCCGCGCCGCCACCGCATACATCGCCCAGCCCAGCAGCAGCAGGACACCCACCAGGAGGGCCGCGACGAGAAGCAGCTGCTCGCGCGTCATGACAGGGCGCGCCGGATGATGGAGCGCATGACGAGCAGCCCCATGGTCATCATGCCCGCCGCGATGCCGAGCGCCATCTTGCCGCTGTCGGTCGTGAGCAGGATCATCGCGTAGGAGGGGGTGACGGCGAAGAGCATCGCCGCGGTGATGAAGGGCAGCGAGGCGAGGATGCCGGCACTCGTCTTCGCCTCCGAGGAGAGGGCGTGGGCGCGCTGGCGCAGCGCCACGCGCTTGCGGATCACCTCCGCGAGGTTCTCGAGCGTCTCCGACAGCGCGCCGCCCGCGCGCGCCTGCAGCGTCAGCGCGGTGGCGAAGAAGCGATACTCGGGCAGGCCGGTGCGCAGCGCCGTCTCGGCCAGCGCCTCGTCGATCGGCACGCCGAGCGTCAGGCGGTCCGCGATGGCGCGGAACTCCACGTTGGTGGGCACGGGGGCCTCCTCGGCCACGTTGCGGATGGCCTCCACCACCGGAAGCCCCACGCGCACCGCGCGCACGATCTGGCCCAGCGCGTCGGGGAATTGCCGGTACAGCGCCTCGCGCCGCTTGCTTTCGATCAGCCCGAACATGGCGCGCGAGGCCAGAACCGCCCCCACCAGCGTGGCCGGGATCACCAGCGCCTCGTGCAGCACGTCGCCGGCCACGGCACCGCCGATGCGCCCCGCGAGCAGGGCGGCGCCCAGCACCACGAACCAGCGCGGCCGGTAATCCGCCAGCCGGTCGAGCCGGATGCCGAGCAGGCGCGCCGCGCGGTGCGTCCAGGGCCAGGCCAGCAGCAGCCGCCCGGCCATCTCCATCATGCCCGGGGGGGCGAGCTGCACCTGGCGGTGGCCCGACAGCACCGCCTCCGCGCGCGTGCGCCAGACCTCCTGGCGCTTCACCGCGGCCATCGCGACGACGAGGCCGAGCATGATGGCGAGGAAGGCCGCGATCAGGATGACGTGGATGGCCGTCACGCGCTCAGACCTCCTCGAGCGCCTGGTTCCAGGCCCAGTCCTGCCCGAAGTAGGAGAGGCGGTCATGGAAGGCCGGGCGCGCGCGGCTCGCCTTCCAGCGCACGCGCAGCTTGCCCGTGGCGCTGTCGCCCTCGTGCTCGATGGCGAAGATGTCGTGCAGGCTGAACACCTCGCCCTCCATGCCCACCACCTCGGTCACCTGCACCACGCGGCGCACGCCGTCGCGCTGGCGCTCCACCTGGATGATGAGGTCGATCGCGGAGGCGATCTGGGTGCGGATGGCGCGCGTGGGCAGGCCGAAATTGCCCATCATCACCATGTTCTCGACGCGCACGAGGGCATCGCGGGAGGTGTTGGCGTGGATGGTGCTCATCGAGCCGTCATGGCCCGTGTTCATGGCCTGGAGCATGTCGAAGGCCTCGGCGCCGCGGCACTCGCCGAGGATGATGCGGTCGGGCCGCATGCG
>DBAV01000085.1:0-2936 GCA_002291875.1 Hyphomonadaceae bacterium UBA1001
GGTCGAACATCGCCTGGAACTGGTCGCGGATCTCGGGCGTGCGGCAGCGCGCGGCCACCAGGTGCTCGCCGCCGGTCAGCTCGGAGGTCTCGCCGAAGACCAGCGTATTGCCGTTCTCCCACAGCTTGTCGAAGGCATTGCCCACCGTCGGGCAGCTCGCCAGCCCGCTCGTCGTGTCGCTCTCGCCGCACTTCGTGGAGACCCACAGCTCCACCAGATCAGCCCGCGTGCGCTTCAGGCGCGAGGCGTGCTTGACCATCTTGTAGGCCGCGCGCGAGGCATTCGCGATCGTGTTGATGTCGCCATTCTGCTCGATGGCGAAACCCTCGACCGGCTTGCCCGACTTGGCGATGCCCTCGACGATCCTGCCGGTCCAGCCCGGCTCGATGCCGATCACCACCACGCCCGCCACATTGGGGTTGCAGCCGCAGCCGATCAGCGTGCGGAAATGCAGCTCCAGGTCGGCGCCGAATTGCAGCCGCCCATAGGCGTGCGGGATCGCCAGCGCCCCCTTGATGTTGTTCGCCACCGCCTCGGCCGCCGCATTGGACAGGTCGTCCACCGGCAGGATGATGACGTGGTTGCGCACGCCCATCCGCCCGTTCTCGCGCCGCCAGCCCTCGAAGCTGCCCTTCAGATCGATACCCATGGACGTTCCCCTTACCAACGCTTCGTCTTGACGTTGTGCACGTGCAGATGCTCGCCCGGCGCGATATCCGCAATCGCCCGGCCGATATCCACGCCATACTTGATGATGGCATCGCCCGCCTTGATCGGCTTGATCGCGAGCTTGTGCCCGATGGGAATGTCCGACTTCGCGTCGAACTCGATCATCTTGTCCTGGTCCATGATCCAGCCATTGATCCGGTTGGAGGCGGTCAGGCCTTCCACCACCACCACGCCCACGCTGTCGCCTTCGTCATGGACGATGAAATGCACCGTCATCGGCAGGTTTCCCCCTGTTTTGCGATGTTGCCAGCCTAGCCCCCGCATCGGGGGCTGCAAACCCACCCGCTTGCGCAGCATGCACAGGCCCTGGCAGATGTGGCCGCGATGGACACCCAGGGACAGTGATGACCGCTGAGCACCGGCACGCGAGCGACCCTCAGGTCTTCGCCGAGGACGAATACGGCGTGCCGCATCTGGACGCGGTATTGGCGGATTTCGTGGCCTATTCGCATGGTGACCAGCACGCCTGGCTGAACGCAACGCGGCATTATTTCCGCCCGCCCAGCTGGTATGACGCCAGCCTGGAGCCCGACAGCGAGGCCTATCGCCTGCAACAGGACCGCCTGTGGTCCGAGGTCACCGGCCGTGCCCGCGCGCATGACGCCCACCAGGACGAACAGACCCCCGAAGTGGCCGACATGGACTGGCGCACCCGCCCCGGCCTGTTCGGGCTGATGGTGCCCGAGGCCGCGGACCAGCTGCTCGCGATGGGGCAGATCCTGAAGCATTCGCGGCTGCATGCCGGCGCGCGGCTGCTGGAATACGGCCCGGGCTTCGGCCAGATCGCGCTGACCCTGGCCAGGCTCGGCGTGCATTGCACCGTGGTCGATGTGAACCCGCATTTCCTCACCGCCATCGAACGCCAGGCCGAGATGTATGGCGTGCATGTGCGGACCATGCTGGGCGAATTCGGCGATGCGCCGGCCGATGAGCCACCCTACAACGTCATCCTGTTCTACGAGGCCTTCCACCACAGCCGCGACCCGATCGGCCTGCTGCGCCGCATGAAGCCGCTGCTGGCCGAGGGCGGGCGCATCCTGCTGGCGGGCGAGCCCATCCTGCCGATCCATCGCGGCCCCATCTTCGCGCCCTGGGGCCTGCGCGGCTCACGCGATGCGATGGCGGTGATGCGCTGGCGCGGCTGGTATGAAGGCGGCTTCGACCCCGACTGGCTGGGCGAGACGTTTGCCCGCGAAGGCTTCCGCCAGGTGATCCACGAAGGCGCGCATATCTCGCCCTGCGCCACCGTGCACGAATACATCCCCGACGCCGCGGCACCCGCGCTGGCGCCGGCGTTTTCCGCCCGCTGGCGCGCCCGTCTGCATGGCCACCAGCAGGCCGAGGCGAACCCCACGCGCCGGCTGTGGCAGCGCCGCCTGGCCTGGGTCGCGCGCCGCCTGCGCGCCTGACGGGTTTTCCGCCAGCGCCACCCGTGGCACATCCGCCGCACAGCAGAGGAGCAGCGCGATGGCCGGCGTCTATTGGTACAACGGAACCTGGTTCACCGAGGAACCCAAGATCCTGGGCCCGATGGACCACGCCTTCTGGCTGGGCTCGGTGATCTTCGACGGCGCGCGCGCCATCAAGGGCTTCGCGCCGGACCTCGACAAGCACAGCGCACGCGCCGTGCGCAGCGCCGTGACCATGGGCATGAAGCCCACCAAGACCGCCGCCGAGATCGAAGCCCTGTGCCGCGAGGGCATCCGCATGATGGGCCCTGACGCGACGCTCTATGTCCGCCCCATGTTCTTCATCCGCAAGGGGCTGGGTGCCGCGCGCCCCGACCCGGACAGCACGGATTTCATCCTTTCGCTGTATGACGCGCCGCTGCCGCCTTTCGCGGGTTTCTCCGCCATGCTGGCGCCCTTCCGCCGCGCCGCGACCGACATGGCGCCGACCGATGCCAAGGCAGCCTGCCTGTATCCGAACGGCGCCCGCGCCTCCGCCTGGGCCGCCGAGCGCGGCGCGGACAATGCGGCGATGCTGGACCCCAATGGCAATGTCGCGGAATTCGCCAGCGCCAATCTCTGGTTCGCCAAGGATGGCGTCGCGATCACACCCGCGGTGAACAACACCTTCCTCAACGGCATCACGCGCCAGCGCGTCATCGCGCTGCTGCGCGCCGATGGCATGGAGGTGCAGGAACGCGCCGTGCGCGCCGAGGAACTCGACGCGGCGGACGAAATCTTCTCCACCGGCAACTACGC
>DBAV01000085.1:3251-3446 GCA_002291875.1 Hyphomonadaceae bacterium UBA1001
TCTTCTCCACCGGCAACTACGCCAAGGTCACGCCCTGCACGCGCTACAACAATCGCGACCTGCCGGTGGGCCCGGTCGCGACCCGCGCCCGCGACCTGTATTTCGGCTGGATGGAACAAGGCCAGCGCGTGGTGTGATCAGCATCCTGGCCAGCAGCGATGACGCGCTGATCATCGACAAGCCCGCCGGCCTGCC
>DBAV01000278.1 GCA_002291875.1 Hyphomonadaceae bacterium UBA1001
ACATCTCAGTGGCAGGTCATCGGCATCTGCGCGGTCCAGATAGGCGAAGAGCCGCTTCAGCTCGGCGTTGGTGATCAGCCGCGTGCTGCCCTTCTGCGGGTACTTCGGAATGTGCCGGGTCGGGTTGCTGCCGTCAGGCCGATAGCCCCAGACCTCGGCCATGCTGAACATCTTGCGCAAGCACGCGAGCGTCAGGTTCGCGGCCGTGGGGGTGTGCTCCATCTCTCCGATCAGCTTGGCGATGTCGACGCGAGTCACGTCAGGTACCTTCAGGTGACCGAGCGCGGGGATGATGTGGGCGTTGATGTTGACCCGGTTGCCTTTGACCGTGCTCGGTTTGTTGCGAGGGATCGAGTAGTCGTCGAGGAACCGCTGGCAGAGCTCTCTTACAGTCGGAGCGGCTCTCGCTGCCGCGCGCTCGGCGCTCGGGTCGTTGCCGCGCCGGACCTCCGCCAGCCAATCCTGGGCGATGGACCGGGCCTGCTCGACCGTGATTTCGCCGAACCGGCCGATCGCAGGCTTGCGGCGCTGGCCGTTGGCGGCCGTGTAGGCCAGCATGAACATCTTGCGCCCGGACGGCGTCACCTTCAGGAGAAAGCCTGGCGTGACGGTGTCGCGGATGTCGTAGTCCTTCGCCTCGGGCTGCGCGCTTTCGGCGAGGGTCTTGGTGAGCTTCAATTTGGGCATCGGACCTCCTTCGAGGGTCCGATCTCAGGTGCGATATAGGTGCAGCGGGAGATCAAACCCTAGCGTATGACCGGCGGTCCGACCTTCCTCTTTCTGCCCGAAAAGCCCAGTCTTTTCAGGGCGTAGTAGTGGAAAGGCAGGCAACCGGATACGCCAGGGATAGCGCACTTGGGACGCCTCAAAATCCGGTTCCCGAAAGGGAGTGTCGGTTCGACCCCGACCGCCCGCACCATGATCCCGGACGCCCCCGGCGGCGCCGTCCCTGATGTTCCCCATGCGCACCGGTGCCGGGCTGGCGAAGCGTGCGGGTGGACCCAAGGCGGGAATGAACCGGCGGGCGGGCTGCGGCGTTGGCGTGGGTTCAACACCCCCGCGGAGACCGTCCATGAGCCGGCACGACCTCGAGCACCTGGCGCGCAAGATGCGTGCGATCGACTTTGTCACCCTGTTCACCCGCACCGAGACCGGGGCGCTGGCCGGGCGGCCGACGAGCAATAATGGCGAAGTCGAATATGACGGCGACAGCTGGTTCTTCACCTATGACGACACCCGCACGGTGCGCGACATCGAGGCCGATCCGCACGCCTCGCTGGCCTGCCAGGGCGCACCCGGCCTTCTGGGCAAGCCGCCGGTCTTCATCACCGTCACCGGCCGGGCCAGCGTGATCCGCGAGCGGGCACGCTTTGCCGCGTTCTGGCGCAAGGACCTCGAACGCTGGTTCCCGCAGGGCATCGACACCCCCGGCATGGTGCTGCTGAAGGTCACCGCCGAGCGCCTGCACTGGTGGGACGGCGAGGACGATGGCGAGATCGTGCTGGAGGGCGCGGCCGCGGGGGCAACAACGCCCGGAACCATGCGCGAGGGCGCCAGCGCCGGAGGGTGGGCATCATGAGCGCACGCATGACGTCCGGGCGGACAGGACTGGCCGCCGCAGCCCTAGTGATCCTGGCGGCGTGCGGGTCGGCGACCCCTCACGAGCCGCCCGAATCCGACCCCGACGATGCGGCGGTCGAGCGTGCGCCCACGCCCGGCACGCCCACCCCGTCCGAGGTCGAGGAGGCCGGCGACGAACCCCAGCCCATGCCCGGCGCCATCCGCCCGGACGCGGAGGAGGAGACCCAGGCCCGCCCGGACGAAACCGAACGCGACGACGGCCAGGACGCCCCGCCCCAGCGCTGAGGCGCCCGCGCGCCCGGCCGCCGCGCCCCGGATCGGCAACAGAATGTTTCGCGCGGCATGCTGGGCGCCACCGCGCGTGCATGCGACATGGGGCATGAGGTCCGAAGCCGCCGGAGGCCGTCATGCTGGAAATGGTCATCCCCGCCCGCCGCCGCAGTCTGGGCGGCGGATTCGAGGTCGGGCGCGTACTGCCGTTCGCGCGCCGGCGCATGGTCGGCCCGTTCGTGTTCTATGACCATATGGGTCCGATGGACCTGGCTGCGGGCATCGGGCGCGAGGTCGATGTGCGCCCCCATCCGCACATCGGCCTGTCCACCGTGACCTATCTGTTCGCCGGCGAGCTGATGCACCGCGACAGCGTCGGCTCGGTGATGCCGATCCGGCCGGCCGAGCTGAACTGGATGACCGCCGGAAGCGGCATCGTCCATTCCGAGCGCTTCGAGCGGGCGCGGGCACAGGGCGACCGTCTGCACGGCATCCAGGCCTGGGTGGCCCTGCCCGAGGCCGACGAGGAGACCGATCCGGGCTTTGCCCATCATGAGGGCGCCGACCTGCCGACCTGGGCAGAGGCCGGGGCGCGCGGGCGGCTGGTGGCCGGCACGGGCTGGGGGCTGCGCGCGGCGGTGCGCACCCATTGCCCGCTGGTCTATGCCCATCTCGAGCTGGACGCCGGCGCGCGGGCCGAACTGCCGCGCGGGCACCAGCAGCGCGCCGTGCATGTGGTCGAAGGTGCGGTCGAGGTCGGCGACACGGTGCTGGCGGCCGGCGAGATGGGGATCCTCCGCCCGGACGCAGACGCCCTTCGGGCGGTCACGGCATCGACGGTGATGGTGCTGGGCGGGGCCGATCTGGGGCCGCGGCATCTGTGGTGGAACTTCGTGTCGTCCTCGGCCGAGCGGCTGGCCCAGGCGGCAGAGGACTGGAAGGCCGGGCGCATGGCCCTGCCGCAGGCCGACAGCGACGAGTTCATCCCCCTGCCCGACGCGCCGCCCTTGCCGCGGGGCGCCCCCCGCGCCGTCGAACCCGCCGCGCCCGAGCCGCCGCCCGGGCCCAACTGAGGCCGCACGCGGGAACGCACCGCCCCCGGGGCGGTATTCCCCTGCGGGCGGGCGGGGCCGGAACCACAGGCATGACGGACGAACGCCCCCGTTTTCGCGAAGCACGCAGCCCCCGGCTGTCGGCACGGGACCTTGCCGACTACATGGTCGCCTCGGAACAGCGCCGCCGCACCATCGTGCGCGCCGCGCGTTTTCGCCCGGTCGCCCAGATCATCCAGCACCGCCTGGCCCGGCAGGCCATCGGCCGGCACCTGCGGGGCGAGCTTTCGCTGGACGAGGTGGCGGACATGGCGCGCGCACTGCGCGAGGAGGAAACCGAGAGCCCCTTTCGCCGCCAGATGCTGGACTTCAACGCGGGCTATCTTGAACGTTTCGTGCGGGTGGCGCCGGGTCTGGCCCTGCCGCAGGCCGAGCCCCTGCCGCCGGGCGGTGTGATCCGCCATGTCATGGGCGGATGCACCATCACGCTGGAACTGGCCTGCCGGTTCGAGCGCACCCAGCCGCGCACCAACCGCCTGCAGGTCGGGGGCGCGGCGCTGCGCTATGCGCGCGGGCGACCGCTGGACCCTGCGGCGGCAGCCTTCCAGTCGGCGCTGATGTTCGGTGCCCTGCGTTCTGAGGCCGCCGAGGGCGTTGCGGCCGAAACCGCACTCTGCCTCACCATCGATGCCCATGCCGGCATCGCCCATCCCGCGCCTTCGGACGCCGCCAGCCGCTATCGCAACATGCTGGCCGCCTGCCAGAGCATCGCCGAGCGCTGGCAGGCCATCACGCCGCCCGGCCGGGTCGGCGACCCGGACGGAACGGCGGCCGGCGCCGCGCTGATCGGGACGGACGCGCTGCAGGCCGAGGGCTGATCCGGCCCGCGCGCCTTCAGTGCAGCGTGCCCAGCGCCTCGCCGGTGTGCAGAGCAAAGCGCGGGATCAGGATGCGGAACGGCCGGGCACTGGTCGCCCAGACCATGCCATAGCTGCCCTCCATGCTGCCTGAACTGCTGGCCAGGGCACAGCCCGACACATAGGCAAAGGACATGCCCGGCGCGATCACCGGCAGCTCGCCCACCACGCCGGCCCCGCGCACCTCCTCGACCCGGCCGCGCGCGTCGGTGATCAGCCAGTGCCGGTCGACCAGCTGGGCGGTGGAATCGCTCTGGTTGCGGATGATGACCTCATACGCCCAGCGCCACAGGCCGCGCGCGGGGTCGGACTGGTCGGGCAGCCAGGTGGGCTGGACCGTCACCTGAAAACCCGCCGTTGTGGCCTCGAACACGTCCATGACCGTCTTTCCGTCCCACCTGCATCAGCGTCGGCGGACACGATGGCGCAAATGCGGCCCGTTGGGAAACCCGTCCTGCGGCGTCCGGTTCACGGCGCCCGCCGCCGGCGCACCTCGCCCGCACCCCAGACCAGGGCCCCTGCCACCACCAGCCCGATCCACCAGGTCGGCTGGGTGACGGCGTGCACCACGAGGGCCATGGTCTCGCGGACAAAGTCCAACCCGAACATCTGCGCGCGTTCCATGTTGACCAGCTGGTCCACACTTCCCTCCTCCGGAAACATGGCGACCCCGCCCAGACGCGACAGCGGTGCCAGGAAGGGCTCGGCCGGCAGTCGCGAGAGGGCGGCGGCCAGCGGCAGCACGATCAGCGGAACCAGCCCCGCGGCCAGCGGCGCCTTGAGCACCGACGCACCCACCAGCAGCAGCCAGCCATACACCGGCAGCGCCCAGCTGACATAAACCAGCACGACCACCAGGGCGGCCGGCCACAGCGACACCGCGAGCAGTGCCGCCTTGCCCACATCCAGCATTGGCATGATCGAATTCAGCACGGCCGCCGTGGCGATGAACACCACCGCATGCAGGACCAGCGCGGAGGCGAGCGCCACGGCAAAGCCAAGGGCGACGATGGTCAGGATGCGCGCCGCCGCTGTGGCGTGATCCCCGACCGGCAGCGACTTCCAGAACAGGATCGAGCGATCCTTGCGCTCCTCGTAGAGCGCGCCGGCCAGCAGGAAGATCACCACCAGGCCCGCCACCATCACCGGCACGAGGGCGGTGAACTGCGTGCTGAGCGCCAGCGCCAGCGCGGCGTCGTCACCGGGCGAGCGCTCGACCGAGATGGTGCCATTGCCGTTCGCGATCGCAGAGGCGGAACTGCCCAGCCCCAGCAGTGCAAGCACCGCCACCACGCCGGCGGTCACCAGCGGGGTCCACAGCAGGGCGCCCCGATGGTCGGCAAAGTCGCGGCGGACGAGGGTCAGAAAGGGTTTCATCTGGATCGCTCCGGGGGGATCAGGCGGCGGCCGCGCCATCGGGCTGGGCCAGGGCGACGAACAGGTCGGCCAGGCCCACGCGGCGCGGTTCGCCAAAGGTTTCCAGCCGCTCGGGCGGCACGTCGCGGAACACGCCCACGGTCCGGCCCAGCACGGTGCGGGTGTAGATCAGGCGCAGCGCGTTCGCCTCGGCGCGGCGCGCGTCGGGGATGTCCACCGCGACAAAGCGCCGGGCGATGTCGTCCATCGAGGCATCCAGCATCAGTTGGCCATCCCGGATGAACATCACATGGGTGAGGATGGGTTCGATCTCGTCGACCTGGTGGGTGGTGACGATCACCGACCGCCCGGGATCGAAGTATTCCTGGATGATGGCGTCGTAGAAGCCACGGCGGTTGACGATGTCGAGGCCCAGGGTCGGTTCGTCCAGCACCAGCAGGCGCGCGTCGATCGACAGCACCAGCGCCAGGTGCAGCTGAACCACCATGCCCTTCGAGAAGGTGCGGATGCGCCGGTCGCGCGGCAGATGCGCGGCATTGATGCGGGCCTCGGCGCGGCGGCGGTCAAAACGCGGGTGCAACCCCTCCATCCAGTCCAGCAGCTCGCCGATCCTGGCCCAGCGCGGCAGCGTGGCCACGTCGGCGATGAAGCAGACGTCGCGCATCACCGCCGAGCGGTGGGTGGCGGGGTCATGGCCCATCACGGCCAGCGTGCCCTCGTGCGGGATCAGGCCCAGAAGGCAGTTCAGCAAGGTGGACTTGCCCGCGCCATTGGCGCCGATCACCCCGACAATGCGGCCGGCAGGAATGTCGAAATCCAGCGGCTGCAGCGCCCGCTTGGTGCCGAAACTGCGGGCCAGCCCGCGCGCGCTCACCAGCATTTCGGCCGGCGCCCCGGCAGGCGGGGGTTCGCCCGGGGGCGCGGCGGTTTCGGGGGTGGTGATGGTGTCCAGGCTCATGAGCGGGTTTCCGGGGAGGGCTGGAAAAGGCGTTGGGGCTCGATGCCCAGGCGTTCGATGCGGTCGCGGATGGGCGGCCATTCGGTTTCAAGAAAGCGCGTGCGCTCGGCCGCGGTCAGGCGCTGGCGCGCGCCGGGCGTGACCGTCATGCCCAGCCCACGATTGCGTTCGATCACGCCCTCGTCGGCCAGGGCCTGATAGGCGCGCGAGACGGTCAGCGGATTCACCGCCAGCTCGGCCGCCACCTGGCGCACCGAAGGCAGCGTCGCCCCCTCGGCCAGCCCGCCATCGAGGATGGATGCGACCACGCGGTCACGGATCTGCTTCCAGATCGGCTGGTCGTCACGCCAGGGATTGGACATGGCACACACTCGTCATAGCGTATTAGTGCACTAATACACCATGGGTGTCAAGAGGGCGGCGAATGGGTGCGAACCGGCAGGGGATGGATCCCGGGTCCGATGCTGACGCACCGGCCCGGGATGACGGCCGTGAGTTGAATAAAAGGAACGTCATCCCGGCCGGAGCGCAGCGCAGGGCCGGGAACCATCCCCAAAGGCCCCCTCAGTATCCCCCCATCGTCCACTGCGCGGCCACTTCCCCCGTGAACGGCGGAAGAAAACCCTGCGGGGGCAGTGGCGGGTTACAGCGCCGCCAGGGCCGCCTTGATGTCGTCTTCCAGGTCGGCCGCGTCCTCGAGGCCGACGGACAGGCGGATGGTGCCGGGGGCGACGCCGACTTCGGCGCGCTGCTGGGGTGTCATCGAGCGGTGGGTGGTGGTCCAGGGATGGGTGGCCAGCGATTTGGCGTCGCCCAGATTGTTCGAGATGTCGATCAGGCCCAGCGCATCGAGGAAACGGAACGCCCCCGCCTGGCCATCGGCGACCTCGAACGCCACCAGCGTACCGCCGCCGCTCATCTGGCGCGCGTGCAGGTGGTGGTGGGGATGGTCGGGGCGGCCGGGATACCGCACCTGCACCACGCCCCGGTCGGCTGCCAGCAGGTCCGCGAGGCGTGCCGCGCTGGCGCACATCGCGCGCACCCGCAATTCCATGGTCTCCAGCCCCTTCAGCAGCACCCAGGCGTTGAAGGGCGACAGCGCCGGCCCGGTATGGCGCAGGAACTGGAAATAGTGCGCCTCGAGCAGGTCGCGATTGCCCAGGATCGCCCCGCCCAGCACCCGGCCCTGGCCGTCAATGTGCTTGGTGGCCGAATAGACCACCACGTCCGCGCCCAGCGCGAGCGGTTTCTGGAGGACGGGGCTGGCGAACACGTTGTCGACCACGGTGATGCCGCCGCCCGCGCGCACCAGATCCGACACCACCGCGATGTCCACCGCGTCCAGCATCGGATTGGCCGGGGTTTCCAGCAGCGCCAGCCGCACACCGCCCGCACAGGCCGCGCGCCACTGGTCCAGGTCATGCCCGTCGACCAGGGTCACGCGCACCCCATAGCGCGGGGCCAGGGTGTCCAGGATCCACCGGCACGAGCCGAACAGCGCCCGCGCGGCCACCACATGGTCGCCCTGTGCCACCACCGCCATCACCGCGGCATGCACCGCCGCCATGCCCGACCCGGTCAGGAGGCACGCCTGTGCCCCCTCGATCAGGGCAAGGCGCTCTTCCAGCGCCGTCAGCGTGGGGTTGCCATACCGGCCATACACATAGCCGGGCTCGGTGCCGGCAAAGCGTGCGTCGGCCTCGCCCGCGCTGTCATAGGTAAAGCCCGAGGTGAGGAACAGCGCCTCGGAGGTTTCCTTGTGCGCGGTGCGCGCGGTGCCGCCGCGCACCGC
>DBAV01000120.1 GCA_002291875.1 Hyphomonadaceae bacterium UBA1001
GCCTCCTTCAGCTTCGCCTTCGCCTCGGGCGAGCGCAGGAAGAGGAAGCGCGCGGGCGAGGCGTTGGCGCTCGTCGGGCCCCACTTCAGCAGATCATAAAGGGCATGGATCGTCTCGTCGGAGACGGGCGTGTCCAGCCACTTGTTCTGCGTGCGCGCGGTGCGGAACAGCTGGTCGAGCGCGTTGGAGGGGAGGGCTTCGGTCATGGTGGCTCCGGAGAGGGTGTTGCGGCGGCATATGCGGGCAGGGGCGGCGCCTGCCAATCCTGCCCGGTGATGGCGCGCATTGCGGGCGCGAATGACGGGGCGTAGCCTCCGCCCGGGCCGTCATCCACCCGCGGTGGAGCGCGGCCCTGGCCTCGTTGAGAGGCTGATTCGCGCCTTTGGCGATTCCACCAAAGGCGATCAGGCTCTGGCTCGGAGGAAACATCATGGACCTGCGCGACACGCTGAAGGGTCGGCTGCGGCTGCCGCTGATCGCCTCGCCGCTCTTCATCATCTCGGTGCCCGACCTCGTGGTCGCGCAGTGCTGCGCGGGCATCATCGGCTCCATGCCCTCGCTGAACGCGCGGCCGATCGCGCAGCTCGACGAATGGCTGCACGAAATCCGCGAGCGGCTGGCGGCGCATGACCGCGCGCATCCCGAGCGGCCCTCGGCGCCCTTCGCCATCAACCTCATCGTCCACAAGTCGAACGACCGGCTGGACCAGGACCTGGCGCTTTGCGTGAAGCACCAGGTGCCGGTGATCATCACGAGCCTCGGTGCGCGGCCGGAGGTGAACGAGGCCATCCACAGCTACGGCGGGCATGTGCTGCACGACGTGATCAACCAGGTCTTCGCGCACAAGGCGGTGGAGAAGGGTGCGGACGGGCTGGTGCTGGTCGCGGCCGGCGCGGGCGGGCATGCGGGCGCGCAATCGCCCTTCGCCCTGGTGCAGGAGACGCGGCAGTGGTTCGACGGGCCGCTCGCGCTCTCGGGCTCGATCGCGCACGGGCGCAGCATCCTCGCCGCCGAGGCGATGGGCGCCGATTTCGCCTACATGGGCACCGCCTTCATCGCCACCGAGGAGGCGCGCGCGGTGGAGGAGTACAAGCGCATGATCACCGAGTCCGGCGCATCCGACATCGTCTACACCAACCTCATCACCGGCGTGCACGGCAACTACCTGAAGCCCTCCATCCGCAACGCGGGCATGGACCCGGACAATCTGGAGGCGGGCGACAAGTCGCAGATGAGCTTCGCCTCCGACCGCAGGAAGAAGTGGAAGGACATCTGGGGCGCGGGGCAGAGCGTGGGCGGCGTGCACGAGGTGGTGCCGGCGGCGAAGCTGGTGGACCGGCTGGCCGCGGAATACGCGGCGGCGCGCCGTGCGCTGGGGGCGCATTCGCCCATGGTCAACGCGCGCTGGGGGCAGATGGCGGCGGCGGCGGAGTAACCATCGGCGCGGCCGCGGCGAAGGGGGCACATCCTCCCTCGCGCGGCCGCGACGCCGCCCCATGTGAGTGCCATGGAATCCGAAGCCACCTGGCGCCTCGGCGCCTTCCTCGGCGTGCTGGCCCTGCTCGTCCTGGCCGAGCGCCTCATCCCCTGGGCGCAGCCGCACCCGCTGGGCGCGCGGCGCTGGCTGCCGAACCTGGGCCTGGTCGCACTCGGCTCGGTGCTGGTGCGCTTCACCCTGCCGCTGGCCGCGGTGGGGGCGGCGATCTGGGCGCAGCGCGCCGATGTCGGGCTGATGAACTGGCTCGATGTGCCGCTGTGGCTCGCCCTGCCGCTGACGGTCGTGGTGTTCGACCTGCAGATCTATTTCCAGCACCGGGTGTTCCACGCGGTGCCAGCGCTCTGGGCGCTGCACCGCGTCCATCACGCGGACCCGGAGATGGATGCGAGCACCGGCGTGCGCTTCCACCCCGTCGAGATCTGGCTGTCCATGGTGATCAAGATCGTCTTCGCGGTGGCGCTCGGCGCCCCGCCGGAGGGGATCGTGGTGTTCGAGATCCTGCTCAACGCGACGAGCCTGTTCGAGCACGCGGCCATCCGCATCCCGCCCGCGCTCGACCGCGCGCTGGGCTGGGTGATCGTCACGCCCAACCTGCACCGCATCCACCACAGCGAACGCCGGCACGAGACGGACAGCAATTTCGGCTTCAACCTGTCGGTGTGGGATCGCTGGCTGGGCACGCTGCGCGAACAGCCGGATGGGCCGATCACGCTCGGCATAGGCGCTTATGGCGCGGCGCGGGATCAGCGGATCGATCAGCTGGTGGTGCAGCCCTTTCGGCGTCAGTAGACCCGCCCCACCGCCGCACTCTCCCGCAGCCCCTCACGCGCCTCCGCGACGCTCTCGCCCAGATGGCGCAGGTAATCCTCCACCACCGTGTCATGGATCGGGTTCAGGTGCATGTGCATCCCCCGCCCATCGGCCATGCGCCCGGGCAGCCAGCCGCGCGCATCCATCGCCGCCGCGATGCGCCCGGTATCCAGCGCCGGGTCCTTCGGCGTGAAGGTGAAGATCGCGTGTGGCGCGGGCGTCTGCACATCAAAGGCGCCGGTCGCCGCGATGCCCGCCATCAGCCGCGCCTTGGCATCCATGATGCGGCGCGCGGCGCGGATATACCCGGCCTCGCCCAGATGATGCATCACCGCCCAGGCGGCGGCGACCGCGCCGCCCGGCCGCGTGCCCTGGCTGGTATAGGCCACGTAAGGCCCGCGCGCCCAGGCAGCACTTTCGAAGCGGTGATGCGCGCGCAAGGCGTCATCGGCCACCAGCAGCAGCGAGGCGCCCTTGGCCGCCATGCCATGCTTGTGGATGTCGGCGCTGATCGATGTCACGCCGGGCACCCGAAAATCCCATGGCGTCAGCGCATGGCCCATGCGTTCCAGGAAGGGCGAGAGGAAGCCGCCCACGCAGGCATCCACATGCAGCCAGATGCCACGCCGCGCGGCCAGCGCGCCGAGTGCGGTGATGTCATCGATGATGCCATAGGGGTAGCAGGGCGCGGAGCCGACCAGCGCGATGGTATCGGCATCCATCGCCGCCTCCATCGCCGGCACAGCGGCCGCAAACCCCGCGCCCACCGGCACGCGCCGCACCGCGATGCCGAGATACCAGGCCGCGCGATCGAAGGTCAGATGCGCGGTGGCGGGCAGCACGATATTGGGCCGGGCACGCCCCGCCCTTTCGCGCGCCGCCAGCATGGCCAGGAAAATGCTCTCGCTGCCGCCGGAGGTGAAAGTGCCACCCGCGCCCGGGGCCGCATGCATCAGGGACAGGCTCATCTCCACCACATCGCGTTCCAGTTTCGCGAGCGAGGGGAAGGCGCGCTGGCCCAGATTGTTCTCGGTGAAATAGGCCAGGTAGGCCTGCTTCTGCACCCGCTCCAGCTCTTCATCCAGGTAGTAGAAGAACACTGCCATGCGGCCCTGCTTCCAGGAATAGTCGCGCGCCTTGGCGGCTTCCAGCGCGGTCTCGATCTCTGTCCAGGCCTGGCCTGTGGCGGGCAGGGTTTTCATGGGCGTCTCCCGGTTTTGGCCAGTGCAGCACGCGGCGCGCGGCGCGCCAATCCGGTTGCAGC
>DBAV01000186.1:0-241 GCA_002291875.1 Hyphomonadaceae bacterium UBA1001
CTTCGGTCGGTGCGGCCCAATAGGTCGAGGTCTCGGCGCGGATCTCGGCGTCGGACAGTTCGGGAAACCGTCGGCGCAGCCAGGCCGGGGTCCAGACATCGTGAAAGTGCGCCTGCACGGCACGCGGGCGCCAGGCATCATGGACGAACAGGGCCAGCCCCGCCGAGGCCAGACGCGCATCCACCGCGACCAGCTTTCGCGCCACCCCTTCGCGCAGCCACAGCGCGTCGATCGCGCCGGG
>DBAV01000186.1:566-21310 GCA_002291875.1 Hyphomonadaceae bacterium UBA1001
CGCGTCGATCGCGCCGGGGATCGTCTGATAATAGGGCGCGGCATCGGCGGCGGCGTAGAGATTGCGCCCGCGCAGCCCCAGTGCAGTGAGGTCGACGAGGGGTTCGGCGGCTTCGGGGGCGCCGGTGTCGACGCGATGGCGGCGATAGTCGCGCTTACGTGCACGCGCGTCGCCTTGATCGGGGATCGCCTGCTGGCGCAGGCTCCAGACGGTCGAGGCCGTGTCCAGTCGGGACGGGTTCATGTTTGCCGGGCTAGGCGGTATGTCCGGTTCGTGCAAGCAGCCGTTCGGAGGTGACGCATGGGTGGCTTCGCGGTGCGGGCATGGCGAAGGGTGCTGGATAAGGCCATGTCGACCGTGGCGGGCCTTCTTTTGGGGATGGTCGCGACGGGGGGCGCGACGGGGGTCGCGATGGCGGACACCTTCACCTATCGTGCGACACTGTACGGCGTGACGCTGGGTGAGGCGTCGATCGACGTCGACGAACACACCGGGTCCTATGCGCTGGCTGCGCGGCTGCGGACAGCGGGCGTCGGCGCGCTGTTTGACGACACCGACCTGAACGCCTCGGCCGAGGGCGCCCGCGCCGCCGACTCGGTGACCTGGCGACGCTATGACCTTGCGCACAGTTATAACCGCAAGTTCCGCCGGATCGCCATGCGCTCGGGCGCAGTGGCGGTGATCAACCCGGCGTTCTCGAACATGGGGACGCCGCCGGCCACCGCTGCCCAGAAGCGCGAGGCGATGGACCCGCTTTCGGCCTTCTATCGGCTGGGACAGATGGTCGGCGCGGGGGGCTGTGTCGGCCGCATCGCGGTGTTCGATGGGCGGCACCGCTATGACCTCGTGCTGGGCGCGCTGGGCACGGCCGAGGTGCGAACGGCCGCCTGGCGCGGACCGGTCACCCGCTGTTCGCTGCGGTATGTGCCGATCGCCGGCTACAACCCGCGCGCCGCCAACGAAACCCGTCGCATCCCCGAGGGCGAGATCCAGTTCGCCCGCGTGCCGGCGGGCCAGTGGGCCTTCCCCGTTCGCGTCCGCGTGCCGACCCCGCTCGGCATGGCGTCGCTGACCCTGACACGCCGCGCCCCCGACTGACCGAAAAACCGCGCCGCCCCCTTCTCGTCGGGGAGAAGGTCGGATTTCGGCACGAAATCCGGGTTGAGGGGTCGGCGCAAGGTTGAGGATTCGGGCGCGTCAAGGACTGTGTTCCTGCACGACCAGCGACCCACTCAACACGGTTTTTGCGAGCAAAAACCGACCTTCTTGCGGGCGAGAAGGTGTCAAGCCAGGACCCGGACGTTGGGTGAGAACGAAAAAGGGGCCCCGGCGTGTACCAGGGCCCCCATTCTGCAACCGCCGGAGCGTGTGCGTCAGTAGGTCAGGCGCAGCGTCAGGCCGAAGGTGCGCGGCGCCCCGAGGAAGGCATTGTAGGTGATGGTGTCCTCGAGCGGGTTGTAGGGATCGGCCACGCCACCGATGAAGGTCGACGTGGTGATGCCCGAACCACCCTGCAGCGGGCCGTTGAAGCCGACCTGGGTGTATTCCGTGTCGAGCAGGTTGCGCGACCAGAACTCGAGGCGCCAGGCATCGTCATCCGAGCCGATGCCCGCGGTCAGGTTGACCAGGGTGAAGGCGTCCTGGATCTTGGGACGAAGCAGGTCCGAGCCGGTATTGTATTCCGAGGTCCAGCGCGCCGCCAGATTGCCGCGGAACAGCAGGTTGCCGAACACCGGACGCTCGTACTGGACGTTGCCGTTCACATACCATTCCGGGGACAGCGAAAGCTGCTGGCCGGGCAGGGTGTTGTCGGTCGTCGCCGATCCGGTCGCAAAGCGCGAGTCCTGATACTGGGTCTGGGCGTAAGCCACCGACCCGTTCAGGCTGAGCCCGTCCACCGGAGTGATCCAGCCCGCCTCGACTTCCACGCCGCGCGACGTCACTTCCGGGATCGGGGTGACGATGAAGCTGACGCCGGTGAAGGTGTTCAGCTGGAAGTTCTCGTAGGCCTGGTAGAAGCCGGTGACGTTGAACAGCACGTCGCCGTCGAACAGCGTCGACTTCATCGCCAGCTCATAGCTGTCGACGAACTCGGCCGGGAAGGCGTTGCGCCAGCCGGTGATGGTGGCCGACACGCCGGTCGGGTTGGTCAGCGAGGGCGGGTTGGCCCGCGCCACCGACACGCGGTCGAACGCCCGGTCGAGGTTGAAGCCGCCGGCCTTGTAGCCGCGGGCGTACGAGAAGTAGGTCAGGATGTCGTCGGTGACCTGGAAGTCGACCTTCAACGTGCCCGAGAACTCTTCTTCGACGCTGCGGTCGCCATAGGGCGTGGCGTCGAGCGCGCTGCGCGCCCAGGGAAGGCAGAACGCGCCCTGACCCAGCGCGCGCAGGCCCGCCAGCGTCGGAGACAGCGTCAGCCCGGCCCCGAGGTCGGCACCCAGCGCGGCTTCGACAACGGCACAGCCCGGGGCGTTGGTCGAGAAGTCCGCCTTCACGGTCTTCTCTTCGCGCGTCCAGCGCAGGCCGGCCGTGACCGCCAGTTGGTCGGTCAGCTGCAGCGAGTTGTGGGTGAAGAACGCGATCGACTCGGAGTTCTGCGAGTAGACGTCGCGCAGGCCGCCGCCGGCCGGGAAGGCCGGGACCGTGCCCGGCAGGCCAACGCCCGCCAGCGCGCCCTGGGTGATCGGCGGCAGCGGCGTGCCGGCCGCGACGAAGGCGCCCAGGGCGGCCGGAGCGGCGTTCCCGGCGATCAGGAAGTCGATGTACTGCTGGTACTGGGTGCCAAAGAAGAACGCATCACGACGACCCAGGTCCTCGTTGGCGTAGAACGAGCCCACCAGCCAGTCCAGGCGGTCTTCGAAGGCCGTGCCCTGCAGGCGCATCTCGTGGCTGAACTGGTCGAACCGGAACGAGTTGTCGCCATTGCCCGGACGCCAGATGATGTCGGCGGTCGAGAAGTCCGAATCCTGCGCGTTCACCGATTCCCAGCTGCGGAAGGCGGTGACGGTGGTCAGGTTGGCAAAGTCGGTGGTCCAGTTGACCTCGGCCGAAATGCCGCTCTCGTCGATGTCCTGCGAGGTGTCGCGGTTCGAGAACGCGACCCGCTCGAAGGGCTGGGCCGGACGCAGACGGTTCAAGCCGATCGTCGGGGGCGCACCCAGCGCGGTGCGCGGCACCGGGTTCGCAACACCGGTGTCCGGCGACAGCGCGTCGATGAACGCCGAGGTCGGGCCGGTGAAGAGCTGGACCGCTGCGCAGCAGTTCTCGTCGCGACGCGACAGGTCGCCGATCAGGCGGACGTCGATGTCGTCGGTCGGAACCCACAGCAGCTGGCCGCGGAAGGTGTAGAACTTCTGGTCGTTGTCGTCCTTCTGGGTGCGCGGGCCACCGCCCGTGACGATGTCCAGATAGCCTTCGCGGTTGCCGGTCACGGCGAACAGGCGACCCGCCAGCACGTCGTCGATGATCGGACCGGTGATCGAGCCGCCGGCGCGGACGAAGCCGTAATTGCCGCCGGTGACTTCGACATTGCCGCCAAAGTCAAAGCTGGGGCGCGCGGTGATGACGTTGATGACGCCGGCCGAGGTGTTCTTGCCGAACAGCGTGCCCTGCGGGCCGCGCAGCACCTCGATGCGCTCGATGTCGCCGATGTCGCCAAAGCCGACCGAGTTGCGCGGACGGTACACGCCGTCAATGGTCACGCCGACCGAGGATTCCAGGCCGGGGTTGTCACCGACGGTGCCGATGCCGCGGATACGGGCGGTGGTCGACGCCTCGGAGGCGGTCGAAGTGACGTTCAGCGACGGCGCCAGGATGATCAGGTCGCGGATGTCGCGCACGCCCGATTCCTGGAGGATCTGGGAGTCGAAGGCCGAAACCGCGACGGGAACTTCCTGCAGGCGCTCTTCGCGCTGCTGGGCCGTGACGATGATATCGCCGAAATTCTCGCCTTCGTCGGCTTCCTGCGCCAGGGCCGGAACACCCGCGCCGACGACGGTGGCCGTGGCGGCGAACGCCATCAGCCACGACTTGCGTGACCAGTTGATCATGTTGAACCTCCCACGCGCCGGCGGACTCCGACGCTGCTTCACCTTGGAATGGCCGACAGTGACAGGCCCCCCATTGCCCTGCCCATAGAACCGTCATTCACCGCGGTCGAGGGGGCTGGGCAGCTTGAACGCGCCATGACCGAATTGTGACCGGGATGTGTTGCGCACACGCCACACGGGTATTCACGCGGCCGCTGTCTGGCCGTTCCATGCCGCCAGCCAGTTTTCGACCAGGGCCTGGTCGCGCGCACTGGCCACCACCACCACGCGGCGGCCATCGCGCCGCGCCAGGCGGATCGTCGCGCCATGGTCGGGCGCCTCCAGCGCACAACATTCGGTGCCGGCCCGCAGCAGGGCCTCGACGGCATGCGGCAAGCCCGGCGCCAGCACGGCAAGGTCGGCACGCGCCAGCGCCCGCGCGTCCGCCAGGGTCAGCAGCTGGGGATCGGCGGGCACGCGCACGATGTCCAGGCGCGCGGTCGGCTCGGGGTCTGCGGTCTCGAGGCGCTGGATCAGCCAGCGGTCCCAGTCGGCCTGCGCGGCATCCAGCGCCGCCTCGGCAGCCTCGGTCCAGAACCGCCGCCGCCAGGCCGGGTCGGCAATCCGCACCTCGACCGCCGGGCGCAGGCGCCCGCTGGCGGCCAGAAACCCCTCGAGCCAGTCGGGCAGCACGTCCTCGATGCGGCGGCGCACGGTCTGGGCCAGCACCGGCGGCAGTCCGGCGGTGGACACACCGATCGCCAGGGCCCCGCGCCGCGTGAAGTCCCCGAGCGCCAGATCGGACGCCTGCGCTGCATCCAGCACGCAGAACAGCGCGCGGCGCGCCCGGGCCGCACGCCGCGCCGCCGCCGTCCGCTCGCCGCGTACGGCCACCACCAGCGCCGCGCCGTCCAGGTCCGACGGCTTCCAGGGGCGGGTGAACAGGCGGGCCGGCGGACACAGCGCGCGCGCCTCGTCCGAGGGCTCGACCGCGTAGATGTCGAGGCCCGCGCCGGCATCCAGAAAGGTGCGCGCCCGCGCGGCGGTGTCCGCATCGCCCGAAAGCAGCACCACCCGACGCCCGGCCAGGTCCACAAAGGCCGGCAGGAACGGAAACAGGCCGATCATGGCGGCGGAAGGCCCGGCGCGCGGACCGTCACCGTCAGCCGCCCATCCAGGGCCGCGCCCTCGATGTCGACGCGCGCGCCCGCGGCCGCGGCGATGGCCGCAGCCCCCGCGACGTCCCACAGATTGGTGTTTTCCTCGCGGTAGGCATGGACCCGCGCATTCGCGACCCAGGCGATCGCCAGTGCTGCCGAGCCGATCATGCGCACCTTGCGCCAGGCTCTCACCCGCGCCGCAAAAGCGGCCAGCGCCCCATCGGACGTGTCCGCCGATGCCGGAAAGCCGGTGGCAAGGATCGCGCGCGCGGGGTCGGTCTCGGTCGAAACCGCGATCGGTGCCCCGTTCAGGCGCGCACCCATTCCCCACGCGCCTTCGAACAGTTCGTCGGTTGCAAAGGCATAGACCACCCCGGCCACCGGCCGCCGGCCTGCCATCAGCCCGATGGACACCGCGCACAATGGTATGCCCGCCAGATAGTTGGCCGTGCCGTCCAGCGGATCGACGACCCACACCAGCCGGTCATCGGCTCCGCCGGTCCAGCCGGTTTCCTCGGAGAGCACGCGATAGGGCGTGCCCGCCAGACCCCGCAGCACGATGGCCTCGGCCTCGCGGTCAGCCGCCAGCTTGATGTCGTGCCCGACCTCGGAATCGATCGCGGTCCAGCCTTCGGCCCGCTCGCGCAGGGCACGGCCCGCCGAAAGTGCCGCCGACCGCGCCACCGCCAGCAGGTCCGCCAGGGCTTCGGGCGACACCGGCAGGGCGCGCTCTGCCCCGGTCATGCGGCGGCCCGCGGGGTATCGAGACGCTCGCCGCGCAGCAGCCGCGGCAGGTCTCCGGTGGCTGCGCCCGCCGTGCGCGCCAGCAACCGCCGCGCCGGAGCGGCCGCGTCGATGACGGCCAGTCCCGCCTGGCGCAGCAGGCCCAGCCTCGTGCCGCCTGCCGCAAAGGCGCGCAGGATCAGGTCCATTCCAAGGGCCTGGCTGGTCACGTCAAAGCGCCGCCAGCGCACATACCGATCCAGCGTCGCCTCGGCGCCGGGGTCGAGGCCCACCGCCACCGCATCGGCCAACACCTCGGCCAGCGCGGCCACGTCCTTCAGACCCAGATTGAGGCCCTGCCCGGCCAGCGGGTGCACGCTGTGCCAGGAATCCCCGACCAAGGCGATGCGCGGGCCCACGGGCGGGTCGGCGACCGCCAGAGCCAGTGGCCAGGTTGCGCGTGTGCCCTCGAAATGGAAGCGGCCCAGCAGGCCGCCCACCCGCTCGGCGATCTCGCGGCCCAGATCGGCGTCATCCATCCCGGCCAGCGCCCGCGCCGCCGCCCGCCGGTGGGTCCAGACGATGTTGCTGCGATTGCCGGTCATGGGCAGCACCGCAATCGGCCCCGATGGCAGGAACAGCTGGTGTGCCACCGCATCGTGGGGGGTTTCGTGCACCAGGGTCACCGCCAGCGCGTCCTGGCCGTAATCCCAGCCCACCGCACGCAGGCCAAAGGTCTCGGCCACCATCGACCGCCGCCCTTCGGCGCCGACCAGCAAGGCGCCTGCGACCTCGCGGCCGTCCGCCAGCTGCACGCCGGCCGCAGTACCATCGCGCATCAGCGCCCGCGCCGTGGCCTCCTCGAACACCGCAATGCCCGGCTTCGCCCGCACCGACCGCACCAGGGCGTCGCGGATGACCCGGTTCTCGATCATCCAGCCAAGGGGGGCGCCGGCCTCGTCCGAGCCCAAGTCAGCGTCGGTGAACATCATCGAGGCGGGCGCGACCGGCGCCGAGCGCGCGCCGCTGGACAGTCGGCCCTCGGTCACCTGGATGCGGCGCACGGGCTGGGCCTGACCCTCGAGGCCGCCGACGCCCAGCGCCTCCCACATGCGTCGGACCGCGAACGCCACCATCGAAGCGCGTCCGCCACCGGTGGCGGCGCTCTCGCCCTCCAGGCGCCCGGACTCGACCAGCCCCACCGACAGCCCGGCCTGGTCCAGGGCCAGGGCCAGCGTCAGCCCGACCATGCCCCCGCCCAGGATGACGACATCGTGCACAGGGCCCGGCGAACGGGGATCATGGGGGGTCGGCATGGTGCGCGGATAGCCCAATCCACGCGGCCTGCAAATGCGGCGAATCCGATGTGGCGGCCTGTCGGGGTCGCGGCCCGAGATCAGCCCTGCTGGTCCTCGCCCGGCCAGACCGTAATGCGGCGCACCAGCTGGCGCGGGCGCAGCCGGCCCTCGGGGATGGTGCGACCGCGCACGCTCATGCCCGCGCGATGCACGCTTTCGGGATCGCCGCTGACCAGAGGGTGCCACTGATGCAGCGGTTTGCCTTCGGCCAGCAGCCGGTAGGCGCACGTGCGCGGCATCCAGCCCAGTGCGCCGACATTCTCGGGCGTCAGGCGAACGCAATCGGGGACCCGCTGCTGCCGGGCGGCATAGTCCGAGCACCGGCATGACGCGCTGTCGAACAGGCGGCAGTGCGCATCGGTGGTGTGGGTGGTGCCGGTATCCTCGTCTTCGAGGCGGATCAGGCAGCATTTCCCACAGCCATCGCACAGGGCCTCCCATTGGGCGGCGTCCATTTCGGCCAGCGGCACGGTTTCCCACCAGGGTCGCGCCGGCGCGGGCGGGGCCGTCATCGACGGAACACCCCGACCAGCTCGACATGGGGCGAGTGGCGGAACTGGTCGACCGGCGTGACCCGCTCGAGGCGCCATCCACCGTCCACCAGGATCCGGGCATCGCGCGCAAAGGTCGCCGGATCGCAGGACACACCCACGATCAGCGGCACCTGCGAGCGCGCCAATTGCTCGGCCTGGTTGCGTGCGCCCGCACGCGGGGGGTCGAACACAACCGCCTCGACCCGCTTCAGCTCGAGCGGGCCCAGGGGCGAGCGGAACAGGTCGCGGCGCTGGACCTCGAGCGACCCCATCGGCCCGCCGGCGGCATCGGCGGCCTTCTTCATGGCAGGCACCAGCGCCGCGTCGCCCTCGACCGCCAGGGTCGGACCGCGGTCGGCCAGCCGCAGGGCAAAAGTGCCCAGCCCGGCGAACAGGTCGGCGACGCGGCCCGACCCGCTTCCGATGGCCGCCAGCACCAGGCGCACCAGGGTTTCCTCGCCCTCGCGGGTGGCCTGCAGGAAAGCGCCGGGCGGCGGCTCGACCCGCGCACGGCCCATTGCCAGCCATGGCGTGCGGCGGGTCACCAGCGGTTCACCCTCGACCGAGAGCCTGGCCAGGTCCAGCGCATCCGCAGTCTCGGCCAGCCGCATTAGGCCCCGCGGATCACCGACACGGCCCTTGCCGGCACCCTTGACGTCGACATCCAGGCCGCTTTCGGTCAGCGTCAGGTGCAGCGCCGCCAGCCGCCCGTCCGGAGGTGTCAGCAGTTCAGCCAGCCGTCGCGTGCCGGGCAGTGCGCGTTCCAGCGCAGGGTGCAGCACCAGACAGGCGGCAGGTTCCTCGATGGCGTGGGTGCCGCGCCGCATGAAGCCGATCCGCAGCCTTTTGCCCTCGCGGCGGGCGTGCAGCGTGGCACGCCGCCGTCCCGAGCCCCACGCTGCGACCGTCGCGGCGATGTCGGTTTCCAGGCCGCGACGCCGCAGTGCGGTTTCGATCTGCGCGCGCTTCCAGGCCAGGGTGGGCGCGTCGGCCCAGTGCTGCAGCGCGCACCCGCCACAGCGACCGAACAGCGCGCAGGCGGGGGTGACACGCTCGGGCGAGGGCGCCAGCACGGCTTCCAGCCGCCCCTGTGCGCCGGCCACCATGACGCGCACACGCTCGCCCGGAAGGGTCTGGGGAACGAAGACCTGCTGGCCCTCGACCAGCACCGCGCCATCCCCCTGAGCGCCCACCTCGCTCACCTCGCAGTCCAGCGCGCGCGGTGGCGGCGGCGCCTCCACCACGACGCTCGCGCGCGCAGGCTGGGGTCTGAAGGATCGCTTCATGTTGCGTTCAGGCTGGGAATCCGACGCTTGCGGACAGACATGGCCCCGACATGACCCGTCACGGGTGCCACGCAGGAGAGGAGGACGACATGAAGCGACATATCACGACTCCACTGGTCGCACTCGCGTTGTTGGCAGGTGCCGGCGTCGCTTTGGCCCCCGCGGCATCCGCCGACGACCGCTGCCGCGAACAGACACGCGATCGCGCGGTCGCGGGTGCGGTGATCGGCGGCACGGTCGGTGCCGTCGTCGGCAACAATGTCGCGCGCGAGAACCAGGGCACCGGCACCATTGTCGGCGGGCTTCTGGGTGCGGGCGTCGGGGCAGCCATCGGCAGCTCGACCGCCGAGTGCGACCGTCATTACGGATGGCGCGGTGACCGCTGGCACGATGACCGCTGGCACGACCGCCGTCGCCATCACGATGATCGCGGCTGGCGCGACAGCCGCTGGCACGACGATGACGACGACGACTGGCGCGACCGGCGCGTTCGCGGCGGGTGGGACGACGATGATGGCTATCGCAATTGCGAGCGTCGCGTCGTGCGGATCCGCGACGACCGCGGCCGCTGGGTGAACCGCACCGTGCGCGAGTGCAGCGGCCGCCGCTGGCACGACGACGACTGAGCCGGCGGTTCCGGCTGAATTTCGGGAGGCCGGGGCACGACCCCGGCCTTTCCATGTCCGCCGCCCTCCCGATGAGCGTGGGTCGCCGGTCGTGAAGGAACACAGTCCGGGACGCGCCTGAACCGCGAAGTTTGCGCCGACCCCTCAACCCGGATTTCGTGCCGAAATCCGACCTTCTCCCCGAGGAGAAGGTGTTGCGGCGTAGGGGGCCCCTTCACCCGGCGTGCCCAGCCGCACCAGGGTCGGGCATTGCCTTTACGGCTTGGTGAGGGTTGGCGTGGCACCTGACGCCCAAGGGCGCCCTCGGGGGGCTGCCGCAATCCGGAGTCCTTCCATGACCAGACTGATCGGCGCGTCGCTGGCGCTCGCCACGGCCTTCACCCTTGCTGTCCCGACCGCCACGGCGGAACTGCGCGGCTTTGTCGACGCCTCGGTGGCCAACCAGCAGGTCGACACCCCGCTGGGCGAGACCGACGATACCGGCTACGCGTTCGGTGGCTCGCTGCGCGGGCGGCTGGGCGAGACGCTGAACATCCAGGGCGACCTGCGGTATGTCGGAAACGACGACGCCGACACGTTTGGCCCCACGCTGCAGCTGTACGGGCTGATCACCCCCAGCGTCGTGCTGGGTGGCCATGTCGGCTATCTGTCGGCCGACGATGCCGACACGCTGGGCGGCGGCGTCAGCCTGGCCACCCGCATGGACCGCATCCTGCTGGGTGCGCGCGGCGAGGTGTTCACCATCGACGACACCGAAACCGACGGCTTTGCCTTGCGCGGCGCGGGCCGCTTCTATCCGGCCGAGAACCTGATGCTGGGCGGTGTCGCCGGCTGGACGCGCACCACCACCGAGGTGCTGGGCACCGAACTGGACCTGGACGCCTGGAACTTCGGCGTCGAGGGTGAATACGGCTTCTCGGCCGCCCCGGTCAGCCTGTTCGCGGGCCTGGGCTATGAGGATATCAGCGACGTCGAGGTGTCCAGCACCACCGCGCGGATCGGCCTTCGCCTGCACTTTGGCAATGGCAGCCTGCTGGATCGCCAGACCCAGGGTCCGCTTTTCGGTGCCTTCGGCGGCCAGGGCGTGTTCGCCCAGGGCGGCCTCGACCAGTAAGCATCCCTTCGCATGCAGTCCGGGGGCGGGGTCGGCCAGGGTCGGCCCCGCCCTTGCGCATTGACTGCCCGTTTACCACTGCCCGCCATGGTCGGCCGCGTTCCCTGACGGAGTGACGGGCATGACGCGCTTCCCATTCGTGGCCGCCCTGGTCCTGACGGGCCTGATCACGGCGGCCCCGGCGACGGCGCAGACCGGCCGCACCAATACCGCGCCGGTCGCCGAGCGCGCCGAAGGGCCGGCGCGCCCTGCGCTGACCCGCGAAACCGTGGGCACCGCCGACCTGCTCTCGCGCACCGCGTTCTGGGCAGCCGAGTTCGAGCGAAACGGCGCGGACTGGGAGGCGGCGTTTCAGTACGCCATCCATCTGCGCGCGATGGGCCGCCTCGATACCGCCCTGCGCCCGTCCACGATCGCCTTCACCCTGCGCCCGCGCGACCCCGTGATCGCGATGCAGCACGGGATGACGCTGCTGGCCGCCGGACGGCCCGAAGGCGCCATCGAACCACTCCAGATCGCCGCGGCCGCCGATCCGCGCAACTGGCGGGCCCAGACGGCCCTGGCTGCCGCCTTCGACATGTCCGGGGATCGTGCCGAGGCCGCCCGCTGGCACGCCACAGCACTGGCGACCGCGCCCGAGCAGCCGACCGTCCAGATCAACCGGGCGATGTCGCTTCTGCTGGCCGGCGACCCCGCCGGTGCCGAAGCCATCCTGCGCGATGCCCTGCGCCTGCCGGGCGCCGGTGCCGACGTGCGCCAGAACCTGGCTCTGGTGGTCGGGGTGCAGGGGCGCCTGGACGAGGCCGAGCGCCTTGCCCGTACCGACCTGTCCCCCGAAGCGGCGGCCAACAATGTCGCCTGGATGCGGGCCCTGCTGAGCCAGCCAAGGCGCCCTGCCAGCGGCGGCTAGGCCTAACGGACGGCCACCCCGGCCAGGGCCGCCCGGATGTCTCCCCGCAGCACCAGGGTATCGACATCGGTGGGCGTCAGCGCCAGCGCGCGCTCGACATCGGCCTGCGCGCCGGCCAGATTTCCCCGCCGCAGCCGCACCTCGGCCCGCAGGCGCCAGGCCAGCGCATTCTGCGGCGCAGCATCCAGCGCATCGGTCAGATCCACCTCGGCTGGCGACCATGCCTCCAGCATGGCGTGCGCGCGGGCCCGGTCGATCAGGATTTCCGCTTCCCCGGGCAGAAACCCCAACGCAGCCCCGAAATCGTCGCGTGCGCGGGCCGGTTCACGCGCCAGCAGGCGCAGATTGCCCGCCCGGATCAGATGACGCGCCCGGTCTTCGGGACTGCCGCCATCGGGGGCCACCGCAAGGCTCTCGAACCGGGCGGCCGCATCGGCGTGGCGCTCCATGCGCGCCAGCGCCTCGGCGATGCACAGCTGGGCGGGCGCGCCGCCCAGCTCGTTCTGCCATTGCAGGCCGGTTTCCCAGGCAGCCTCGGGATTGCGCCCCGCCTCGGCGCGGCAGGCCTCCAGGCGTGCCAGGTCGGCACGGTCACCGGCATCGGGCGGCGCCTCGGACGCGGTGGCGGGAACGGCCGGGGGTGCGACGGCGGGGGGCGCGGCTGGCACCTGGGCCAAGGCCGAAACACTGGCCCCCGGCGCCAGCGCCAGGGCAACCGACGCCACCGCGAACTTGAACCGTGCCTGCGGCTGCGTCATGGCCAAACACTCCGGAAACAGGCTGACCCTAGCCCCGTGCGGTCGGCGTCTTTTGGGGCGAAGTGATGGCCGCGGATGCGCCGGTGCTGCTGACCTTGGGACATGGCTATGTCGCCAACTCCCTTGCCGCTGCATGGATCGCGCGCGGCGGGACGGTCGTGGCCACCAGCCGGAGCCCACAGACGCGCGCCCGGCTCGGCGCGGCGGGCCTTCAGGCGATCGAGCCACTGCCGGACGCACTGCGCAGCGTGCGGGCGCGCGTGGGCGCCATCGTGTGTTCGGTGCCGCCCGACGCCGAAGGCTGCCCGGGCTGGCGGGCGCTGCAGGCGGCGGGCGGCCCGATTGCGGGCGTCTGGATGGCCGTGTTCTCGACCACCGGGGTCTATGGCGACCGCGGCGGTGGCTGGGCCTTCGAGGAGGACAGCCCGGCCCCCGGCTCGCCCGAGGCGGCCACCCGACTGGTCCAGGAGCGCCAGTGGCAGTCCGTCGGCGCCGAGGTCCTGCGGCTGCCGGGGATTTATGGGCCCGGCCGGTCGGCACTGGACCGCGTCCGCGCGGGCGACGCGCGGCGCATCGTGCGTCAGGGGCAGGTGTTCTCGCGCATCCATGTCGACGACATCGTTGCCGCTGTCCTGGCGTGCAGGGCGGCGCCACAGCCCGGCCGAGCCATCAACGTGGCCGACGATGCACCATCGGACCCGGGCGATCCGCTGATCGAGGCGGCGCGCCTCCTGGGCGCGGCCCCCCCGCCCGCGATCGCGTTCGAAGCTGCGGACCTGTCCCCGATGGCCCGCCGCTTCTATGCCGAGAGCCGGCGGGTGTCGAACGCGCGCCTGAAGGCCGCCACGGGCTGGCGCCCCGCTTATCCCAGTTGGCGCGAGGGCCTGCAGGCCATCCTGGCGCAGGAAATCGGCGCGCCCGCACCCTTGCCTCAAGGCACGGCATAGCCTTCCACGCATCACCCCACCCCATGAACGCCCGAAAAAAGAACGTCATCCCGGAACCGGTGAGCACAGCGAACCGGTGTCCGGGACCCATCCCCAAAAGCTGTTCCAGCAAATGTAAAAGCCGCCGCTGCACCCTTGCCCTCAAACCCTGCCCGCAAGGGATAGGTCCCGGGTCCGATGCTGACGCACCGGCCCGGGATGACGGAGGTTGATTTGGATAACGGAGGTTGATTTGGAAAAAGGAACGTCATCCCGGAAGCGGTGAGCAAAGCGAGCCGGTATCCGGGACCTTTCCCCCAAACTTCGTCCAGCATCCGCAAAATCGCTGGACCATTGCTCTTTATGCCCACCCGCACGGGATAGGTCCCGGGTCCGATGCTTCGCACCGGCCCGGGATGACGGTTAAGAGTTGAATGACGGTTGCGGGGCGCGGGCCAGTTCGCGGGCGATCACCAGCTTCTGGATTTCGCTGGTGCCTTCATAAATGCGGAAAATCCTCACGTCGCGATACCACCGTTCGATTCCGGTGTCGGCGACATAACCCGCCCCGCCGAACACCTGGACGGCGCGGTCGGCTACGCGGCCAACCATTTCAGAGCAGAACAGCTTGGCGGCCGAGGCCTCGAGCGGAATGGGCGCGCCGGCGTCGCGGGCGCGCGCGGCCTCGAGCACCATGGCCCGCCCGGCCAGCAGCTCGGCTTGGCTCTCGGCCAGCATGCCGGCGACCAGCTGGTGTTCGATGATGGGGCGCCCGAACTGGATCCGGGTACGCGCCCACGCCACCGCCTCTTCGAGAATGCGCGAGGCCGCCCCGACGCACAGGGCCGCGATGTGCAGCCGGCCCTTTTCCAGCGTGGCCATCGCCACGCGAAAGCCCGCCCCCTCGGCCCCCAGGAGGGCGTCGTCCGGCACAAGCACATCGTCGAACCAGACCTCGCAGATGTGGGCGCCCTGCTGGCCCATCTTGCGCTCGGGCGGGCCGATCTGCAGCCCGGGGAGGCCGGCCGGCACCAGGAATGCCGAGATGCCCCGCGCCCCCGGCGCCTCGCCGGTGCGGGCCATGACCGTGAACAGGTGCGCGCGATCGGCATTGGTGATGTATCGCTTGGCGCCGTTCAGCACCCACCCCGCGCCCTCGCGGCGGGCCCGGGTGGTGACCGCGGCGCTGTCCGAGCCCGCCTCGGCCTCGGTCAGGGCGAAGGCGGTGACGATGGCACCCGAGGCGATTCCAGACAGCCAGCGCGCCTGCTGGAGCGGGGTGCCGAACATCACCAGCCCCTGGCTGCCAATGCCCAGATTGGTGCCGACCACCGAGCGGAAGGCCGGGCTGGCGCGGGCCAGCTCGAACACGGCGCGCACCTCGTCCTCCATGCACAGGCCCATGCCGCCATGGGCTTCGGGCACGGTGAGGCCGAACAGGCCCAGCTCGCGCATCTGTGCCCACACCGCCTCGGGCACCTCGTCCGTTTCGGCGACCTGGCGTTCCAGCGGGATCAGCGTTTCGGCCACGAAGCGGCGCAGGGTGTCCAGAAAGATCGGGCGGGTCTCGGCGTCGAGCGGCATTGCGGGCTCCGGGCAGGGGCGGGGGCTGTGGGCGATCACAGCCCGCCGCCGGCCCCGGCACAAGCACCCGCGCGGCGCTCAGCGCACCCGCGGCACGCCCAGCATGCGCCAGTGCTCGCAGCGCCCGAGCTGGCGGTCATAGAGCCGGGCATTGGCCTCGACCCGGTCGGCCACGCGCGTCAGCCAGGCCTTGCCGCGCCAGCTGCCGCGCCGAAAGCCGGCCGGGCCCTCGTGATAGGCCAGATAGAGGGCGCGCACGTCCGAGCGGTCGATGCCGGCCTCGCGCGACAGATGGTCGATGTACCAGCCGACGAAATCGGCCGAATCCTCGAAGTTCTGGCGACGCGCATTGCCGCGCGCGCGTTCATAGGCGGCCCAGGTGGCGTCGATGGCCTGGGAATAGCCAAAGGCGGTCGAGCGCGCCCGGCCATCCTCGTCCAGCGGGCGGGCATCGCCGCGGAAGGCGCTCTCCTGGCGAATGAAGGCCAGGATCGTGCCCGGGCTGACGCGCCATTCGCCGGCGGCCTCGAAGATGTCATCCTCCCAGGCGTCGCGCTCTTCGAGGATGGCGCAGGCGTCGGCGACCTGGTCGGCGGACAGCGGGTCGTCGCTGGCACAGCCGGCCAGACCCAGGCCCAGGACGATCGGCACGAAAAGGAGGACACGCATGAGCGGGCTTCTAGCACGTCATCCCTTGCCGTCTCGTGTAAAGGCCGTCATGCGGGCGCTCGGCGCGGGCCGGCGCAGGCCCGGCGGGCCGGTACGGAGCGCACGCGACATGGCCGAACAGGCGATCCCCTTTGCCCCCGTGGATGTGACCGAAGGCCCGTTCGCGGGCTGGAAGACGTGGGGTTATGGGGGCGACCCGTTCGAGACGCTGACCGGCCCGTTCTTTCTGCGCGTCGGGGCGGACGGGGCGGTCGAGGCGGCGACCCTGCCGGGCCCTGCGCACCGCAATGGCGCGGGTCCGCTGCATGGCGGGTTCCTGATGACGTTCGCGGACTTCGCCATCTTTGCCATCGCCTGGCGCGAGCTGGGCCAGCAGTCGGCGGTGACGGTCTCGCTGACCAGCGAGTTCCTCTCGGCCGGCGTGGCGGGCGAGGCGCTGCACTGCACGGGCGAGGTCACGCGCGCGACCCGCAGCCTGATCTTTGCGCGCGGCCTGGTGACCCAGCAGGGCCGGCCGGTGCTGGCCTTCACCGGCATCCTGAAAAAGACGGGCCCGGCCGCCACGCAGCCGGGCCCGCAGGCGCCCTGATCTCAGAACGAGGCGCTGATGCGCACGAACACCGAACGGCCGACCGCCGAGGCAGGATAGACCGTCTCGGTCAGATACGGATCGACGTCGAAGATGTTGCGCACCCCGCCCACAAGGCGCGTGGTGTCTGTGACGTCCCACGAGAACGAGGCATCGTTGATCCAGACGTCGTCCCCTTCGAACGGGATCACGTCATCGGCCTCCTCGACCCGCACACCGCCCAGCAGCTGCGAGGACTGATAGTTCACGAACCAAGACAGGGCATAGTTCGACCGGCTCCAGGTCACGGCCAGATTGCCCGCGTATTCTGGATTGTAGAGTTCGCCCAGGTCCACGTCCGCGCGGTTGGGATCGGTCACGAAGGGGAAATCGTTGCGCTTGTCGGTCCAGGTGCCCGACAGGTCGAACGCCAGATTGCCCCAGTCGGTCAGGCCCAGCGCGTCGAGGTCGAAATCGTACCGCACCGCCAGATCGAGGCCAGCGGCTTCCAGCCGCGCAAAGTTCAGCTGTGTCTGGCGCAGGAAGTTGAAGCCCAGGAAGGTGGGCGACGCGGCCGTGCGGTTGCGGGTGAACAGGCCGCAGAAGGCGTTGTTCAGGTTGGGCGCGTCATAGCAGCTGTCGACGATCTCCTGGGCGGTCAGCGGCGCGATGGCGTCGGCGATCTCGATGTTCCAGTAGTCGGCCGTGACGACCAGGCGGTCGATCCAGCGCGGCTGGAGGACGAGGCCGGCGGTCCACGATTCGGACGTTTCCTCCTGCAGGGCCGGGTTGCCCGAGGTCTCGCCGACGAAGCGGGCCGTCAGCGGGTCGCGGAAGCCCGCCGGAATGCCATCGGCCAGGCAGTTGGCCGCCCGCAGCGCCGGGTCGGGCGCGGTCGCGATGAAGGACACGTCGCACGGATCGTCGGGCCGGAAGGTGGCCGACACCCGCGGCTGGAACAGCTCGTTGATGTTGGGCGCACGCACGGTGGAGGCGATGCCGCCGCGCAGGCGCACGTCACGCACCGGCGCCCAGATGGCGTCCAGCTTGTACGAGCTGACATCGCCGACGGTGGAATAGCTGCCCCCGCGGGCGGCCGCCGACACGGTCAGTTCGTCGAAGAACGGCACGTCACGCAGGATCGGCAGCTTGACCTCGATGAACGCCTCGGTGACGTCGAACTCGCCGACGACCGCACTGTCGGTGACGAACTGGAAGCCCAGGCCACGCACCGTGAACGGGTCGGGCGTGAAGCTGGATTTCTCCTGCCGGTATTCCGCGCCAACGGCGATGCCGATCGGGCCGCCGGGCAGCTCGAAGAAGGCGGCGCTGTCGCCCACCAGGGTCGCGCCGGCCACCATCTGCTCGATGACGGCCTCTGTTTCGGCGATATAGCGCAGGAAGTCGCGTGCCTCCTGCGAGGGGGCGCCCAGCCCGAACAGGTTCAGCGGGCGGCACTGGTCCGGCGTGAAGGTCTGGAAGGCCTGACCCGGGGTCAGGGTGACGCCGGCAAAGTCGATGAAGCCGGGGGTCAGGAACGAGATCCGCGGCAGGGCCGTGGGATCCAGCGTCGAGCGGCACACCGGGCGCCCGGTCACCGGGTCGGTGGTGGCGTCCACGGCGGCGAAGAACCGGTCCTCGAGGCGCTCGGCCTGACGCACGCGCTGCTCGGTGCGGCCATAGTTCAGCGAGGCGTCATAGGTCCAGCCGTCCCAGATCGACCCGTCCACCCCCAGCACGGCGCGATAGGTGTTGCGGGTATTGCGGATCTCGGGATCGAAAATGTCGATGTGATCGCGCGCAAGGGTGACCTGGGCGGTCGAGGCCAGCGACGGGTCGGCCTGGATCTCGCGGTCGATGATCGCACGGATCGCTGCGGGGATGAACGGGTTGTCGAAGGCGATCGGGATGGAATCGTCAAAGCTGACATAGGGGTTCAGCTCGGTCGCCTTGTTCTGGACGGCCTTCAGCTCGGTATAGACGCGCGCGGCGGGCGAGAACTCCCAGTCGGCGAACACGTTGGCCACGATGCCCAGGGTCGAGGCGCTCAGGCTCTGGCCGTCAAAGCTGAGCGGGGCGCCGTCGCCCCCGAACTGGTTGGTCAGGGTGCTGATGGCACCGTCCTGGAAGGGCCGCACGCGCCCGGTCGCCGGATCGGTGACCCAGCAGCCGAAAAAGCGGCGGGCCACAAAGGACTCGCGGCAGTCGTCCACGCCGTCCGAGTCGAGGTCGTTGGTCGCGCCAAAGTCGCCGAATCCGCCGGCAAAGCCCGACCCGAACAGGTCGATGCCGATCAGGCCGGTCACCGACGAGATGGCGAAGGTGGGATTGCGGGCGATCAGCTGGGTCCTGGCAGTACGCGCCCGGTCCAGCAGCGATTGCGGGGTGTTCGCAAAGCGCGGCGCGCCATTGTCCAGAAGGATGGTGCGGCCGACCGCGGTAAAGCGCGACACGCCGGGGGGCAGCGGGTCGCCCTCCTGGAACACGAAGGCGGGGTTGGTATAGGCCGCCGCCGACGCCCCGTTGGCCGTAAAGTCGCGGTCGCCGTACTCGACACCGCCGCGGCTCTCGATCTGGACCGACAGGGTCAGATTGCCCTGGTCCTGCGCGCCGAAATTGAAGCCGTGCAGCATCGACCCGTAGATGTTTGGCGCGTCACCCTCGGTGGACAGGCCGAACTGGGCATCGAACTCGGTGCCCTCGAAATTGCGGCGGGTGACGAAGTTGACCACGCCCGTCACTGCGTCCGAGCCATAGATGGCCGAGGCACCGCCCGTCACCACGTCGACGCGCTCGATCAGCCCGGCGGGTATGGACGAGATGTCGACCGCCGACGATCCGGGCGAGCCGGCGACATGGCGGCGGCCATTGACCAGAACCAGCGTGCGGTTCGAGCCCAGATTGCGCAGGTCCAGCGTCGCGCGCCCGGCCACGCCGAAATCGACCGACTGGTCGACATTGACCGAGTTCTGCAAAGCCGGCACGCGGATCAGCGCGTCGGCGACATTGGTGTCCCCGCGCACTTCCAGGGCCTCGGCCGTGATCACGGTGATGGGCTGGGGGCTTTCGGCCAGGTCGGTCTGCAGGCGCGAGCCGGTCACCACGATCTCGCCGGTCGCGGCCTCATCCTGCTGTGCAAGGGCACCCGGTGCGAAGGCGATGAAGGCGACGCTGGCCAAAAGGGCGACGCGGATGGACGCGGTGTGCATGGATACCCCCAAGGATCACAATTCCGTGAACCTTTCACGCTGCAGCGCAACACACAAGTGACCACAGCGCGGATGGGGAAAAATGTGGCAGCCTTGCCACAGTCGGTGCAGCCGGCCAGACCTGCCGCATCGGCAGCACTTGGGGTGCCCCGCCGGAGCGCGGGCCTCCGTGCCCGCATCATGCAAACCCAAACCAGACGTGCGGGCCCCGACGCCCACGCGCCGGGTGCGCCCTATCGCTGCGGTCGGGCCTGGGGCGAATTGTCGATGAGGATGGTGCCCTCGGGCGGCACATAGACCTCGCGCGATTCGGCGGCGGCGCGGGCGGCATCGGCGCGTTGCTGGTCCAGCTCGAGAAACAGCATGAAGCCAAAGCCGATCACGCCAAAGGCGCCCGCCAGCATCAGGTGGCGGTTGTCGTGCCGACGGTGCACGGCCGCGGCATCGTCGTCCCCCGTGTCGCCATTCCCCGTGTCGCCATCCGGCAAGAGTGCGGCGAGTGCGCGGCGCCGCGACCGGCCGACCAGGACCAGCACCGCAATCGCCGCCAGCGGCGCCAGCAACTGCCAGGGATACAGGTCCCAATGGTCGGGGCGGATCGCCGGCGCCAGGCCCATCATCGCGATGCCGCCATAACCGAAGGCCAGGATGACGGCGAGGCGGAACCCGCCCAGCCGGCGCTCCAGCCGCATCCGCAGCCCGATCGAATCCTCCATCCAGCGCATCACGGGATTACCGCGGTCGGTGACCGCAACGGGCTCGAGGGCCTCGGTGGCCTCGACGCGAAAGCGCTGCTTGATCTGGCGGCCGATGCGCATCTGCGCGGGATCATTCTGGCTCATGGCGGCAAGATCGGATGCCGCGCGCGAACAGGCAAGGGCGGCATGGGCGCGCACGCCTGCTTGCGCGGCCCGCCATGCCGATGCACCACCGCGTGCACACAGCCAAAAGGAGATTTGCATGGCCTGGCATCTGGGCGTCATCGGCGGGTCAGGTCTCTATGATCTTCCGGGAATCGAGGACGGGGCGTGGCGCGCGGTGGGAACCCCGTTCGGTCCGCCCTCGGAAGCGGTGTTCACCGGCCGGCTGCACGGGGTGCCCGTCGCCTTCCTGCCGCGTCACGGGCGCGGGCATGCACTGACGCCTTCGACGGTGAACTATCGGGCCAACATCTGGGCGCTGCGGTCGCTGGGGGTGACGGACGTGCTGTCGCTTTCGGCCTGCGGGGGGCTGGTGGAAGACGCCGCGCCGGGCACCTTTGTCATTGTCGACCAGTTCATCGACCGCACCCA
>DBAV01000175.1:0-391 GCA_002291875.1 Hyphomonadaceae bacterium UBA1001
CGCTCTCTGACGGCCCATCCGCTCGCGCCGTTCGCCGCCCATACCTGGGCCGCCGTCGAGGCGGTGGCCGAGCGGGCCGCCGCGCGCGGCGCCAGCGTGGTGCGGACGGCGGCGCTGCTGCCCGACCTGACCGAGGTGCACATGCACTACATTCCGCTGCTGCTGACCCAGCTGGACCTGCGCAACCCCGCGCGCGAGCGGCCTTTGCCCACGCTCGAGGGCTGGATGGACATGCTGGACCACCATGCGCGCACCCAGCGTGCCTTCGCCCGCCTGTTCGCCCACGAGATCGACGCCATCGTGATGCCCGTCGCCGGGATCGAGGCGTTTGCCCACGACGACACCCCGCTGGCCGAGCGCATGGTGACGATCGATGGCCGCACCGAGCCCT
>DBAV01000175.1:733-867 GCA_002291875.1 Hyphomonadaceae bacterium UBA1001
CGCCCCCCAGTTCGCCTGGATCGGCCCGGCCACCTATTCCAATCATCCCGCCCTCGCCGTGCCGGTGGGCCGCACGCCGCAGGGCCTTCCGATCGGGCTGCAGGTGATCACGGCGCGCATGCGCGACCACGACG
>DBAV01000175.1:1169-18175 GCA_002291875.1 Hyphomonadaceae bacterium UBA1001
GCGCGCATGCGCGACCACGACGCGATCCGGCTGGGGGCCCTGCTGGCCGCGGCCTGAAAGATTTTTCCTCTCCGTGCATCCAGGGGCGCAAGCGGCGGCATCCAAGGGACATCAGGCGGCGCAGCATGTGCCGCCCCCAACCGGAGTGACCGTCATGCTCGCCACCATCCTTGTTTTTCTGGGCACCTTCGTCCTGATCGTCCTGCCCACGCTGATGGCCCTGCTGGCCGGCTGAAGCCGGCCGCGCGCGCCGCCGCCCGCATTGTCCCGGAGCCCCCCATGAACAGTGAAGACCTTGTTTCCGTGCTGGTCCCGCTTGGCCTGTTTGCGACCATCGCCGCGATCTCGATCTCGGTGGTGATCGCAAAACGCCGGGTGCGCGAAGCCCAGTTCGCCGCCATCAGAGATGCCATCGCCCAGGGGGTCGCGCTGGATCCAGCACTTCTGGCCCGCATGGAGCGCCCCGTCCGTTCGGCCGAAGCCGACCTGCGCTCGGGGATCATCCTGTGCTCGGTCGGAATCGGCCTGGCGATTGCGGGGGTTCTGCCCGAGCGGCCGCTGCGCATGCTGGTGAACGGCGGCGAAGATGGCAATGTCGACCCCTCGCGCGCCGGCGAGGTCACCATCGATGGCAGCTTTGACGGCCTTCTGGCGGTGGCGGTGATCGTCGCCATGCTGGGGATCGGTCACCTGGTCTCGTGGGCGGTGCGCCGGCACCGTCCGGCGGCGTGACCCGCGATGCCGAGGTCGACGCCCAATTGCTGCGCGAGGCCCGCGGCGGCTCGGAGCGTGCGTTCGAAGCCCTGGTGCGGCGACACCAGGGCATGCTCCGCGGCTTCCTGCGGCGCCTGGCCGGTGATGCGGCGCTGGCGGACGACCTGGCGCAGGCAACTTTCGTCACGGCCTGGCAGCGTCTGGGCGCATTCGACGGCCGAGGGACCGTGCGCGGCTGGCTGTGCCGCATCGCATGGACCCGCTTCCTGCAGGACCGCCGCGCGCGCCAGCGGGCCCAGGCGCGCGACGACATCGCCATGCGCGAGGCCGAAACCGTCACCGACCCGGCCCTGGCGTCGGATGCGCGCCTCGACCTTGATCGCCTGCTGGGCCTTCTGGCCCCGGACGAACGCGCCAGCCTGGCGCTGTGTCACGGGGCCGGCATGTCCCATGCCGAGGCTGCCGAGGCCCTCGGCATTCCGCTGGGAACGGTGAAGTCCCATGTCCTGCGCGGCCAGCAAAAGATTCTTGCGCATCTTGCCAGGGTGCCCACCCCATGACTGACGCCCCCGAACCCCATGCCCCGATGCACGACGCCGACCTTGATGCGCGCATGCGACTGCTGTTCGCGCAGGCCGACGCCGCGCCGATGGTCGATCCGGCCTTCACCCAGGGCGTGATGCAGCGCGTGCGCCGGGCGAAGGCGCGGCGCGAGGCATGGCGGCTGGCCGGGCTGGCAGGGGGTGCGGGCGTGGCGGCGGCCTTTGCCCTGCCCCATCTGCCGGCTGTTCCGGGGCAAATGGCCCGCGCCTTCGGCGCTGCCGGCGCGGACGTGATGCCGCTGGCCGCCGGCCTGCCCCTGCCGCTGATCGCCACCCTTTTGCTGGTCGCAGGGGCGTGGGCCTACGCCGAACGCGCCTGAAACGCCCGCACGCCTCAGGGCACGCGCAGCAGGAAATGCGCCCCGCGCGGCATCTCGCTGCGCGCGGCCGTCGGCACGATGCGCGCATTGGTGCCCTCGCCATCGATCCGCAGGAAGGCGACGTGACCACGCAGCGAAGCGGGATCGGGGTCCTGGAACACCGTCACCGCCAGATCGTCGCCGCCGCGATCGAACGCGATGCCCTGCGGCAGCACACCGGACAGGCGCGCCGCCGGCCCCGCCTGCACCAGCCGGCCGGTGCCCGGCTCTACGGCGAAGAGGGTCACTGAAATACCGTCGCGTCCGGGCAGAAGTCCGGTTGGAAATCCCGGCGGCAGGTAGGTCCGCCGCATGTCGAGGGTGGCGAGGCGCCGGCCGTCCGGCGACAGGGCGAACGACTCGGGGCTGAGGCCCGCCTCGACGACCTGAACGGGCCTGAGGTCCTGCCCTCCGGCGGCCAGCACATGGACCCGCCCCGGTCCATTGGTCACGCGGTCCAGCCGCCCTGCACCCCAGCCGGTGTCGAGCGCATACAGGTGCGCTCCGTCAGGGGCCCAGGCAATGGCGGACAGAAGGTTCGCCCCCGGCGCCCGTGTCAGCGGCGCCTCCGCCCCCACCACCTGCCCCTGTGCATCGCGGCGCACCGTCACCAGGGCCACGCGGTCCCCGCCCAGCACCAGCGCCAGCCGTGCGCCGTCCGGGCTCCAGGCCAGCGCGGTCACACGTCCCGCGTCCGGCCCCACCCCACCGTCCACCGGGACATCAAGGGCAAGTGGCGCGCCCGCCCTGCCCTGGGACACCGGCATGAACACCAGGTTCGCGCCCGCCTGATCCAGTGCCAGCGCCAGTGTCGCGCCGTCCGGCGAGACGGCGATGGCCAGCGGCGGCCCCGGCAGGTTCGTCGTTTCCAGCGGTATGGGCCCATCGGGTGTCAGCGAGAGCGCGGTAAGCGTGCGGGCCTCGCCAAGGGCCGCGTCCAGATCGTCCGCGCGCTCGAGGCCCGGGGGCGGCGACCCACGGTTCGCGATGACCCAGCCGAACCGGCCGTCCGGTGACACCGCCGCCGCGCCCGGCCATGTCGTCACGGTATTGGGCGCGGGGGCCGATGCTGTCATCGAACCCGCACGCAGCCGGACCAGCGCATCGACGCCCGCGCGCGGCATCAGCAGCCCGTTGGCATAGGCGTAGGCAGGCATGTCGGCATCGACCAGCACCAGAAGCTCGCCCTCGAAGGCCCGAGGCTCACCCTCCGGCGACAGCGGGGTCGAGCAGGCGAGCACCAGCATGGACAGGCCCAGCAGCGGCAGCGCCCGCGCGCAAGCCCGCAACCGGCCGCTGTCAGGACCGCAAGAAGAGGTGATGGCTCGAAGCAAAGCGTGCACTCCGGTTCAGGATCACGCCTGCTTTCGCGCCCCCGGGGGGTTGGACCAAGCACGCGGTGCTGTTCGCACGCGCACACCCGGTGTCGGCAAACCGGCAGAACGGCCGGCCGCTCAGCGTCCGCAGACCGAAAGCCCTGACAGGGCCGGCAGCAGCATGGCCGCGCTGTCGGGGCCTGAACCCCCGATCACGCTCCGCAGCGGCAATAGGGCCGTGCGCAGTGCCCGGAACAGGGTCGCAACACGCGCATTGCCACGCAATTCCTGACGGTGCAGAATCCAAAGGGTGGCTGCCGGATCGCTCAGCACCGGGCCCACCCGCACCAGGTCGGCATCGGCGTCGCCCACCGCACAGGCCAGCACCCCTGCCCCGAGGCCGGCCCGCACGCCGGCATGATGCAGCGCCACGCCGGACAGGCGGTGCACCCGTGCAAAGGCACGGGCATGGGCGCGGTCGAACGGCGCCACCGGGATGTGACCCAGCCCTGCCGGCAGCGCCAGCCAGGCCAGGTCCTGGCCTGCCGCGCATGCCGTGCGCGCGGCATAGGCGGCAAACGCCACGGGCCCAACGGGCACGCCGACCTGGCCGGTTGGCGGTTCGGCGGTCAGGGTCAGGGCCAGGTGCGCTTCGCCACGGGTCAGCGGCTCGGGCGTCTGGGACGCCTCGACCTGAAGCGTGACCCCGGGATGCGCCTGCGCGAACCCTGCCAGCACGCGCATCAGTGCCTGGCCCGAGAGATCGGGCACGGCGAGGCGGATGACCCCGCGCATGGCGCGGTCCCCGCCCACCACATTCGCCAGCGCGCGCACGATGGCCGGTTCCACGTCCAGTGCGGCCTGGGCCAGCAATTGTCCGGCCTCGTTGGGTTCATAACCCGAACTCAGGCGCGTGAAGAGCGTCACGCCGATCCGCTGTTCAAGCTCGGCGATCCTGCGGATCACCGTCGAATGGCTCAGCCCGAGAGCCCGGGCAGCCCCCGAGGCGGTGCGCGCGCGCACCACCGCAAGGCACAACCTCAGATCGTCCCAGCCGACATCCAATCCTGCTTCGCGGGTCATGGCTTGCTGCGTTCCGGTTCATAGAGGCCACCGCCCTGCCTTTCCAGGCGGGGCGGGGTCCTGCCCGCGCAGGCTGCCCTGTCAGGCGGTCACGGGGAAGTGGAAAGCGGCATCGATTTCGGCCGCGCGGCGCGCAAAGTCATCGCGCGAGTGCGGATCGACCGGCGCCACATAACCCCCGCCCGCGTCCACCCTGGCCAAAGCCAGCGCTGCGACCCAGTCTGGGTCCATTCCGTGAATGCGCCAGCGATCGCCCACGGCGTGCGGCATTTCCACTGGGCCGCCATGGCGCGCGGGCCGCACGCGCGCGCCGTCCCAGATCCGCGTCGCCACGAGGCCGGGGCACAGGATGGTCACGCCCATTCCGCTGCCTTCCAGCTCTGCGCGCAGCCCCTCGCCAATCCCGATCACCGCATGTTTGGTCGCGCCATACCCCGCTGCATAGGCGCCCATGGCGGTCAGCCCGCTGACACTGGCCGTCAGGCCGACATGACGTGCCCCGGTCAAGGCCCGCATGGGGGCGGCACAGGTGCGCACCACGTTCAGCACGCCGGTGACATTGACCGACCAGATCCAGTCGAGATCGGCCTGCGCCATGCCCAATGGCCCGCCCATCGCGCCCACCCCGGCATTCGCCCAGACCAGCCGCGGCTGGCCCAGCGCCTTCAGGATCCGCTCGTGGGCCGCCTCGACTTCGGTGCGCAGCGCCACGTCACAGCCAAGCCCCAGCGCCGGCACGCCCATGTCGCGCGCCGCGCCCGCCACCGCACGCGCCTGATCGGCGTCGATGTCCAGCGCTGCCACGCCAACTCCAGCGCGCGCCAGGCCCAGCGCCAGCGATCGGCCTATCCCCGACCCGGCACCCGAGATGACGGCCGTATGGCCTCGAAAGTCCCGAAGCATGAGTTGCCCCCCTGCGACATCAACTGGCTGAATCGGGAACGGCCTGTGCGCGGGTCGCACGGGCCTTGCGAAGGGCACCAGCCGCGCACAGCAGGCAGACCATGGCCGCCAGCGCGGCCGCGCCCGCAACCACCGCCACCGACAGCCCCAGCGATCGACCCGGCAGCACCGTTGCTAGCGCATCATCCATCATGCCGATGGCCAGCGGCCCCAGCCCCAGGCCCAGCATGTTAACCCAAAACACATGGAGCGCGGCCGCCAGCGCGCGCGTGCCGTCATCGGCCACCAGCTGAAAGCCTGCGATGGTCGGCGCATTCCACGCCAGAAGCCCCGTGATCGCCGCGCCATAGGCTGCCAGCACGGCCCACGGGCCGTCCACCACCAGCGAGGCGGCGAGCGCCGGCACGGCCAGTGCCACGGCGCCGGCTGCAACCGCGAACTCGGCGCCCTCATCACCCTGCATCCGGCGGCGCTGGGCGAGCAGCCCGGACACCCAGGTCCCGGCAATGCCGCCCAGCGCCGTCACCAGGCCGACCGCAATGCCGGTCTGGCCGGAAGTCCAGCCATGCTCGCGCTGCATCACCGAGGGTGCCCATTGGGCCAGCCCGAACATCGCCAGCCCGGCGCAGGCGATCCCGGCAGAGCCCCAGAGGAAGGCCGGCTGGCCCAGCAGGAAAGCCAGTGCCTGGCGGACCGGCGGTGCCGGACGCGGGGCAGTGTCCAGCCGACGCGGTTCCGGCAGCAGCCAGAGCGCCAGCGCGCCCAGCAGCACACCCACCGCCCCCGAAATCCAGAATGCCGCTCGCCAGTCCAGGTGCTGGGCCACCAGACCGCCGACGACGAAGGCCGCGACACCCCCCACAGGCGCCCCGATCTGGATGGCGGCGATGATGCGCGGGCGCCGGGCCTCGGTGAACCAGGCGCACACCAGCGACCAGATTGCCGGCGGGCCACCGGCATCCCCGATCGCGACCACCGCGCGGGCGCCGGCCAGGGCCGCGAACGATCCTGCAAGCCCGCCGGCGGCCGTCGCAAGGCCCGACACGATGCCCGTCCAGCCCAGGATGCGCACCCGGTCGAAACGGTCCACCAGCAGCGCGACCGGCAGGCTGACCAGGGCATAGAAGACCGCGAACACGGTTCCCGCCAGCAGGCCGATCTGGGTGCTGGACAGGCCGAGGTCGTTGCGGATCGGTTCGGCCAGGATGGCCATCAGCTGCCGGTCCATGATGCCGGCGGCGATCAGGGCGAACATCAGCCCCACCACAAGGCGTGGCCGGGTGGGTGGCGGCGCGCTCTCAGCCTGCATGCGGGCGGCCTAGCGGCACCGCACGCCGGTGACATCCTCCGCATCCCGCGCATGGGCGCACAATGACCGTGCGATTTCCGTCACCCGCCTCGTGATCGCGAGGCGCCCCGCCTGGTCCCATGGCCCTGCCGCCCGTTCCGGGAAGCGACGCCCCGATCGGCGCCCTATTTTGCGCGCTTGCGCGCGATTACGATTGACAGTGATCGATCGCGGTCCTTGGATGGCGCAAAGTGGCGAAAGACCACATCAAGGGAGGACCAACATGTCACGCACACGCCTGTTGTCGGCCGTCTCCGGGCTGGCGCTTTTCTCGCTCGCCGGCCCGCTCGGGCTGCCGACCGCCCTGGCGCAGGACTCCAGCCCGCGCGGCGCGGATACCGCCGCCACCGATGACGGCGCGCTTCAGGAAATCGTGGTCACCGCCCAGCGCCGGGCACAGGCGCTGTCGGACGTGCCGCTGGCGGTCACCGCGATCGATGGCGAGCAGTTCGAGCGCTCGGGGCTGACCAGCGTGGATGACCTGACGACCATTGCGCCATCGGTCACCTTCGGATCGTCGGCGACCTCGCGCGGGGAGGGCCTGGTGGTACGCGGCTTCGGCACCACGGGCTTTTCGGACGCCGCCGAAGGCGCGGTGGGGCTGGTGTTCGACGGTGTGGTGATGGGTCGGCAGGCGGCAGGCCTGGTGGATCTGATCGATGTCGAGCGCATCGAGGTGCTGCGCGGACCACAGGGCACGCTGTTCGGCAAGAATGCTTCGGCGGGCGTCGTCAGCATCGTCACGCGTCGCCCCAGTGACACCTTCGAGGGTTCGGCGCGCTTCAGTTATGGCACCTTCGACGAGATGCGCGCGGCGGCCAGCCTGTCGGGCCCCCTCGCCCAGGGCGTCTCGGCGCGCCTGTCGGCCTTCGCCAACGTCAATGACGGCACTTCCAAGCAACTCGGACCGCTGGACCAGGACCGCGTGAACGACGAAAACCAGTGGGGCGTGCGCGGGCAGCTGCTGCTGCAGCCGACGCCCACCCTGGACATCAGGCTGATCGCCGAACACCAGGAGGAGGATGCGCTGTGCTGCAACTGGTCGGTGCGCAGCCTGGCCGTCGCACCGCCCTTTGCTGCGCTGCAGACCGCCACCCTGGGCGCGCGCCTCAGGCCCTCACCCGCCAACCGTCATGTCGCGCTGGCGGTACGCTCGGGCTTTCAGCGTTCGACCAGCGAGGCGGTGACCGCCGACGTCTCGTGGCAGCTGGGCGAGCACACCGTGCGCTCGATCACCGGCTGGCGCAGCTTCGACATTTCCGAGGGCAACAAGACCGACGCACTGCCGATCTCGTTCTTTGACCTGGCGGGCACGGACTCCGAGGTCCGCCAGGCCAGCCAGGAACTCCAGCTGCTGTCGCCCGAGGACGGCACACTGACCTATGTGGTCGGTCTGTTCTGGTTCGATCTGGAAGTGGAGTCGATCCAGCGCCAGGAGGCGTCCTTCGTCCAGCTGGGACCGACGACCTTCGTGCCGACGCCGCTGGTGCCCGCGTCGCTGCAGGGGCTGGCGACCACGCGCGTGAACCTTCAGAACCAGCAGCAATCGACGCGCAATGCGGCCGTCTATGGCCAGGCGACCTGGAACGTCACCGACCAGTTCTCGCTGACCGCCGGCGCACGCTTCATCGACGAGCGGCTGGAAGTGGCGTTCGACCGCTCGGGCGGGCTGCCGCTGGGCGCGTTCGGCCAGGCAATCGCACGCCAGAGTCCGCCGGCCAGCGAGGACCAGGCCATCACCGGCATGCTGAGCGCACGGTTCGAATTCACCGAGGATGTCAGCATCTATGGCACCTACAGCCGCGGCTACAAGGGCGTCGCCTATGACCTGAACGCCGGCAGTCCGGTGGTGTTCGACGGCCAGGGGCGCGCGGTGTTCCGCCCGCTCGAGCCCGAGACGGTCGACAATTTCGAGGTTGGCCTGCGCAGCTTTGCCTTCGACCGGCGGTTGCAGGTCAACGCCACCGCATTCAACACGGTGGTCGAGAACTATCAGGCCAATGCCCAGCGCACCGATGGTGTGCCGGGCTTCATCCTGGCCAATGTCGGCGAGTTCCGCACCCGCGGCCTTGAGCTGGAGACCGCAGCGCGCCCGACCCGCTGGCTGGATGTCGGGCTGAACGTGGCGTGGATCGACGCCGAATATGTCAGCTTCCCGCGCGCCGAATGCCCCCCGGCGGCCACCGTCCCCAACCGCCCGGCCAGCTGCGCCGTCACCGGCACCCAGGACCTGTCAGGGGCACAAGCCGCCAATGCCCCCGAATGGTCGGGCAGCGCCTTTGCGGGCGTGGTGTTCGCCGCGCCGGGCCTGGACAGCTGGGACCTTTACGGGCGGGGCGAGATGACCTTCCGGTCGGACACGCTCTATTCGCTGACCCAGGATCCCAACACCGTCCAGGAAGGGTTCGTCCTGTTCAATGCCCGTCTGGGAGTGCGTTCGCAGGCCGGTCTGGACGTGGCGCTGTGGGGCCGCAATCTGACCGACGAGGACTATGCGGTCGCGATCTTCTCGACCTCGGTGGTGGGGGGATATTCGCATTTCCTGGCGCCCGGCCGCACGATCGGCATCGAGGTGCGGGCGGACTTTTGAGGCAGCGGGACCTAGGGGATTGCGCGCTGGCGGGCCTCGGCCAGGTCGAGCCAGCGCGCATGCCAGTCCGACAGGTCCAGCGCCAGCGCCTCGGCGTGGTCCAGGGTCGGACCACCCACACCCATGCCCGCCAGGTGCAGCGCCCCCAGTTCGGGCCCTGCCGGCCCGTTCACCACCTTTATGGCGCGTGCCGGGCTGAGGGCGGCCAGCACGCCTGCCAAGCGCGTTTCCTGCGCGAACCGGCCCTCGATCACCACGCTTTCTCCGGGCGGCGACAACCGCTCGATCATGGCGGCCGACACGGCCGCGCCATGCAGCAGTGCAATCGCCGCGGCCTGGCCGGGCGTTGACGGCGAAGGCCCGATGCCCGCGTCCGAGCCGCCGGGGAACGGCCCGGTCCCCGGCGTGCGGCAAGGACCGACCATGGCGCCGGACCGTACGGCCCAGGTCAGGTCTTCGAGCGTGCAGGCGATCCTGGTGGAACCGGCAATCTGCGCCATTTCGCGCCCGCCCATGAATCGCGCCGAGGGCACAGGCCTGCCCGTCGGATCGACATTGGCCAGCATGTCGCGTTCCGGATCGAGACACGCCAGGCATTGGCCGTCCCGTGCACGCCGCATCGCAACGAACCAGGTGCCGGTCGAAAGCAGCGTGAAGGCGCGCCCCTCGAGTGCGGGCGCCGCGCACACGCCCCAGAATGCGGCATTGCTGTCATGGGCGCCGACGTGCACGGCGATCCGGTGGTCCAGCCCCGCTGCCCTTGCCAGGGCCCCGCCCGCTCCGCCCAGCACCTCATGTGCGCCGCGCAGGACGGGGGCACCGCGATCGCGGCCACGGCGGCGGGCGTGATCGGACCAGACCCCTTCGGCAGGGCGCCACAGATCGGTGTGGCACCCCAGGCTGGTGACCTCGCAGGCGGGCTCGCCGGCCAGCCGCATCGCCCAGTACTGCGCGAGGGGCAGCCACTGGCCGGTGACACCGATCGAGTCCGCAAAGGCCAACTGGACCGCCAGGTTCAGCCCCGCTGGCAGGCGCGGCGAGAAGGTCTGGTCGAACCGATCGCGATCCCGGTCGTGTTCCGCCTGGATGTGCGCGGGAAGCGGATGCTCATAGTCGAGGGCGAAGGTCGGTTCGCCCCGGGCATTCAGCCATACCGCGCCGGCCCCGTGGGCCACCGGCACGATCGCCGTCAGGGGTGCGCGCGCGGCCGCCAGCGCCAGGTGGGCCACCAGCCATGCCTCGCACGCCTCAAGGTCCGGCATGGTGATGGCGCCGACCGTGAGGGCCGGGCTGTCGCGTTCCCACCGGCAAATCAGGTGCCCGGCGGCGTCGTGGACCCCCAACCGGGTCCGCGACTTGCCGATGTCGATCACCGCAACCGCTGCCATGCCGGGTTCCTGATGCATTCTGGTCGAAAACGACGCAAAGTGATTGCACATCGAAAAGGCGGGCGATAGGCTCGCGGTGAAAGGTGATCCATGGATACCGGCGCGCGCATCGATTCCGCCATACCTCTGGCGGTGCCCGGCCCGCGCTGGCAGGCACCGCCGGACGGCGACGGTGCGTCGGCCCTGCTGGTGCGCTCCAACCTGCTGGGGGCCGATCTGGCCCTGACGAATTTCGGTGGGGGCAACACGTCGGCCAAGCTGGATGCGACCGACCCGCTGACCGGTGAGCGCGTGCGCGTGCTCTGGGTCAAGGGGTCGGGCGGGGATCTGGGCTCGATGGGGCTGGACGGGTTTGCAACCCTCCGGCTGGATCGGCTGCTCTCGCTCGAACGCCTCTATCGCGGCCCCGAGCACGAGGACGAGATGGTGGGCCTTTATCCCCACTGCGTGTTCGGGCTTAACCCCCGTCCGCCCTCGATCGACACACCGCTCCATGCCTTCCTGCCTTTCGCCCATGTCGACCATGTCCATCCGGACGCGGTGATCGCGCTGGCCTGTGCGCGTGAGGGCGCGCGGGCCGTCGAGGCGATCTATGGCGGCACGGTGGGCTGGCTGGACTGGCGCCGGCCGGGTTTCGCGCTGGCGCTGGCGCTGCGCGACATGGTGGTCGCGCGGCCGGGCCTGCGCGGCGTTGTGCTGGGCGGGCACGGGCTGATCTGCTGGGGCGAGACGGCAGAGGCGTGTTACGCCAACACCCTCGATCTGGTGGCAACCGCCGCCCATGCAGTGAATGCGCGCCTGGCAGCCGCACCGGCTTTCGGTGGCCGTGTCCTGGCCGACGTGCCGGCCTCGCGCGCGCAGCTGGCGCGCCTGGTGTCCGGGCTGCGCGACGCGCTGGACCCGGCCCTGCACAAGCTGGCCCATCTGGACCGCTCGCCCGAGACGCTGGAGTTTGTCGCCAGCGCCGATGCCGAGCGCCTGGCGGCCATCGGCACCTCGTGTCCGGACCACTTCCTGCGCACCAAGATCCGTCCGCTGCTGGTGGACGCCGAGACCGCCGGCGACAGCGCGCGCCTGCGCGAGGCGATCGCCGGCTATCGGCGCGCATACGAGGCCTATCATGCGCGGTGCCGACGGGCCGACAGCCCTGCGGTGCGTGACCCCGATCCGGTGATCATCCTGGTCCGCGGAATCGGCATGGTGGCGTTCGCCACCGACCGCACCACCGCGCGGATCGCGTCGGAATTCTACCGCAATGCCATCAATGTGATGCGCGGCGCCGAGGCGTTCGGTGGCTATGTCGGACTGCCCGAGCAGGAAGCCTTCGACATCGAATATTGGGCTCTCGAAGAGGCCAAGCTGCGGCGCATGCCTGCGCCCAGGCCCCTGCAGGGTCGGGTGGCGCTGGTCACGGGCGGTGCGGGCGGGATCGGACGGGCCACCGCGAACCGCCTTGCCGAACTGGGCGCGTGCATCACCCTGACCGACATCGATGCCGACGCGCTCGAGCGCGCGCATGGCGCCCTGGTCGCGCGTTTCGGCGCCGACCGGGTCACTGCCGTGGTGATGGACGCCACGCGCGAGGAGGATGTCGAGGCGGCCAACCAGCACGCCGCCCTGACCTTTGGTGGTCTGGACATTCTGGTCGCCAATGCCGGCATCGCCTCGTCCGCGCCGATCGAGGACACCACGCTGGCGCTGTGGCGGCGCAATTACGACGTGCTGGCCGACGGCTATTTCCTGGCAGCGCGGGCAGCCTTCGGCCTGATGAAGGGCCGCGGCGGCTCGATCGTGTTCGTGGGATCCAAGAACGCGCTGGCGGCCACACCGAATGCCTCGGCCTATGCGTCGGCCAAGGCGGCCGCGCTGCACCTGGCACGCTGTCTGGCGCTGGAAGGCGCCCCGTTCGGCATCCGCGTGAACGTTGTGAATCCCGACGCGGTGATCCGCGGCTCGGCGATCTGGAATGGCGACTGGCGCGAGGAACGCGCGCGCGCCTACGGCATCGATCCGGGTGACGAGCTCGAGGCCTTCTACCGCAATCGCAGCCTGCTGAAGGCCGATGTGCTGCCCGAGGACGTCGCCGAGGCGATCGCGTTCTTCGCAGGCGATGCCTCGCTGAAATCGACCGGCAATGTGCTGAACGTGGACGCGGGCAACGCGCAGAGTTTCGTGCGGTAAGGCGGCGCGGGGGCGCATCGCCCCTGCAGCCGGTCCGTCAAGGGACACCGCAAGGGGAGGAGTGACCGTCATGGCTCAGCCGCAGGCGCTTGCGGACGCGATCGCGCGCGACAACACCGCCCGACTTGCCGCACTCGAGGATGACTACGCCGCACTGGGCCGCATGCTGGAACGCCGCGGCGTGTCCATAGAGGCGGTGACCGCGCGGGTGGGCGCGCTGGCAATTGCCCTGCCCAGCTGGGGGCTGGGCGTCGGCGGGACGCGGTTCGCGCGCTTTGCGCTGCCTGGCGAGCCAACCACCGTGTTCGAAAAGCTGGACGATTGCGCGGTGGTCCATGCGCTGTGCCGCATGACCCCGACCGTGTCCCTGCACTTTCCATGGGACCGTCCGGCAGACCCCGCAGCGCTCAAGGACCATGCCGCCGCCCTGGGCCTGGGGTTTGATGCGGTCAATTCCAACACCTTCCAGGACCAGCCCGGCCAGCCCCTTTCCTATCGGTTCGGCAGCCTGTCGCACCCCGATCCGCGGGTGCGTGACCAGGCCGTCGAGCACAATCTGGACTGTATTGCCCTCGGCGCCGGCCTTGGCGCGGACGCCATCACGGTCTGGGTCGCCGATGGCGCGAACTTTCCCGGCCAGCAGGACCATGTGCGCGCCTGGGACCGCTATCTGGACAGCCTTTCGCGCATCTATGCCGCACTGCCCGATGGCTGGCGCATGTTCCTCGAGCACAAGCACTTCGAGCCGGCCTTCTATGCCACCGTCAATTCCGACTGGGGCATCTCGATGCTGACCGCCCAGGCCCTGGGGCCCAAGGCGCTGTGCCTTGTGGACCTGGGTCACCACGCCCCCACCGTGAATGTCGAACAGATCGTCGCCCGTCTGCACCGGTTCGGCAAGCTTGGCGGCTTTCATTTCAACGACAGCAAATATGGGGACGATGACCTCGACAGCGGCGCGATCGACCCCCATCGCCTCTTCCTGGTCTTCAACGAACTGGTCGAGGCCGAGCGCCGCAGCCCGCCCGGCGCGTTCCGCCCGGCCTACATGATGGACCAGTCGCACAACATCACCGACCCCATCGAGAGCCTGCTTTCAAGCGCAGGCGCGATCGCGGCGGCCTTCGCGCGCGCCCTGGTGGTCGACCGCGAGGCGCTGGCTGCGGCCCAGGACGCGTGTGACCCGATGCTGGGGTTCACCCTGCTGCGGCGTGCCTTCTCGGTGGATGTCGAACCGATCCTGGCCATGGCGCGCCTGCGTCAGGGGGCGGCGGTGGATCCGCTGTCGGCCTACCGCACCAGCGGATGGCGCCAGGCCAAGGCCCGCCAGCGTCGCCCCGCCGGGGCGGGGGCTGGCATCGTGAACGAGGAACCCGCTGCACCATGAAGACCCGCGCCCCCTTTGTCTGGCATCCTGACCAGAAGATCGACCCGATGGGCTTTCTGGCCCTGAACCGGCACGCCCGCCCTCGCGCGGACGGCCAGAACCGCTGGTTCCTGTTCCGGCGCTCGGTGGACCTGGGGGAAGGCACGGGCCCTGCCCGGGTCCGCATCACGGTCGACGGGCGATATCAGGCCTTCCTGAACGGCCAGCGGGTGGGGCGTGGGCCCATCCGCTGCTCGCCCCTGTTCCAGCGCTTTGACGTGCTGGATCTGACGCCCTTCCTGCGGCCCGGACGCAACACGCTGGCGGTGCTGGTGCACACCTACGGGGTCGACACCGCCTGGTACGAGACCGTCAAGGGGCTGTGGTCGGCGACCTTCGGGGACGGCGCGCTGTGGGTCGAGGGCGATGGCGATGGCGCGGCGTTCGACACCGGGCCGGCCTGGCGGTGCGTGCAATCGCACGCCTGGGACAGCGACACCGCGCGCATGAACAATGGCCTGGGCTTCATCGAGGCGCTGGACGCCAACCATCTGCCCGCCGACTGGACGGCGACGGATTTCGACGACAGCACATGGGCGGGCGCGCAGGTGCTGATGGCCGGCGGCGGAGGGCCCGAGGGCTTTTTCGGCGGGATGGAAACCCGACCCTTCCCCACCCTGATCGAGCGCGCCATTCCCGCTCTGGCCGAATGGCCCGAGCACCCCGTCCGCCTCGTCTGGGCGCGCGGCCTGGTGCCACGGCCCGATCTGCCCGTCGAACAGCGCAGCTATGCCGAGGCGCTCTGTCCCCTGCCCGACGGCGCGCTCGAGGACACCGGCGCGCTGGCGCGCGGCACGGGCGCGCGCATCACCACCGCGCCGGGCTGTGATGTGGCCCTGCTGCTGGACTTTGGCCGCCTCATCACCGGCTATCCGCGCCTGACACTCGACGCGCGGGGGGGCGAGGTCGTCGAGATTGCCGTCAGCGAGCACCTTCCGGGCGAATGGGACGAAGGCGGCGCGGCGGCAGACGCCCGGATCACACCCAAGCCGGTGCTGGGGCTCGATGCCCATGTCTGTCGCTATGTCGCGCGGCAAGGGCGCCAGACCTTCGAACGGTTCGAATGGTCGGCCATCCGATGGATGCAGGTGACGGTCCGCAACGCCCCGCACGGGGTGCACCTTGAGGAAATCGGGGCGACGGCCACCCACTATCCGGTGTCGGACGCCGGCGGGTTCGCCTGTTCCGACCCGTTTCTCGAGCGGCTGTGGCACACCGGCGCCTACACGCTGAAGCTGTGCATGCACGATGGCTGGGAGGACTGCCCCAGCCGCGAGCAGCGCCAATGGCTGGGCGATGCCACCGTCGAGCATCTGGTGGGCCAGGCCGCGTTCGGCCCCCAGATCGCCCCGCTGAATGCGCTCTATCTGCGCCAGGTGGCCGAGAGCCAGCGCCCCGACGGCCTGACCCAGATGTTTGCGCCCGGCGATCACGCCCGCGACGGCCTGCTGATTCCCGACTGGACGCTTCAGTGGATCCTGAACGCGGGCGACCACTGGATGCACACAGCCGACCTGGAAACCATCGAGGCGATCTTCCCGGCCATCCTCCGGGCGCTGGCCTGGTTCGACCGCCACCTCTCGCCCGCGGGCCTGGTCGCCGACATGCCCTACTGGCACTTCATGGACTGGGCGTCGGTCGGACGCGCGGGCGAGGCGTGCACGCTGAACGCCCAGCTGGCCGGCTGTCATGAGGTGGCGGCCATGCTGGCCCAAGCGCTGGACAATGCCGGCGATGCCCGCCGCCACACAGCCCGCGCCGCATCCCTGCGCGCTGCGCTGGAGGCACGGCACTGGGACGAGCGTCGCGGGGTCTATGTCGACTGTGTCGATCCGCGCACCGGCGCCCAGGACCTCAGGGTCTCCCAGCACGCCAACGCGGCCATGGTGCTGTGGGGCGGGGCGCCCCCCGAGCGGGCAGCGCGCGCGCTGGCACGCATCTGCGACCCTTCGCGGCTGGTGTTCACCCCCGGCCCGCCGATCACCGCGCACCAGGCCGACTTTGACCCCGAGCACGACGTCGTGCTGGCCAACACCTTCTATGCGCACTTCGTGTACAGCGCGCTGGCCGAGGGCGGGATGCTGGGCCGTGCGATCGAGCTGATGCGCGACCGACTGGGCCCGATGATCGCCAAGGGCTCGTCCACGCTGTGGGAGAGCCTCGAGCCAACGGCCAGCCTGTGCCACGGCTTTTCGGCCTCGCCGACCTGGCAGCTCAGCACCCGCGTCCTGGGGATCAGCCCCGGAGCAGCCGGCTTTGCGCGAATCCGCGTGCGGCCCGACCTTGCGGGCCTCGAGAGCGCCGAAGGCGTCGTGCCCACCCCGCACGGGCCCGTTTCGGTCCGCCTCGACGCCACCGCCGAGGGCCATCGCGCCCGCATCGAGGCCCCCGCCGGCATCCCGCTCGACGTCATCGCACCGCCGGGCTTCCGGCTTGGACCCGCCGACCCGGATCGGGGCGTTTGGGTGTTCGAGCGCCTGCAGGCCGCGTCATGACCGCCGCGCAGGGCCTGCATGGCCTGCGGCTGTTCGCCTTTGCCTCGCCCGCGCTGCCGATCGCGGTGTCGGCGCTGCCGCTGGCCCTGTTCCTGCCGCCGCTCTATGCCCAGAGCACGGCTCTCTCGATCGGCGCGGTCGGGGCGGCGTTCATGGCCGCGCGGCTGATCGACATCGTGATCGATCCGCTGCTGGGCTGGCTGAGTGACCGCACCCGCCTGGGTTGGGGGCGCCGCCGGCCCTGGATCGTACTCGCAGCCCCCTTCTGGGCGGCCAGCGTGTGGATGGTTTTCTTTCCGCCCGAGAACCCCGGCCTCGTCTTTCTGATGGTCGGGCTGCTGCTGGTGACGTTCTTCGACTCGATGGTCGGGATCAACCACCTCGCCTGGAGTGCGGACGTCGCGGACGCCTATCACGAACGATCGCGCATCCAGGGTGCGATCCTGATGGTGTCGATCCTGGGCAGCCTGCTGGGGTCGGCACTGCCGGCGCTGGTCGAGGGCGGCGCTGCCGACCTGGTGGCGGCACGGGCCAGCGCCGCCGGCTGGCTGATCCTGGCCCTGATCCTGCCGACCACGCTGGCCTGCCTTTGGGCAGCGCG
>DBAV01000274.1 GCA_002291875.1 Hyphomonadaceae bacterium UBA1001
GGCGGTGGCGGCGGTGGCGGGGGCACCAGGTCGGGCGTGGTGTCGGTCGAGGTGTTGCCCAGCGGCCAGCACGCGCGCCCGACGGCCGCGCCGTTGGCCCACGGGCGCAGGGTCGGCCACACACGCGACAGTTCGCCTGCGACCACACCCGTGCGTGCATCCAGAAAGCCCGACTGCGCGGTGTTTCGGATGGTCAGCCACCCCGTGAGGCTGCCGCTCCGGCCCGCCGCGTCCAGCGTCAGCACATAGTCCGCCGACCAGGTGACCCCGGTTGCCAGATAGGACAGTGTCAGGGTCAGCGGACCCGACGGCGCCTGCGGGCCCAGCGTGGTCGAAAGGGTCGGGGTGGCGCGCAGCCCCGCTGGAATGGCATCGAACACCAGTTTCTCGGGCCCACCCGCGCACCAGGCCGCCTCCCAGCGGTCGGCATAGCGCAGAACCACGCCCGCGCCGGCGGCCGTCACCACGGCCTGTTCCTCGACTGCCCGCCCGCCGGGGCCGGTGCGCACCGCGGTCACGCTCTGCCCGACCGAACGGCGCAGCAGGCTGGAGGGCGTCAGCCCGTCAAAGTCGAAATTGCGCTCGGCCTCGTGGTCTTCCAGCCCGGTCACGATCGCCGAGGCGGGAATGGCGGTGGACAGCACGTCGCCGAACTCGACCCGAGCGGCCCCGCCCGGCAGGTCCACCACACGGGTTTCGGTGATCAGCGCCAGATTGTCCCGATAGACGGTCACGAACACGTCCTGCGCCGCGCGCGAGACCACCACCGGCACGCCCTGTCCGGGCGGCGCGGGTGCCGACACGGGCGGCGGGCCTGCACCGGCGACAGGCTGTGCCATCGCGCCCTGCAGGGGGGCGCCCGTCACCATCAGGGCAAACAGCGCCCAGGCCGCGCGCCAGCAGGTGGCACGTCGGCAGGATGCAGCGTCGGGGCGGGCCAGCGCCATCTGTCGGCCTCCCTCAGCCTCGCGGCGGCTGGACGGGTTCGGGCGTGCCCTCACGGATGGTGAAGGTCAGCACGCTCTCGCCATTGGCGGGCACGGTGACCTCGAACTCCTCGGTAAAGGCGTCGACCCGGCGCGGGGCGATCGAGGACGCCTGGAAGGTGCGCGTGGCGTCCAGCCCGCCTGCGCGATAGAGCACCGTCACCGGCTGGCTGCGCGCATTGGCAAAGCGCCAGCGCATCTGGGTGACCGACACCCCCCGAACCGGGGTGGTGCGAGACACCACGGTGGACTGGGCGGTGACGTCGAAGGCCTCGCCGATCTGCAGTTCGATGCTGGACCCTTCGGGCGTGTGGCCCAGCGAATCCTCGCCGATGAACTGAGCGCGTCCCGAACGGTCGCGCTGATAGATGCGCACCGTACCCGCGGGCAGGGGCTCGCCCAGGCCCCCCTCGCCGGCATTGCGCAGCTGCAGGCGCGTCTCGACGTTCTGGGGCTGCTCCTGCGAGCCCCAGCCCGCGCCGGCCAGGAAATAGATCTTGCGTGCCTGCACCCCTGCCGCATCCAGGAACGAGACCTGCTTGGTCTGGTTTTCTGCGATCGTGGTGGGCTCGGGCAGGGTATAGAGGTGAAAATCGGCAAAGGCGGTCTCGGCGCTGCCCGGTCCGCCCTGACCGGCGGCGGTCACCCCCGACATCGCGCCCCGGCGTGGGCGCTGCCAGCTCTCGGTCACCCCGGCGCCGGGCTCGCCGGCGATCAGCTGGGTGCGGGCGTTGGCATAGGCGGTGCCGGACGTATTGGTCAGCGTCACCCAACCCTGAAGGTCCAGCCGTGAATTGGCCTCGTCGAACAGCGCCACATAGTCCGCGCTCCAGCCCAGCCCGCCCGTCAGGTATCGGATGGTCACCGGGCGCTGGCCGGCGCGTGCGGCATCCACCGTCACCGACAGCGTGGGCCGCGCGCGCAGGTTTTCCGGGATCCGGTCGAACAGCACCCGGACCGGCAGGCCATCATCGCGCAGCACCTCGATGCGGTTGCCGATCCGCATCACGATACCCTCGTTCGCCGACAGGATTTCTGCCGTCTCGGTGGTTTCGACGCCCGTCGCAGGGTTGGTGCGCACCAGCCGCACCGTCGAGCCGACCGCTTCCTCCATCATCTTGAACGGGGTCAGCAGGTCGAAGTCGAAATTCTGCTCGACCACGCCCAGCCCCTCGCCCGTCAGGGTCACGGTCTCGGGCCGGATCTGCGCCGACACGCCGGGAAAGTCGATGCGCTGGCGACCCTGGCGGATGGTCAGCGCCCGGGTGTCCTCGACCAGCGAAGTGCCCTGGTTGTAGATCGTCACCGCAATCTCGGACTGGCCGCGCGCGGCCGGCTGGGCGCCCTGGGCCCACGCGGCCCCCGCACCCAGCGTCCCGCCCACCAGCGTGGCCGCAATCAGGGCCCCCACTGCGGCTGCACCGGCCCGACGGCCTGTCGTCCCCACCATGACGTCACCTCTATGTCCCCAAGGTCCCTAGAGAGTGGACCGGCTTGAGCCTCAGGTCAACACTTCGTGATCGCGATGGGGCGGTGATGTGCGCGGATCGCCCATCGCGGAGCGAATGGGGCTTGCCAAGCCCGCTCGAAACGGCCTTGAATGGGTGCGACGCGGGTTCAGCGGCAGTGCAGCGGGGGCTGTGCCGCCGTCCGCGGAGGGCTGGGACATGCTGGTGGTGCTGCTGGGCGCGGGTGCGCTGCCGCTGACGGCTTCGCCTGTCTGGGGCGTGGACGATCTCAGCGGGTATGGCCTGACCCCTGTCGAGCCCCCGCCACGCTCGGCCTCGCTGATGCCGGACGCGCTGGCGCCCCCCATTCCGCTCGATGCCTCTGCGCGGATGATGCTGGCGTCGGTGTTCGCCCCGATGGACGGGCCGGCGCTGGCGCTCGCCACGCCAGCCGATGCCGGTGACGACCGCCTTGGCGTGCGCGCCGGCACAGGCGGGCGGGCGGCAGACCTCTGGGTCGTCACCGAAGCCGGGGCGACACCCTCGGTGGCAGCCTTCGATGCGCTGGGCGAGGATTTCCTGCCCTGGGACGTCGTCCACGCCCCCGCCAATCCCGTGCCCTATGCCGCCGACCTCGACCTGGCGTCGGTGGTGATGCTGACCGTGTTCTCGATGCCGATGCGCTGAGCGCATCCCCGGTTCAGGTGACCGGTCCGCAACGGGGCTTTGGCAAGACGATCAGCGCGTTGCTGTGACGGCGCACCCGCGCCTGCGATCCGCCCCCGGGCCATGCCGACAGGCTTGGACAGTCGCGACGGTCGTGTTTAGCCTTTCGCGCATGGTATTCGGCGTTTTCATCCACCGCGAGGACTCGATCTATGACGATCGTCCCGAGGAGCAGTACCAGTTCCCCGAGATGTACCTGTCTCGCGTTCGCGCCTGTGAAGGCGACTGGATCGTCTATCTCGAGCCCAGCAAGGTTGCGCTGACCCGAGGATACTATGCAATTGCGCGGGTTGCGGCGGTCGTCCCCGACGCGACGGCCTCCGGGATGTGGATCGCACGGATCGAGCGCGGAACCTATATGGATCTGGCCCGTCCGGTCGCCTTTCGCGGACATGATGGCCTGCCGGTGGAACGGGGCGTGCTGAACGAGGCAGGCCGGATTTCCGGCAGGGCGCAGGCCGCCGTGCGTCCGCTGTCGCCGGCAGACTTCAACCGCATCCTCGATCTCGGGTTTCCGCTTGAACAGGGCACCCTCTCACTGCCGCGCGACGCTGCTGCCGATCCTGTCGAACCGGCGCATGTGCGTGACATGCCGGATGTCTATGACCCAGGTGCACCCCAAAGGCTGCGCCAGCTGGTCCTTCGGCCCGAACGCGACCGGCTGTTCCGGGCGGCTGTGGTCAATGCCTATGACGCGCGCTGCGCGGTCAGTGGATTTGGCTTCAAGAACGGCGGTGGGCGTGCCGAGGTCGAGGCCGCCCACATCATGGCCGTGGGTGCAGGCGGACCCGACAAGCTGAGCAATGGCATTGCCTTCTCGGGAACCGCGCACTGGATGTTCGACCGCGGCATGATCGCGCTCGACGACGACCTGTCGATACGGATCTCGCGGCACGTCAATGACATCGATGGAGTCCGTGCCTTTCTGAACAATGACCTGAAGGCGCATGCACCGGCGCATCCGGCGGCGCGTCCGAATCCGCGTTTTCTGGCCTGGCACCGGGACAATGTCTTCAAGCGCTGATCGGCGCTGTCACCTCCCTTGAAAGCTGCCGCGTCGTAAAGTTGCCCCGCCTCCGCACACCCCACGCAGAGGGCCTGTGACAGGGTGATCGAGCGGGGATCCTTCTTCCCCGCCTTCGCGCGTGCCTTGGGCCGGGCCGGTGACCAGCGTGTTCGCGCCAGCAAACTCATTTGCCACCGCAGGCAATGAGCAAAGGGCCGGCGACTTTGGTGGTCAAGCCGCCAAACTCCCTCGCCGCCGCACCTCCCTCGGACTGCGCCGTCGACCATGGTGGTCGCGCCGACGCACTCTTCCGCCAACACACTCCTTTGCCGCCGCCGCCTCCGCCTCTGCTCGCATGGCAGGCAGGGCTGCTT
>DBAV01000033.1:0-145 GCA_002291875.1 Hyphomonadaceae bacterium UBA1001
AGGGGGGCTCGCCGACGCGGGTCGCCGTGAAGTTTTCCATGCGCCCGTCAGCAGCCGTCATCGTGCCGCGAATGCGCGCGCCCTCGACCGTGCCGGCCGCGCGCCAGGTCATGCCCACCTCGTCACTCATGGCAAAGGTCAGGTT
>DBAV01000033.1:413-5659 GCA_002291875.1 Hyphomonadaceae bacterium UBA1001
CCGCCCGGGGGGGGGGCGCGGGCGGGGGGGGGGGGGCGGGGCGTGGCCCCCCCGGGCCGGGGGGGGGCGGGGGGAGGCACACCCCGGCCCCCGCCCAACCCCCCGTCACCCGGGGGGGGGAGGGGGCCCCCCCCCGCCGGTCCCACGACCGACCCCGACACATCCTGAAATCGCTGCTCAAAGCGAAGTTCGGTGCCGCGCGGGGCGATGTTCGGCGAATCAAGGCGCCAGGTGCCACCGACATTGGCCGGCACCAGCCAGAGATAGGCGGTGCGGCCCTCGACCTGGCGGGTCAGATCGGGCCGCCATGTGTCCATGGTGAAGGCGTGCGAGACCACCCTCGTGCCGGGCGCCATGCGCAGGATGTCGGGCCGCAGGCGAAGGTTCAGCTCGGGCAGCAGATAGAGCGTCAGCACCGTTGCGTCCGACCACCGCTCCTTGAAGATGTCGCCCTGAACGAAGGTGGCACGGTCGGCCACGCCGGCGCGCACGGCATTGCGCTGGGCCAGTGCGACCAGATCGGGGTTCAGCTCGATCCCGCGCGCGGTGGCGCCCAGACGGGCCGCGGCGATGGGGATCTTGCCATCCCCCGAGCCCAGATCCACGACCACGTCCTGGGGCGTCACCCGTGCCATGCGCAGCATCTCGTCGACCAGCGCCTGCGGGGTGGGCACCCAGACCACGTCCTGGCCCTCTTGGCCGACCACGGGGCGGTACTGGTCATCGCCGACCGCGTCGGGGTTGAAGCCGGTCGCGGGCTGGATGGGCGCGGGCGGCGCGGTCGCCTCGTTCGCCGGCGCCCCCTCGCCCGCGGGGCGGTCACACGCCCCAAGGCCGACCACGACAGCTGCGAGAAGGGTCGCCAGGGACAGCCTGATCGGCAGGGTCATCGGATACATCCTCGCGCGGAACGGAAATCGCGGCGACGCATAGCGAGCGCCCCGCGCGGCGTCCATCCCGCCGACCGGTTGACGGCGCGTTAACCACGTTCGGCCATGCCATGCAGCCATGGTGCGCGCCGATTCCAACGCCGAAGACATCGCCGCCCTGCTGCGCCTTCTGGTTCCAGGTGCCGCGGGCGCACGGCGCGTGATGCTGATCGGCGCCGAGCCGGGGGTGGGCTGTTCGGCGTTCGCGCGGCGGCTGGCGGTCGAGGCGGGCGTAGCGTTCGACCGGCCAGCCTGGCTCTATGACCTCGACCTGGTGGACAATCCGCAGTTTGCCTTTGCCCGGGGCGCGCCCGCGCTGGCGCCCGGACCTGCGATCGATGCCGATCTGGGCCAGCCGCCCTTCTGGCGCCTGGTCGCAGCCGACCGCTCCACGCTGGCCGCGCCCGGCCGGCCGATGCTGACCCTTCACCGGATGGGCGAGAGCCAGGCCCATGTGTCGCGCTTTCGCTCGGACAGGCTGGCGGCGGGGTGCCGCATCCAGATCCATCCCAACGAGGCCTACTGGCGCGCTGCGGCCCAGGCGGCCGGTGTCGTGCTGGTGGACGCCCCGGCCCTCGACCGTTCGCGCGCCGGGCTGGCGGTGGCGTCGCAGATGGATCAGGTGGTCATCGTGGTGTCGGGCCGGACGGGCAGCCCGCCCCCTGCCCTGGCCCTGCGCGCCGAACTGGAAGAGCGCGGCGCCCGGATTGCCGGGGTGGTGCTGTGCGGGGCGACGCGGGCTGCGCAGATGGCCGCGCGCTGGAGCGACTGAGGCGCGATCAGGCCGGATCGACGGCGACGATGCACACCGCGCGCTGCTGGCCGTGGCCGGGCACGCACATGGCCATCATCACCAGCGGGGCGGACGCCGACAGGTCGAGGGTTTCGCGCCAGTGCTGCGGCGCCGGGCCATCGAGCACCCGGCTCCACACGATCCGCTCGCCCACCCGCGCCTGCAGCTGGATGGGCGGGCCGCCCATGAACCGCGCCGACATCTCGACATGGACGGTGTGGCGCCCGGCCCCCTCTGGCGTGAACACCAGCATCGGAACGCCGGCGGACGGGTCGGCCTGAAGCCAGTGATCGCCGATCGCGGCCGCCCCGAAATTGTAGAGGCCATGACGTCCATCCCACGCCATCGCCTCGGCCCGGTTCAGCGGGTCCCCCTCGCGGCGCGCGCACAGATAGCGCCATCGGCTGGCGGGGGTGTGGAAGTCCGCGCTGGAGTTCCAGCGCGATGCCACCCGCCCGGACGATAGGGCGGGTGATGGCGGGGGCGAATGCCCGAGCGCGCTTGCCACACCCGCCTCGGGCACATGCTCGCTGCCGGGGGGCGCAAAGACGACCTCGAGCTCCTCGGTGCCGAAGGCTGCGGCGGCGGCCTCGATGCGTGCGTGGATGTTGCCCTCGGCCGGCGCTGCGGCATCCAGCAGCGCGGGCGTCATGCGCGTGGTGGCGCGCACCGCCAGCACCCCGAGCCCCGCGCGCTGGCCTGCCAACGCGATCGAACGGGGGCCGAAATAATGGATGTGGTGGGGAAAATAGAACAGCGGGTCGTGGATCATGCCCAGGCGGCGGGTGATGACATTGTCGCCATTGGGAAAGCGCATCACCACGATCCCGCCGGGCCGCAACAGCCGACCCAGGCTGGACAGAAAGCCGACCGGATCGGGCAAATGCTCGATGACATGGTTGGTCATCACGATGTCGAGGCTTGCCGGCGCCATCGCGTGCAGGGTGTTGGCGTTCTCGATCACCAGGTGCGCATTGCCCTGGGCGCGGCCAAAGCCGATGGCGACCTGCGACCAGTCCGAACCGGTCGCCTCATAGCCCAGCCGCCGCAGATGATGCACCGATAGGCCCGTGCCGCATCCGAACTCGTGCACACGCGCGCCCGGCGCATGGCCCCACCGCACGAAGGTGTCGCGGAAGTGCGCGGCAGTGTCGTTGTGGCCCAGCCGATAGAGGCGTTCATAGAGCGCGCGCTCGTCGTCGCTGGTGAAGTACGAGGCTGCATAGACCGCGCCCAGATCGCGGTCGGTCAGGTCGGGCAGGAACTGGCGATGGCCGCACGCGCCGCAGCCGAACAGCACTGCGCGACGATGGTCCCACACCGTGCGATAGATCTGGTTGCCCGCCGGCGAGGCCACTTCGGACAGAGCGCCCCCGCAGACGCGGCAGTCGCCGGGCGGCCCGCGAAATTCTTGGACCGGGCTGGGGCGGGCCTGACGCTGCATGCGCGCGCGGCTGACCAGGCCCATCACCCCGTCGCGCACCGGCGCGGGCATCAAGCGCGAGTGGATCACGCGCCGTGCCAGCCGCCGCAAGGTGACCGCCATCCTTACACTCCGCGCTCTCGCACCTTCAGGAAACGGACCTTCGGGTTCTTCTCGGCGACATATCCCACTTCCCAGGCATTTTTCGCAAGAAAGACCGGCGCGTCGTCCAGATCGCGCGCCATGCCCGCACGGTGGCGATCAGCAAACGCCTCGACATCGGCCCGCTCGCCCGCCAGCCAGCGGGCGGTGGCATAGGGCGCGGCCTCGAACAGCACAGGCAGGCCGTATTCGGCCTCGAGCCGCTCGGCCATGACGTCAAACTGCAGCGGCCCCACCGCACCGACGATCAGGTCCGCGCCGAATTCGGGCTTGAACAGCTGGGTGACCCCCTCCTCGGCCAGGCCCTCGAGTGCCTTTTTCAGGTGCTTGGCCTTCAGCGGATCGGACACCCGCGCACGCCGCAGGATTTCGGGGGCAAAGTTCGGCACGCCGGCATAGACCAGCTGCCCGCTCTCCGAGAGGCTGTCGCCCACCCGCAGCACCCCGTGATTGGGGATTCCGATGACATCGCCAGGCCAGGCCTCGTCTGCGATGTCGCGGTCCTGGCCGACGAACATCATCGGGGCGTGCACGCCGATCTGGCGCCCCTGGGCGGTCTTGAGGCGCATGCCGCGCTGGAAGCGGCCCGACGCCAGGCGCACGAACGCGACGCGGTCGCGGTGCTGGGGGTCCATGTTCGCCTGGATCTTGAAGACAAAGCCCGAGACCTCGCCCCGCCCGGGGGACACCTCGACCTCGGCCGCACCCTGTCGGGCCCTGGCGGCCTGGGGCGCGGGGGCAAGGTCGGCAAGGCCCGTCAGCAATTCGTCGATACCGAAATGACGCAGCGCCGAGCCAAAGAAGACCGGTGTCATGTGGCCTTCGCGGTAGGCCACCGGATCGAAGGCGGGGCTGGCCTCGCGTGCCAGTTCGGCACCCTCGCGCAGTTCGGCCAGCTCGTCAGCGTCGAGCACGGCCGCGATCGCATTGCCCGAAAGCGGGGTGGACTCGTGTCCCTCGGTGTCGGCCGCGCCGCGCCGATAGACCCGGAACATGTTGTCGCGCAGGTCCAGCATGCCCCGAAAACGCAGGCCCGACCCCTGCGGCCAGAAGATGGGCGCCACGTCGAGCGCCAGCCTGGAGGCGATCTCGTCCATCAGCTCCAGCGGGTCGCGCGCCTCGCGGTCCATCTTGTTGACGAAGGTCAGGATCGGAATGTTGCGCAGGCGGCAGACCTCGAACAGCTTGAGGGTCTGCGCCTCGATCCCCTTGGCGGCGTCCAGCACCATGATGGCCGAGTCCGCGGCCGTCAGGGTGCGATAGGTGTCCTCGGAAAAGTCCTCGTGGCCGGGCGTGTCCAGCAGATTGTAGACGATATCGCCGTGCTCGAAGGTCATCACCGACGCCGACACCGAGATGCCACGCTCGCGCTCGATCTTCATCCAGTCCGAGCGGGTGCGCCGCTGTTCGCCTCGTGCACGCACCGCCCCCGCCTGGCGGATGGCGCCTCCCGCCAGCAGCAGGTTCTCGGTCAGAGTGGTCTTGCCAGCGTCGGGGTGGGAGATGATCGCGAAGGTCCGGCGGCGGGCGGCCTCGTGGGCGGGGTCGAAAGGCATGGCGGCGCCATAGCGCGTGCTCTGGCCGCGGGGAAGCCGTGCGACCCGGAAGGCCGGCGGCACTCGCGGCCGCACGGGACCATCATTGGAGACGCCCCATCCTTGCGGAGCCGCGCCCAGCGGATCATCGGGCCGCCCACACCTTCCCGCCGCGAAGCGCCCACCCTTCGCGTCCACCCTTCGCGTCAACACCGCCGACAACATGTCGGACACACGACACCATCCATGGTAATGCCCCACCACGCCTCGCGCACCCGCGCCGCCGGCAAACCCACAGGCCGGCAACAAAAATCCACCGCGACACACACACCTGCGACGGACCCGCGCTGCCGGCGGCACGGCGCACGATGACCATCAGCCGGAAATCGAACCGTACCGTTCGG
>DBAV01000138.1 GCA_002291875.1 Hyphomonadaceae bacterium UBA1001
GCACCGGCCCGGGATGACGGCTGTTAGAAACAAAATGGGTCGGGGTCAGCGGCGGCGCTGAGGGAGGCGGATGGTGGCGACGGCGCCGCGGCGCCCGCCGGGTTCGACGGCCGAGCGATTGACCAGGTCGAAGGTGCCGCCCAGGCGGCGCACAAAGCCCTGCACGATCGACAGGCCCAGCCCGCTGCCGCGCCGGCGCACCCGCTCGTCCTCGCCCTGCAGGCCGCGCGTGCCCAGCCGGTCGAGGACATCGGACGGCACGCCGGGGCCGGTGTCGGACACCTCGAGCACGGCGTGCTCGCCGCGCATGCCCACCCACACGTCGACGGTGCCGCCCTCGGGGGCGAATTTCAGCGCGTTCGAGACCAGGTTGACCGCGATCTGGCGCAGCATGCGCGGATCGCTCTCGAGGCCGACAGGCGCGCTGTCCTCGGACAGGACCAGCGCCACACCGGCTTCCTGGGCGCGTCCGCGCAACAGCGTCATGGCGGCTCGCACCGGCAGGCGCAGGTCGGTCGGCTCCCATTGCGGGTCGAAACCGCCGCGGTCGATCGCCGACAGGTCCAGCGTCGCCTCGACCGTATCGGCCAACGAGCGCCCGCTCTCGTGTATGATCTCGACATAATCGGCCTGCGCGGGGTTCAGCGCGCCCGCCGCGCCCGAGCGCAAGAGGTCGGAAAACCCGATGATGGCGTTCAGCGGGGTGCGCAGCTCGTGCGCGGCGTCGGTGACGAAATCGGCACGCATGGCGGCCTGTTCGCGCGCCACGTCGCGCTCGCGCACCGCTTCCTGAAGGCGCGCTTCCAGCACCGAGACATCGTGCAGGCGCGCGTCCAGCCCGTCGCCCTCGCGCTCGCGCTCGAGAGCCACCGACAGCGCCATCCGGCGCCCATCGACCCGCATCGGTGACACCACGACCTCGGCACGCCCGTCGCCGCGAGCCGCAAGGACCGCCCGGGCCAGAGCGTCACGGTCCTCGGCGCGCACGAAATTGCCCAGCGGCCGGCCGACCGCGATCTCGGGCGTCAGCTCGAACAGCGCCTGAGCCGAGGGGTCGAGGGCACGGATGCGCCCCTCGGCATCCAGGCTGACGCGCGGGGTGCGGCTTGCGGGTGCGGCCGTCAGGGGCATTGCGGCCATCAGGGGCGCGCGCGCTTCGGTCCCGGCGGCCTCGGGCCGGGCGGTGGCCAGGAGCACGCCCACCATCAGGATTGCGGCCAGAGCGGCAAAGACGGCCAGGTGCGCCTCGCCGGCACCCGAGGGCAGATCGGGGCTGGCAAGCCCGATGATGGCGCTGGCGGCGAAGGCCAGTGCCGACAGGCCCGCAAATGCCGCAGCCCGCTCGGGGCGTCCGGCGTGGGCCGCAAGGGCGGGGGCCACCAGGAACAGGGCCGCCGCGGTGGACAGCCCGCCCAGCCCGACGCTGGCCACGAAGGCAAATCCGGTCCACACCAGGGCGGCCAGCCACAGGGCCCAGTCCTGGCGCGCCTGCGCCCCCAGCAGCAGGCCGGCCATGCCCGGCACCAGCGCGATCGCAGCCGCCAGGCCCGCTTCGCGGACCGGCAGGCCCGACAGGTGGGCCGCGAACGCGCCCACCACAGCAAACGCGATCCAGGCCAGGTGCGACGAGATCCAGGCCGGGGGCGGGGCCTCGACCCCGGACGGTGCGACGTCCTGCTCCGCCACTGCTGTTCTCATTTCTTTAACTTCTGCAAACGAGGATTAACACGTAGCCCGAACTGCGACACAAGGCGAACCGGCTCGGGGATTGAGCGAAAACGCTGTCCGGAGGTAACCCATGAAGCGAATTCTGGCCGCGGGCGCTGCGCTCGTCGGCGCGCTCTGCGCACCCCTCGCCCTCGCCCAGCCGGCGAACGGGGATTCCACGCCCGCCGTCACCCAGTCGCAGCATCCGATCCTGGCGCCCGCGAACGCCGCGCCCCAGGTCGGCACGCCGCTGACGCGCCTGATCGGCCCCTACATCGCCTTCCAGAACGACATCACCGCCCTGCGCTTCGTGCAGATGAACGCGGCGGCCGATCTCGACAACGCCTTCAACACCGGCATCGGCCACGATCCGCGCGCGCTGACCAAGGGATTCCTGGCCTATGCGGCGATCGCGGCGGCCCAGGACCCGGCCTTTGTCCGCTCGGTGCGCGACACCGCGTCCTTCTATGGCCGCGAGCGGTTCATCGCCGGCCTGCGCAATGATGTCCGCTATGCGCGCACGCTGGCGGGGGCCGACCGGGCGGTTGCGCTGGCCCTGGCCGCGGCTGCGGCGGACGGCGCGCGGACCCAGGCGGTGGGCGAGCAGTTCCGCCAGTCGGCCTATTCGCTGCAGCGCGCGCGCTGGTCGAACCAGGTTGCCGGCCGTCCCCAGGCCCGCATCGCCGAACTGCGCAACCTGTCCGGCACGGTGCGCGCCGCCCCGGCCAATTTCGTCGAGCGCGTCTCGATCCAGGCGGGGCGCCTGTCGGGATCGGTGGCGCCGGATGGCGTCGGCGGCGGGCTGTTCTGGGATGCCCTGGCCAACCGGGCCGACACCGCGACCCTGACTGCGTTCAATCCCGGTGCCGCCGCCCAGGCCCGTCCCGGCCCGCTCGAGCAGCACACCATCGACCGCATCGTGACCCTGGCGGCCTATCACGCGCTGGGCGTCAGCGACTCGCAGGCCGAGCAGATCGGGCTGATCGCCGACGATCCCACCACCCGCGGCTGCATCGAGATGGCCCGCCTGCAGACCCTGCAGTGCGTGTCCGCCTCGCGCTTCCGCTACGAGCACTCGTTCTGCCTCGGCCTGCACGTGCTGCGCGACACCGGCAGCTGCATGAAGCAGATCGTCCAACCCGCCTCCTGATCCACCCCCGCCGTCATCCCGGGCCGGTGCGCCAGCATCGGACCCGGGACCTATCCTTTGAGGGTGAGGATTGAGGGCAAGGGTCCAGCGATCTTTGCGGATGCTGGAACGATGTTGCGGGCTGGGTCCCTGTGTG